>DASZZL010000075.1:0-59435 GCA_035545035.1 Pyrinomonadaceae bacterium
CAGGCGACCAACTAGCTCTGGTGATTTCTTATCACACGAACAAGCCGCCGGCGGGGAGCGGCGGCCTGGGCGGTGGTGGTTTGAATTTTATCAAGCCGCGCGCCGGCGATCCGTCGCGGCCGCGTCAGGTTTGGTCACAGGGAGAAGCCGAAACGAATCACCAGTGGTTTCCCTGCTTCGATCATCCCAACGACTTCCTTACTTCGGAAATCATCGCGACCGTCGAGAAGCCCCTCAGCGTGATTTCGAACGGCAAGCTGATTTCAGTGAAAGAGAATCAGGACGGCACCCGCACTTACGACTGGAAGATTGACGACCCGCACGCGACCTATCTAACTTCAATTATCGTCGGCGAGTTTGTGCCGGTCACCGGCGAATATGCCGGCATTCCGATCATGACCAACGTCTATCGAAGTGAAATTGAAGAAGGAAAAGTGACGGCCGCGCGCCTGCCAGAGATGGTCAAGTTCTTTTCCGAAAAGACCGGTGTGAAGTATCCGTACGCCAAGTATGCGCAAACTACGGTGCGCGATTTCGGCGGCGGCATGGAGAACATCAGCGCGACGACGCAGACCGACAACATGATTCACGATGCGCGCACGGAACTCGATTCGGACACGGACGGCTTGCAGTCGCACGAACTAGCGCACCAGTGGTTCGGCGATTACCTGACGTGTCGTAGTTGGTCGGACATCTGGCTCAACGAGAGTTTCGCGACGTATTTTCAGGCGATGTGGGACGAGCATCGGCTGGGCCATGACGACTTTCTGTTCCTCGACGTGAAAGGCAACCAGGACGCCTACTATGGGGCCTGGAGCCGCGGACAGCGACGGCCGATCGTAACGAAGAACTACGCGAATCCTGATGCAGTTTTCGACACTTACGCGTATCCGCGCGGCGGCGCCGTGTTGCACATGCTGCGCACGTTCCTGGGCGAAGACAGCTGGTGGCGCTCAATCAATCATTACCTGACGAAGTACGCGCATCAGCCGGTCGAGACCGAACAGTTTCGGATCGCGATCGAAGAAACTACCGGACAGCCGATGGATTGGTTCTTTGAAGAGTGGCTTTACAAGATGGGCCATCCAATCTTTCGGGTGACGCAGGACTATGATGCCGCGAACAAGTCACTGACGTTGAAGGTGCGGCAAGAACAGCATCCCGATCTTGAATCTCAGTTTCCGCAGGTCGCACTCTTTCAAACTCCAGTGGATATCGAGATCGGTACGGCCAACAGCACGCGCGTAGAACGCGTGCGGATCGAAGCGAAGGAAGAGCAGACATTCAAGTTCACGGTCGACTCGGAACCTTTGTTGGTCAACTTTGATTACGCCGGCACGCTCATCAAGGAACTGCTGTTCAGCAAGACGAATGGGCAGTTGTTATATCAACTCGCTCACGATCAGGACGTGTTGGGTCGCATTTGGGCTTTGCAGCAGTTGGCCTCGCGGATGAAGGACGACAAAACCACCAGCGACGACCGGCAATCGATCGTCAAATCAATCAGCGACGCCGCGACGAAGGATCGGTTTTGGGGCGCGCGACTCGAGGCAGTCACAGCCCTAAATGGTTTGAAGGACGCGAAGGACGCGCTGCTGTCGGCAACCAAAGATGCGAGCGCGCGCGTGCGCGCGCGGGCCGTCAACTCGCTGGCCACGACGAAAGACGCGAGCCTTGCGGATACGTATCAGCAACTGCTCAACGATCAGAGTTATGCAGTGATCCGAGCCGCTGCCGCAGCGTTGGGCCAAACGAAAAACCCAACTGCTTACGATTCCTTAATGAAGATAATCGACGCGCCCTCGTGGCGCGACACGATTCGCGCTTCCGCTTTGAGTGGACTCGCGGCTCTCGGTGACAAGCGCGCCGCTGAACTTGGATTCAAGTATTTTGCTTCTGAGAACCCCAACGGAGTACGTGTGGCCGCGGTCGGTTTGTTGGGCGCGACCGGAAAGGATGATCCGCGCACGTTCCCATTGATCAGCGGCGCGCTCTCGGAGAGCATCGAGCGCCGAAGCTTTAACCTCTTCGCCGTCGAGGGCCAGGCGTTGGTGGCGCTTGGTGACGAGCGCGGGCTGGCTTTCTTTCAGGAACTGCGCAAGAAGACCGGAACGCCAGAGCGGTTCGCCCAATTTTTTACCCAATTCGAGGAGCAAATGCGCGCCAAGCTGACGCCGCCGAAGCCGCAACCCTGAGGCTGGCTCACCTCTGTGTTGTTTGGTCAGATTTGTTGGAGTTTCTGCGCGAAACGGAACGAACCCAGGGATTTGGTTTGCGCACTCCAACTTCGCCAATTTCTGTCATTTTGCTAACTTTATGCTTGAGTTGAATCCGTTCGCCCTGATATAGTCCTAGGTGACGCGCCGTCACTCCGCGTGCGTGCGCGACACACCGAAACCCTTATCGCCTCAAGGGAAAAAAGGGTAATGCCAGATAAATCGACCGGGGATAAATCTCGCTCTGTGCACGCGACTGGGGCAGCGCCGGCGCTGGCGCCAAGGATTTCCCTTCTCACCATCGAGGATGATGACAACATCTCGACAGCGATCGAGGAGTATTTCTCGAGAGCAGGTTATGACGTCAGTACTGCAGGGGACGGAATAGCCGGAGTCGAGGCGGCAATGAAGAATCGGCCGGACGTAGTCGTCCTCGATTTGATGTTGCCAAGGATGGATGGTCTGGCTGTTTGCAAGGAGCTTCGCCAAAGAAGTCCGCAGATGCCAATTCTTATGCTCACGGCAAAAGATGATGTGGTCGACAAGGTGCTGGGTCTGGAGATGGGCGCCGACGATTACATGACCAAGCCTTTCAGCTTGCGCGAGCTGGAGGCGCGGATTAAGTCTGTCTTGCGACGGGCGCGCGCGGCTGCGGCCAACGGCGATGGCCATGACGAAGCTCCGATCGTGTACCGCAACTTGCGCATAGATCCCGTCCGGCGCCAGGTCACCATCTCCAGTCGACACGTGGAACTCACTCCAAAAGAATTCGATCTGCTGCGTCTGTTTGCCGCGAATCCCGGGCGTGTCTTTCCGCGCAAATACCTGCTCGAAAAAATCTGGGATTACTCCTTCGAAGGTAACGAAGGTTATTACCGAACGATTGATTCCCACATTAACCGCCTACGGGCGAAGATTGAAGAGAACCCGGACAACCCTCAACTTGTGCTCACCGTCTGGGGAATTGGGTACAAATTCACCGACGCGGAATAGAAAGCCGCTTCGGGTTACCTGCCACGCTCCGAACCCGCTGGACAGTTCCCAGCCTAAAAAAAGTAAATGGTGAAAGTTATGCCAACTCAGAATTCAGTCTTCGGGCTGCAAAGAGCAACGCGAGCGCTATTGGCTGGCGTTCTTTGCGTGCTTGCAGTTTTGTGCGCTGCCGGCTCTGCGCGCGCGCAGGGCGCGGATGCTTCGTCTTCGGACGACTGGTTTTCTTCGATCTTCTCGACCTACGGGATCACTATAATTCTGGTGCTGCTGCTGGTGGGCCTGATCCTCCTCAAGAGGCGGAGCACAGCGAAGGAACTGCGCGAATTCGCGTCCTCCAAGGCGCATGAACGAACCCATGGGGTCGCAGTTGTTTTTCGGTCGCCGGCCACCACGCCACCGTCCGAGCCCAACTTGCTGAACGAACACCGCGCGTCTCATTCACTGGAAGGAGTGCAAGTTTGGGAGAAGCCAGTCGACGTCGAGCCGTCCGCTTACGGCGCCTATCGTATCGATCAGGAAGTGGGCAAGCTGGTCCTGGGCAAACCCCATCGCATGGACGTAATGGCTTCTCGCATAGCTGACGATCGGCGCGCGATCGAAGCGTCGCTGGTAAAGGCGCTGGACTCTTTTGACTCTGACGAAGACGGCCGGCTACGAGCGCGCGAAGCTCTGGAAGAATACGGATTCGTCGCGCGTCAGAGTGCGTTGATGTTGTTGGGCCGAGATGCGTGGGAGCGTTCCTCGGCGGCCCGCACCCTCGGCCAGATCGAATCACCGTCCTCGCTTACATTCCTGATCGAGGCCTTGCATGACCCCGATTCAGTTGTGCGCAATCAGGCCGTCTCAAGCCTGGGCGCGCTGAAAATGCCGGCGGCGATCGGCGCGCTGTTGGACATCGCGCGGCGTCATCCGGACATTCCGGCGTCTCTTCTCAGCGAGACGCTCAGCGCTTGTTCCGTCGAAAGTCTCGGCTATCTGGATTCGTCTTCGACCGTGCCGGCGCTGCTCGCGGACGGCTCAGCCGGCGCGGAACTTCCCGAGTTGGACCCATTCGTAACTTTTGAAGACCTGCCGGCCGGAGACGAAGACGTGGAGCTGACTAAGGTTCTCGGCCAGCTTGAAACTGCTGACGCGGGCGGACGGGCGCGGTTTGTGCAGCAACTCGGCACCCACCATGCACAGCGTTCAGTGTCCGCGCTTGCTTCGACGGCCCTCAACGATTTGGATCCGGCTGTGCGTTCGGCAGCAGTGACCAGTCTCGGCTCGATCGATCACGAATCGGTTTTCGCACCGGTGCTGATCGCGCTCGCGGACGAATCGCGCATAGTTCGGGCCGCCGCCGCCCGCACGCTCACCAGTCTTCACTTCGATCGCACGGACGCGTATGTGCGCGTCACGGAAACTGCCGATCCCGAAACCCTGCGACGTGTTGCCCGCGCTTGTATTTCGACCGGCATCATAGCGCAGGCCGTCGATCGCCTCGCCAGCGAAGATCGCCATCAGGCCTATGAAGCCTTTTCTTTGTTCAGACTTCTGGCTCGAGCAAACGAGACCCAACCGATCCTTGACGCGATCGAAAACCATGAGGACGACGAAGTGCGACTTTGCGCCGTGCGCGTATTGAACGTAGCGGCAGATCCCGAGGTGGCGCCAAAACTGCGCGAGATGATTGCCGGCGAAGGCATGCCGGAAAACGTACGCACCGCTGTCATGGAAGTTTTGTACAAGCTCGACCAGGAGCTGCCCGCAACTGAACCGCAAGTGACAACGACGCTTTGACGTTGCATAATTCGTTCTAGTGTTCCGAACGTTTTTCATTAGTGTTGCCCCAATGATGAACGCGATTCACCATTCGTCTTGTCTCACGAAAGCTTCGCTCGCCTTCAAGTGCTGCGCGGCTTTGGTGTTTGGCGCGGCGCTGATCACAGCGCAAAGCAAGCCGGCGCAGAGCAATTCGAACAACTCGGGAAAGCCGCAGCACACGACGACGCTGCGCTCGAGCGATACGGTGGAAGGCTCGCGCGTCGCGCTTAACTCTGACCAGTCTTTGAGCGACTACGAAGCTTATCGGCGCGGCGATCGTTTCTATGTGAAGATTCCAGCCGCTGATGTCCCGCGCGCTGAAGCGACGCGCGGTCGTGGTTTCGCGGATGTGAAGGTTCAGCGCGGCGCCGACAGCACGGTTATCTCGTTTCGGCTTCAGCCGGGCGCGACTGCGCATGTCGAGCAACGCTCAAACAAACTCGACGTAGTCTTCAGCGCACCAGGCACGGCGCGCGTTTCGGCAACGGGATCGAATGTCAGCAGTCGGGAAGCCGCGCGAACAAATCCTGGATCGAATCCCGCTAAAGCCCAGGCCAAGCCGCTGAACAGTTCATCGCCGACGGCGAGAAATGCGGCAGCGAATACTTCTCGCCCGAAGGGCTCAGAGAAATCCGGATCGAAGCCCAGTGTGGAAAGCAGCGCACCGAAGACGGTCATCGCCTCAGTTGCCACGCCGACCGGAGTTCCGACTGCTAGTCCGAAAGCGACCCCGGCGCAAAACGCCGCAGTAAAGCCGACACCATCGACGGGCATTCAACCGACTCCCGCGACGACGGCGGCATGGTCCGAGCCTATGGCCACGTCATGGCAGAGCAGGCTGAAAGAGCGCACTCGCTATTGGATACTCCTCGCTCAGCTCAATCCGGTTCCGGTAGTAATCGGCGCCGTCATTCTGGCATTGTTGATTGTGCTGCTTCTGTTTCAGCGTCGTCGCCTCAAGGCCCCGCGTCGCGTCCGAGCCAGCCGCAGCGAGTTAAAGAAAGCGAAATCCTTAGCCGACGCAGCGAGCGTTCAGGCGAGCGAATCAAGAGCAGAGACAATCGCCGACCTGGCAGTTCCCACAACCGCGGTCGCCGCCGCGGTAGCAACTTCAAGAGAACCAGTTGCCGAAGCTGAACCCCTGATGCGGGACGCGACTTCGACTGTTCCGGCTAGCGCTCGCCAGGCGCGAGTTGCGACCGTCGCCGAACAGGTGAAGAACGTGATGGCTGGCGAACAGTATGACCAGAGCGTGATCGGGTCCGACGACCGCGAAACACGCCAGCTTGTCGGCGCTGAGTTGCTGTCCGCACTGGTTGGCCGAAACCTTCAGCGACGCGACCGCGCGCGCGCCGCTTTCATGAACCACGGTTATTTTGACGATGCGACGCGCGACTTGCGCATTGCTGATGCGCCGGTCGAACGCGCCGCAGCAGCGCGCCGGCTCAGCTTTGTTCACGATCGCGAAGCCACGCCGCATTTGATCGCCGCGCTCGACGATTCCGCCCCCGAAGTGCGCAGCACCGCGGTGGAAGCCTTGATGGACCTGCGCGACCCAGCCGCCATTGGCCCCTTGAATTCGCTGATGCAGACCGATCGCAAAGTGCCACGGACTTTGATTAAGCACGCGATGGACGCCTGCGCCACCGGCGCGCCTGCTGACGACTCAGCGGCGTCCAACCTTTCGGGCGCCACGCCGGCCCCCCAACTCTCTGCCCCACCAATCGAACCTGAACGCGAGGTGATCGAATTATGACAGCGCGCAATTTGCTTTCCGAACTCCGCGAAAAAGGCGTCGAGGTGAAAGCCTCGGGAGACGATCGCCTGGTCATTGATGCGCCAAAAGGCGCCATCACTCCGGAGCTGCGCAGCGCGCTGGCCGCGCACAAGGCCGAGCTGCTGCAAATCCTCAAGAGCGAGCAGCAGGCCCAGGCGCCCACGCCGATCGCGCCGGAACCTGCCGAACTGAAGACGCGAGCGCCTGAAGTTGCCGAGGCTCCAATCGCTTCGACCAAGCCAGTTGACGAAGAAGGTTCCCCTGCCAGCCTCGCCACCGAAGAGATCAAGCAGTTGGAAGCCGAGCTGATGCGTTTGCGAGCGGAAGAGCAAACGCGCCGAGCCGAGTTTGAGTCAGGCAGACTGGCGGCCGAGAATGCGTTGCGTGCCGAGCATGAACGTAGAAGCCACGCGGAAGCGGAAGCCGCGCGTCAGCGTGCGGAACACGAGAAGCAAAGGATCGCCGCCGAAGCTCACGAACACGCCGAGGAAGAGAATCGCCGCCAGATCGCCGAACACGAACTCGCGCGCGCCGAAGAAGAACTGAAGCGCATGCGAGCCATGGAAGATGCGCGCCGCGCCGACGTCGAAGCGCGCCTGCGTGTTGCGGAAGAAGCCCACCGCGCTGAGTTGGAAACGCGGCGCCAGGCGGAAGAGGAGCAGGCGCGCGTCCACGCGGAAGAAGAGCGCCGGCTTTTGGAAGCTGAGGCGAGGAAGCGTGCTCAGGAAGACGAATTGCGCCGGCATGCCGAGATGAGATTCCAGGCCGTCGAGGTCGAGGTCGCCCGGGTGCAGGCGCGCGAAGAAGCTCGCCGCAAGTCCGCTGAAGGCGCGCGAGGGCTCGCCGAGCAAGCTGAGCGTCACCGCGCCGAAGAAGGAGCTCGTCGCCAGGTGGAAGGCGAAGCTCATCGTCGTGCGGAAGAAGAAGCACGCTTGCGCACTCAAATCGAAGCGCAAATGCGCGCGGAAGCTGACGCACGCCGCAAAGCTGAAGGCGAGGCTCGGCGCAAGGCCGAAGAAGAGGCTCGCCGCCGCGCCGAGGTAGAAGCCAACCGGATCTCCACCGCGGAAGCGCAACGTCTCGCTGAAGAGGCAGCGCGCCAGTACGCGGAAGAAGAGACGCGACGGCAGGCTGAGGAAGCCGCACGCCGCCGCGCTGAACAAGAAGCCCTGCGCCGGGCCGAAACAGAAGCGAAACTAAGAGCGGAAGAAGAGTCGAGACTCAAGGCCGCAGACGAAGTTCGACAGCGTGCTGAGATGGAAGCGCGGATCCGCGCCGAGGTTCAAGCCAAGATTCGCGCTGAAGATGAAGCGCGACGCGGGGCCGAAGCGGCGCAAAGTCGGCCGGAACCTTACTCTTCCGAAATCGACGAGCAGCCGGCCCACCCTTTAACCCACGAAGGTGACGGTAAGATTAACGAAATCGTTGAATGGTTTGATGTCGGGATCGAGAGGCAGACGCCTGTCGGGTCATCGTCTTTAACTGATGAGCATTCGTCACATGAGAGCTTTGGCGGATTGATGCAGGATGATTCAGGCGGAGAATTTCACGCGGTCAGCGTGCCGGAAGCTGAGACCGCGCCAAGTGCTGTCTCTTCGGCGACGCTGAGCCGGCTTAGCAACGACAAGCCGGCCGAACGCGCCGCTGCGCTGGTTGAATTGGCTCGGTTTGGCGGCGAAGATGCCTTTCGCCATATCAACACGGCATTTGACGATCAGTCGGTCGAGGTGCGCAGCGTCGCGGCCCGCGCCCTGTTTGATTCTCAGGACGATCGCGCGGCGGCATTCACTCGCGCCCTGCGGGAAGCAACACCTGCACGCCGTCGCAAGATTGGCGCGGCCATTGCTTCCTCAGGATTAGCGAACGAAGCGATCAGAAATCTTACGGGCGAAAGCCGCGACAAAACGTACGACGCTTTCTCGCTGCTATTCCTAATGTCCAAGGCCGGCGAGGTGCAGCCCTTGATGCGAGCCATTGAAGAGCATCCAAACATCGAAGTGCGACTCGCGGTCGTAAAACTGCTGGCGCTGAGCGGCCTACCGGATATTCTGCCTGCATTCCGTCGCATGGCTGTGCGTGGATCGCTGCCACCCGAAGTGCGCTCAGCAGTGATGGAAGCAATCTATCAAATAACCAGCCAATCGCCCGCCGACGCGCCGTCGCTGGTGTAAAGGAGCGCCCGCAGGGTTGGCGTTAGCAAGAGCGCAGAGCTACACAGGCTCTGCGCTTTTTTCGTTTAGTCAGTCTTCGCCGATTTACGATTCAGCATTTACGATTTACTATGAAGGGTTATGCCCTTCACGCTGAAATCGACCTATCAGCCCTGTGGCGACCAGCCGCAGGCGATCGATGCGCTGGTACGCGGCCTTTCTGACGGGACGAAGGACCAGGTTCTGCTCGGGATCACGGGCAGTGGCAAGACGTTCACCGTCGCCAGCGTCATCGAACGGACGCAGCGGCCGACGCTCGTGATAGCGCACAACAAAACCCTCGCCGCTCAGCTTTATCAGGAATTCAAGTCGCTGTTTCCCGAAAACTCCGTCGAGTATTTCGTTTCGTATTACGATTATTACCAGCCGGAAGCTTACGTGCCGGCCTCGGATACCTACATCGAAAAGGACGCGATCGTCAACGAAGAGATCGATCGCTTGCGCATGTCGGCGACGCGGGCGTTGTTCGAGCGCCGCGATGTGATCGTCGTCGCCAGCGTGTCGTGCATCTACGGTCTGGGCGACCCGGACGCCTACTACGGCATGCTGGTTTTTCTCGAGCCGGGAATGAAGATCGCGCGCGACACTCTGCTGCAGCGTCTGGTCGAGTTGCAGTACGAGCGCAACGACGTTGACTTCAAGCGCGGCAGCTTTCGCGTCCGCGGTGATGTGGTCGAGGTCTATCCAAGTTATCAGGACGAGGCTTATCGCATAGAGCTTTGGGGCGATGAGATTGATTCCATCTCGACCATCGATGCGCTGCTCGGCGAAGTCACTCAAAAGCACACCGCGCGCGTGCCGATCTATCCCAAGTCGCATTACGTGATGCCGCGCAGCACACTCAAGCGCGCGATTAAATCGATCCGCCACGAGCTGGAATGGTGGGAGCCGAAACTGATCGAGGAAGGCAAACTCGTCGAAGCGCAGCGTCTGCATCAGCGCACGATGTTCGATATGGAGATGATGAAAGAGATGGGTTTCTGCCGCGGGATTGAAAACTATTCGCGCCATCTCACCGGCAAGAAACCGGGCGAGCCGCCGCCGACGCTGCTCGACTATCTGCCGCGTGACACGCTGGTCGTCATTGATGAATCGCACCAGACGATTCCGCAAGTGCGCG
The DNA here is from genome assembly GCA_035545035.1 of Pyrinomonadaceae bacterium. Classification (GTDB taxonomy): domain Bacteria; phylum Acidobacteriota; class Blastocatellia; order Pyrinomonadales; family Pyrinomonadaceae; genus UBA11740. The sequence goes on from DASZZL010000075.1 coordinate 10,120, forward strand.
GCATGTTCTTTGGCGATCAATCGCGCAAGCGCACGCTGGTTGAATACGGATTCCGCCTGCCGTCGGCGCTCGATAATCGGCCGCTCAATTTTGACGAGTTCGAAGAGCGAGCTGTGCAGAGAATCTATGTCTCTGCCACTCCGGGACCTTATGAGCTAACGAAATCAAGTGGCGAAGTAATCGAACAGATTATTCGTCCGACCGGCTTGATGGATCCGGAAGTCGAGGTGCAGCCTGTCAAAGGTCAGATCGATCACCTGCTCGGCGAATGCCGAGCGCGCGCCGCGCGCAAAGAACGCGTGCTGGTTACCACGCTGACGAAAAAGATGGCGGAAGACTTGACCGAGTACTTTACCGAACTCGACGTCCGCGTGCGCTATCTTCATTCGGACATCGTTACGCTCGAGCGAATCAAGATTCTGCGCGACCTGCGACGCGGCGAATTCGACGTGCTGGTTGGCATCAATCTGCTGCGCGAAGGATTGGACTTGCCGGAAGTTTCATTGGTCGCGATCCTCGACGCTGACAAGGAAGGCTTCCTGCGTTCTGAATCATCTTTAATCCAGACGATTGGCCGGGCCGCGCGCAACAGTAGCGGCAAGGCGATTCTGTACGCCGACCGTGTGACCGACTCGATGAAGCGGGCGATTGACGAAACCCGCCGCCGGCGCGCATTGCAGGAAGTCTATAACCGCGAGCACGGCATCACGCCGCAAACGATCATTAAACCGATCGAGGCGACGTTGGTAACGGCGTCCGAAGCCGACTATTTCAAAGTGCCTTTGGAACTTGAAGAAATCGATGGTTACAGCGCTGAGCAAATCGAAGAGACAATCAAACGCTTTGAGTTTGAGATGCGCGAGCACGCGAAACGATTTGAGTTTGAAAAGGCGGCGGAGCTGCGCGATCGGATCAAGTATTTGCGCGAGCGTGAGCTGGCTGTAGCTTAATTTGGAGTGCGCCGGCAAGCATAGCGCGACACCGCCGTGGTTGTTTCCCACGCAGACCAGTGATGGTTTGACAGCGCGATTCAACGAGCCCGCTTAGCGGGCGGCAGAGTTTAGCCCAGGGTGAAGCGAGCGCAGCGAGCGGAACCCTGGGTACGAGATTAATTTGAACCTTAAGCCCGCTTTAGCGGGCGACAGAGACTGTTAAGCCTTTTCCCAAAATTGGATGCTCGTCAAAACAGCTCAAGATGAAATTCAGGATTTTCTCTCTGACGCGAGCTATCTGCGCGGCGGGAATGCCGCGCGCGTAGTGTTCCCTGAAAGTGCGGAAGACATCGCGGACGTTCTCTCGAGAGCAACGAAGGACGGAACCCCCGTCACCGTCTCCGGCGCCGGCACGGGAACAGTTGCGGGCCGCGTTCCGTTTGGCGGCATTGTCATCGCTACAGACAAACTAGATCGCATAAAACAAATCGTTCACGACGACCAGAGCGGGGGTCGCGCCATCGCCGAAGCCGGCGTGATCCTCCGCGACCTTCAGCGCGCGGTTGAGGCTGAAGGTTTGCTTTATCCGCCTGATCCCACCGAACGCAGTTGCTTTCTGGGCGGCACGGTCGCGACTAACGCCTCCGGCGCGCGCACTTTCAAATATGGTCCAACGCGAAATTATGTCGAGCGTTTGAAGATCGCGCTGGCGACCGGCGATGTAATCGACCTTCGTCGCGGCGAACTTCACGCGGACGCACGAGGTCGAATCAAGATTCCGCTTGAGTCGCGGCGGTCAATCGAAGCGCAGCTTCCAACGTATCAAATGCCCGACGTTCGCAAGCACGCGTCGGGTTATTACGTCACGCCGGAAATGGATGTGCTCGATTTATTCATCGGCAGCGAGGGAACGCTCGGCGTGATTGTCGAAGTTGAAGTTAGGCTGTTACCGAAGCCCGAAGGATTCCTGAGCGGGGTTGTCTTCTTCGATTCAGAAGAACGGCTGCTCGCATTCGTTCGCGGTGTTCGCAACCGGTCTCTCGCCAATCGTGTCAGCCCGACCGTTAGGGAGGGCATCGTCAGCGAACTAGACTCCCGCGCGCTTGAATACTTCGATTCCGAATCGCTTGCCTTCCTTCGTCAAAAGTATCCAACGACTCCAGATGAAGCAGTGGGCGCGGTCTTCTTCGAACAAGAAACAACGGCCGAGAACGAAGAACAGTTGATGACCGAATGGCTCGCGTTGCTTGAAAGGCATCACGCGCTCGCGGACGAATCGTGGTTCGCAACCAACGAACAGGATCAGGCAAAGCTGCGCGAGTTTCGTCATGCGCTTCCCGTGCTGATGAATGAATGGTTCGCGCGCTATCGACAGCAAAAGGTATCGACCGACATGGCTGTCCCTGACGAAGAATTCGCTGGTGTGCTTCAGTTCTATCAGGACGCGTTGCGCGGCGGCGATCTTCGCTACACAATCTTCGGTCACATCGGCGACAATCACGTCCATGTGAACATCCTGCCACGCGATGAAGAGGAAGCCGCGCGGGCCCGTGAGATTTATCTGAAATTCATTCGCCGCGCGGTGGCTGTTGGCGGCACGATCTCCGCCGAACACGGCATCGGCAAGTTGAAGCGCGAATACCTGCGCGAGCTTTACGGCGAAGAGCACCTGCGCGAGATGGCGGCATTGAAGCGAGCGTTTGATCCGGCGGGAATACTTGGCCGCGGGAACATGTTCTCGGAGGCGTTTCTATGATACTAAATACAAACGAACGTTCACCGCAGAGACGCAGAGAACACAGAGGGGGCGCAGAGAGAAGACCATATGCATCCTCAGCCCGAACGAATAAGAATCAACCAAATTACTGAGCAAGTGATCGGTGCGGCAATCGCGGTTCATCGAGTGCTAGGCCCCGGCTTATTGGAGTCAGCCTATCAGGAATGTCTTTGCCAAGAGCTAGCGTTGCGAGGAATTCCGTTCGAGCGTCAGGTGCCCTTACCTCTCGAATACAGAGGTATTCGCTGCGAGTGCGGTTATCGTCTCGACATCCTCGTCGCAGGTGCGGTCGTCGTCGAAGTGAAATCGATTGAAGCTATCGCGCCAATTCACGAAGCTCAACTGTTAACTTATTTGCGACTTGGCGGCTGGAATGTTGGACTATTGATGAACTTTAATGTGGTCGTATTGAAGAATGGGATCCGGAGAAAGGTTCTTGGCTTAAGGGAGTAGTTCTCTGCGCAACCTCTGCGTTCTCTGCGTCTCTGCGGTGAACGTCTTTTCGGTCTTGGAAAAAAGTAATGTTCCGTTTCACCACAGCCGGCGAATCACACGGTCGCGCCCTCGTCGCGATAGTCGAAGGACTTCCCGCGGGCGTTCCGATAGATATTGGGCAGATCAATCACGAGCTCCATCGACGACAGCAAGGCTATGGCCGCGGCGCGCGGATGAAGATCGAACAAGACCGCGTAGAGATTCTCAGCGGCGTGCGTCATGGCTTGACGCTGGGCTCGCCGCTTGCCGTGATGATTGAGAACAAAGACTGGGCGAACTGGAACGAGGTCATGGCCACGGAGCCACATGAACTCGCGCCCGAGAAATCTCGCCGCGTCAAACGCCCGCGCCCCGGCCACGCCGATCTTGCCGGTGGTCTGAAATACGATGCGCGCGATCTGCGCGACGTGCTGGAACGCGCGTCCGCGCGCGAGACGGCGGCGCGCGTGGCGTGCGGTGCGCTCGCAAGACAGTTGCTCGCAAACTTCGGGGTGGAGATTCGCAGTCACGTGATTCAACTCGGCGGCATACCCGACCAGCCGCTCGAACTTACTTTCGATCAAGTCGCGACGATACCCGAAGACGCGCCGCTGCGTTGCGGTGACAAAGAAACACAGCAGCGCATGATGGAGTTAATCGATCAGAAGAAGAGCGAAGGCGACACGCTTGGTGGCGTCTTTGAAGTCGTTGCGCGCGGTGTTGTGCCGGGCCTCGGCTCTTACACCGCGTGGGATTTGAAACTCGACGGACGCTTAGCTCAAGCGGTGATGTCGATTCCCGCGGTCAAGGCAGTCGCGATTGGCGCGGGCGTGGAAGCCAGTTCCCTGCCCGGCTCGGAGGTTCACGATGAAATTGGCTACAACGACGAGACGAAAGAATTCATTCGCGCCACGAATCGCGCGGGCGGCTTGGAAGGCGGCGTTACGAATGGCGAAGAGATTCGCGTGCGCGGTCACCTGAAACCCATATCGACGCTTCGTCGCGCATTGCGTTCGGTCGATATCGATACCAAACAGGAAGAGCGCGCCGCGTTCGAACGTTCAGACATCACGGTAGTGCCTGCTGCCGGCGTGATTGGCGAAGCAATGGTCGCGCTGGTTCTCGCCGGCGCAATGCGCGAGAAGTTTGGCGGCGACAGTCTGGGCGAAATGAAGCGCAACTTTGAAGGCTATCGCGAACAGTTGCGAGGATACTGAGACGAGGATCGTGGGCATGAGGTCAGTACCACCCGCGTCAGCGGGTGGGTCAAATCGTTCAGCTTGCGAGGTCATAGAGGTTTGTAGGCTAACTGGCGAAACCAAGATCTTGATCGTAGAATCAAGCCATAAGAAAACCGATTTGAGACTTCGAACTTTAAGATTTGAGATTTTAGAATGTCGCTCTTGAAAATACTCACCTGGCCGAATCCGATTCTCGAGACGCCGGCCGATCCAGTCAAGGATTTTAACGGCGATCTGAAGAAGCTCGTCGATAACCTGTTCGAGACGATGTACTCGGCGCCGGGGGTCGGGTTGGCGGCCGTTCAGGTCGGCGTACCGAAGCGTCTGTTTGTGATTGATTGCTCAGGCGGCAAAGACCCGGCGCAGCGCGTCGTCATGGTTAACCCGGAAGTTGTAACCATGGAAGGCAAGCAGAATGGCGAAGAAGGCTGCCTTTCTTTTCCCGGTATTTTCTTCGGCGTCGAGCGCAACCTGCGCGCGATTGTCCGCGCGCACGACGTAAACGGAAAAGAATTCGAGCTGGACGGCACGGAGCTGACGGCGCGTTGCATGCTGCACGAAACGGATCACTGCGACGGCATCGTCTTTCTCGACAAGATGACGCCGCTCAAGCGCGAGATCGTCAAACGCAAGATCAAGAAACTTCAGAAGGCCGGCGAGTGGCCTTCTTAGTTTTCTCTCTGTGGCCCTCTGTGAAGCCTCTGTGTCTCTGTGGTGAATTCTCGCGAAAAGACGATCAACCACAGAGACACAGAGGCTTCACAGAGGTACACAGAGAAACTGATCCAGATAACAACCTAACGGAGTAATCATGCCAACTGAATTTCGTAACGAACCACTGACCGATTTCATTACCGCGGACAACATCAACGCGATGCTCGCGGCGCTCGAGAAGGTGAACAGCCAGCTCGGCCAGGAATACCCTGTCGTAATTGGCGGCGAACGCATCAAGACTGAAAGCAAGTTTGACAGCATCAATCCCGCGAACCGCACGCAAATAGTCGGACGCTTCAATAAAGCGACAAAGGAACTAGCCAATCGCGCGGTTGAAACTGCCGGCAAGTCTTTTGAAACCTGGAAGAAAGTTCCCGCTGAAGAGCGCGCGCAGTTACTGTTTCGCGTCGCTGAACTGATGCGCGCGCGCAAACACGAGCTGTCTGCCTGGATGATTCACGAAGTCGCGAAGACCTGGCCCGAAGCCGATGGCGACACGGCGGAGGCGATCGACTTCCTGGAGTTCTACGCGCGAGACATGCTGAGTTACGGCGCGCCGCAACCGCTGACACAACTTGCGGGTGAAGAGAACCGTTTGGAATACATTCCACTTGGTGTCGGCGCGGTGATTCCGCCGTGGAATTTTCCTTTGGCGATCATGGCCGGAATGACCGCCGCGGCAATTGTTGCCGGCAACACCGTCGTTCTGAAACCCTCCTCAGATGCGCCGACGATCGCTTACAAGTTCTTCGAACTGCTGGAAGAAGCCGGCATGCCGGCCGGCGTGGTGAATTTCATCGCCGGATCAGGCGCGGAAGTCGGCGACGTGATTGTCGATCATCCGAAAACGCGCTTCGTTGCTTTCACCGGCTCGAAAGAAGTTGGCTTGCGCATCAACGAACGCGCCGCGAAAGTCCACGATGGCCAAATCTGGATCAAACGCGTGGTCGCCGAGATGGGCGGCAAAGACGCAATCATCGTTGCTGACGACGCGAACCTCGACGAAGCTGCCACTGGCGTGGTGCAGGCGGCGTTTGGTTATCAAGGGCAGAAGTGTTCCGCCTGCTCCCGCGCAATCATCGACGCGCGCGTCTACGATCCAATGATCGAAAAGATTGCCGAGCGCACTGCGAAGATCAGAGTCGGCGACCCTTCTGACAACGCCACGACGATGAGCGCCGTCATCAACGAGAAGGCATTCAAGTCAATCAATAGTTACGTCGAGAAAGGCAAGGCGGAAGGCGGCCGCGTCGTTGCCGGCGGTGGTTCCGACGGCGAGCAGGGATTCTTTATCGAGCCAACAGTGATTGCCGACGTGAAGCCGGGTTCGACCATCGAGCAGGAAGAAATCTTCGGGCCGGTGCTGGCCGTCATCAAAGCGAATGACTACGATGATGCTTTGCGAATTGCGAACGACACGCAGTTTGGCTTAACCGGCGCTGTTTACTCGACTGACGAAGCGAAGATCGAACGTGCGCGCCGCGAGTTTCACGTCGGAAATCTCTACTTCAATCGCAAATGTACCGGCGCGTTTGTGGGCGTGCATCCGTTCGGCGGCTTCAACATGTCGGGCACGGACTCGAAAGCCGGCGGCCACGATTACCTTTTGCTGTTCATGCAAGCAAAGCTTTCGTCGGCGAAGATTGGCGCGACGAAGAATGCACCCGTTGAGAAGAGCGCTGCGGTTTAAGCTTCGGTTGCGGCTCTGCCGCTTCACAGTGCGGAAAGGCTTTGCCTTTCCGACAATCTAAGATATTGATAGAGGCTACGCCTCGGACTTTGGAGGCGCAGCCTCCCTTCATTTCTATTTAACTGAAACGGTAAGGCGGAGCCTTACCGCACTGGCTGGCGGCAAAGCCGCTCGAACTCATGCGCATCGTTTTCATGGGCACACCTGAATCCGCGGTGCCGTCTCTGCGGCGCCTGCTCGACGATGGTCACGAGATCATCGCGGTGTGGACGCAGCCGGATAAACCCGCGGGGCGTGGAAACAAACTGCACCAACCGCCGGTAAAAGAGTTCGCCCTTAGACACAATCTCATCGTTCATCAACCGGCCAAGATCAAAACTCAGGAAGCGAAAACTTTGTTCGCATCGCGTGAAGCCGACGCGGCGATCGTCGTGGCGTACGGAAAGATTCTGCCGACTGAGTTTCTTGGAGCGCCCCGCAATGGCTGCATCAACGTTCACTTCTCTCTGCTGCCAAAATACCGCGGCGCGGCGCCGGTTAACTGGGCCATCGTCAAGGGAGAAAGAGAAACGGGTGTCACAACGATGAAGATCGTCGAGGAGCTGGATACTGGGCCGATCCTTTTGCAACGCCAGACTGCGATCAATGAGCACGAAACCGCGCCTCAACTGTTGGCGCGGCTGGCCGAGATCGGCGCGGAGTTGTTGAGCGAGACTCTTAAGCGCTTCGATAATATTCAGGCCCAACCGCAGCGAGACGAAGAAGCGACGTTCGCGCCGATGCTGAAGCGTGAAGACGGTTTGATTGATTGGTCAATGGATGCGTTCGCGATCGAGCGCCGCGTGCGCGGCTTTCAGCCGTGGCCGAATGCTTACACAACTTTCAGTTCGCGACGCTTGATTATCTGGCAAGCGACTGCAGAAAAGAACGACCAACTCAACGGCAGCCCGGGCCAAATCGTCGAAGCTCATGGCGATAACATTCGGGTCGCGTGTGCCGAAAAAACGACGCTGCGCCTTTTGGAACTACAGATCGAAAACGGTCGCCGGATGAGTGCGCGCGATTTTCTTAACGGCACACATGCCAAAGTTGGCGGGATGCTCGGGCGAGTCTAGCCATGTGGGCTATAATGCGGGGCACAGAAACTCAAGTGTTGTGATGTCTAGCGTGAACATGTAGGGAGACACATTGGCAACTTATCGTGCTGTCGCCGCTGTCGGCCAAGCGATCGTCGGTTTACTGCAGGGCGCATCCCGGCCCGCAGAATTTGCTGACGCCCAGTTCAGGCGGTTCAGAACTGAAGACTTCAACCAGCCGATCGAGAGCGGCATCTCGATTTACCTTTATCGAATAACAATAGACCACGCGTCGAGGAATTTGCCTTCGGTCAACTCCGGCGGCGGCCGCGAGAAACGTCCGCTTCCTCTCAATCTTCATTACTTGCTTACACCATGGGGCGCTGACGCTGCTTCGGAGCACCAGATGTTGACCTGGGCCATGCGAGTGTTGGGAGACGCCCCCGTGCTTCCCAGCGCACTATTGAACGAGGCGAACGCCGGAGTGTTTGATGAGAGTGAAGACGTTGAATTATTTCGTGATGACCTGACCGCGACGGATGCGATCAACCTGTGGCGCGGACTGAGGCTCCCTTATCGACTTGGAGTGTTGTATATAGCCCGGGGGGTTAGAGTCGATTAGCTCGTCGATAGCATTTCTGCCGCCGTGCAGCCACCTAAGTTCTTACTTTACCCCGCGAGACTTGAATCATGAGAATCGAAGCCAAACATGCACTACTTCTGGCTTTCTTCACCGCGCTGGGTGCAGCTCATTCGCAATGCGACGAGAACTGAACAAAGGAAGCCTGATCGCCGAGGTCCTCGCCGGCTCGTGGCGACAGTTCCCTTCACCGCTTGAAATAACGGCCGAACAACTCGAAATCGCGACGCCAAGCCTGCTCGAATCAGGAGCGGCGGCGCTGGGATGGAAGCGAGTAAGCAACTCAAATCTTCGAACCTCCACGGCGGCTCTGCAGTTAGAGCAAGCCTACCGTCTGCACGCTCTTCAATCCGCGATTCATGAGCGCGACATTCAAAATATTCTGTCGATTCAGGAGCGCGCCGGCATCGAACCTGTTTTGGTGAAAGGCTGGGCCATCGCGCGTCTCTATCCTGAAGCCGGGTTGCGTCCTTACGGCGATATTGACTTGTGCGTGAGTCCAAAGCAATTCGAGGCGGCGAAGGCCGCGCTCGGTAACGACGCAAACAACACTCAGGTAGATTTACATCAAGGCTTCGTTAAGTTGGATACTCGATCGTGGGATGAATTGTACGCGCGTTCGCAGTTGCTGAAGATCGATAGGGTCGAGGTACGAGTTCTCGGGTTGGAAGATCACCTTCGTGCTCTGTGCTATCACTTTCTGCGCGAAGGAGCGTGGCGCCCGCTCTGGCTGTGCGATATTGCGGTTGCTGTTGAGTCGCGTCCCGCAGACTTTGATTGGGATCTGTTCAAGGATGGAAATTCAAAACGCCGCGATTGGTTCGCTTGCGCGATCGCGCTGGCGCGCCATCTGCTCGGGGCTGATCTGGACGGTGTTCCGGAAGCAATCGCTGAGAAACGTCTGCCGGGTTGGTTGATTCCCTCGGTCTTGAAAGCGTGGGAAGTGCGTTCGATGTTTCACCGGCACAAGACACCGATGACAAACCTATGGCGCCGCCCGTCGTATAGCCTAAAGCCGAAAAACCTGCGAACTCACTGGCCGAACGCAATCGAGGGGACGATTGGTGTGAATGGTCCATTCAACGAAATGCCGAGACTGCCGTTTCAGCTTGGGAACTGTGCCGTACGGGCCATTGATTATTTGCGACGCCTGCCGCGTATGCTGCGCGATGACGCGGCCAACTACGGACGGAAATAACTGTTGACGCCTGATCGTTGCGAGCGGAGTCGCGCTCCTGCTCGACGGAGTCGCGGATTGGCTCTCCAGAAGCGAGTCCGCTGCAACGAGGGGTTAGGCGGGCCCGCTGAAACGCCCAGCTCGGAGACTCATGTCAAAGCTGCTGACAACATTCTTGCTCGTGACTGCTTGCACATTGCTTGTCTGCATGACGGGCTGTTCTCTGGCTGAACGCAAGTCTGCCGACGCGCAACCAAGCCCTACCCCATCAGCGCAGCACGACGCCGATCGGCGCTCAGAGTCATCGGGATCGTCGAGTTCATCAACGCCGGAGTCGAAGGAGCAAGCAAGCGAACCGACGACGGCCAGCAGCGAAGTCGTCGACCAGTTGCACACGCCGGAGAAAGGGAGTCTCGAACGTCAGGGGATGATGGACGCGCTGCGCGAAGAGGTCAATGATCGTCGAAGTCCGAATTACCAGCCGCATCGAGGCAGCATCATTTTCGTGGTGAATTATCTGAAGGCGCACAACGGTTGGGCGTGGACGTACGCCGCGCCGCATTCCTCGGATCCAAACGATTCATTCGGCGAAAACAGCGGCTTCCTGTTACATCAAGAGGGTGGACAGTGGAAAGTCATGAAACTGCCGGCGATGGTTGAGGACCCGGATGATCCTGAGAATCTTGGCTACCCAACCCGCAAGGTCGTCGAGAAGATTAGAAAGATGTATCCTTCAATAGCGACCGACATTTTTCAGAAATAGCTCGTCTTTGAAAATAGCCGTACCGAAAACTCCTGCTCCGTGCTGCCGTTAAGTTCAGAAATTGTTTAGCCGATACGCTTTTCGCACTGTTGACATCAATACTGTGTGGGCGTATGTTGCCGGCGTCTCACTTAGTGTGGGCTCGCCGGCGATTGTTTCATCTCGCCAGCCGCTCGAATCCGCATCCGCCCCTCGCACGGGCAACCATGAGTCTCCCGCTCAGTCGCAGACATGGGTGAGGAGATGTTAAAAGGAGAAGAGTAATGCCTAGTAAGAACAGCGCACAGGCAAGCGCTCCAAGCTTTGTCTTTCAGAACGCAGTGAAATTCCTTTGCACGAGCAATATCCCGGGAACGTCACAAACGACAACTTCGCTGCTCCCGGGGACATACCAAACGGTCGTTAATATTCACAACCCGAATCCTAAGACGGTCGGCTTCCGTATGAAACTCGCGATGGCGACCTCCACAAAAGTAGATCCGCCGCAGATCTCGAAATTTCTCAAAGAAGAGCTAAAGCCGGATCAAGCTACTAAGGTGGACTGTAGCAGACTAGGTGAGTTCGGGAACCAGCCGATCCACGGGTTTGAGGGGTTTCTGGTAATTGAGAGCACCCTTAGCCTTGATGTGGTCGCCGTCTACACTGCGGCGCATGGCGGTCAGGGCGTGAGTATTGATGTCGAGTATATACGTGAGCGGAAACTCGGTTAGGAAGTTGGAGGAAACCACTCTCAGCGGCCCCGGTGATACTCACCGGTCGCTGTTCAGTGCAACAGACGATCTCTGCCGAGTGCTGGACTAACGATCTGATCCGGATTGGCGCCTGAGACTCTCAATCCAGGCTGCATTCTCGTCCATCGTCGGCCGAAACGCTTCGCGCGGCGCGACGGTTTCCACTTGCATGTTGTCATCGGTGTTGATGATTGCACCTGCGACCGCTGGGCCCAGTTGAGTTTCGTCGCACACAAACCACGCGCGCAGTTCGTCCGCGTTCTTGATTCCAGCGCGCGCCAACTCAGCGGCGATCCGCGGTTCGTTGAATCGCTGATTCATCTGATCGAAGCTGATCGGCGCCCGACTTCCCAGCAGGATCAAATCCTTACCCTTCGCCGCGCCTTGCACGCGAAACACGGCAACGTGTGGAAAGACCTCATGAAAAGTCGCGAGTACTGATCGCAAACTCTCCGTCGAGAGCTGATAAATCTGCAGCCACTGCACGAACACGCCGTCATCTTTCAGACGCTCGCGACCCAGCGCAAAGAACTCGCGCGTGAAAAGATTCGCGACGCCGGGCACCCAGGGATGGCTGGGCTCACTGACGATCAGGTCATAGCGCTGTGGGTTGACGCGGAGATAGTTGCGCGCGTCGTCGACAATCAAATGGAGTCGCGGATCGCTGAGCGGGCGGTTGTTGACGTGATCAAAAAACCTTGACGAGGCCACCGCGGCGGGCTCGATCTCGACACAATCAACCGATTGTATCGGCGATTGCAGGACTGAGCCGGGGGTCACGCCGGTGGCAAATCCGACGACGAGCGCGTGTTCAAGACGCGGCGCGGCGAGAATGCCAAGCTGGCCCAGGAGAATCTGCGTCGGCATGTCGTCGCCATCGGAAGCATTAGTCCGGCCGTTGATGGCCACCGAAGTGATGCCCCAGTCGCGGCGCACGGAAACTGTCGCCGTGCGGCCTTCCGCGTACATCAAGAGCTGGTGATTCTCTGCCCCGTTATAGTGATCGTCTTCGGGAATATCGCCGCGGGATTTTGCGAGCACGCGCACGAAACTGTCGTAAGCCCCGACCGACAGCGCATTGAGATTGAGCGACGGCCAGAAAATAAACATCGCGATGATCGCGGCAACGGCTCCGCCGATTGAAATGCTGCGCACAAGCGCGAGGTCACCGCGCTCCCGGCGCGGCTGGTACGCGATTCTAGCGACGACCAGGCACAGCGAGGCAGCGCAAAAAATTGTGAATCGCGTATTCGTCTTTGGAATTAGCAGAAAAGCCGTCACCAACGCACCCGCGATCGCGCCGGCCGTGTTCAGCGCATAGCTCTTGCCAACGAGACTGGCAGTTCCTGCCCGCGTCAGCACGAGAGGCATCACCATCCCCATGAAGGTAGCGGGCACCAGAATCAGCAGCGCGGCCGCGGCGATCTGCAAAGCCAGCAAACCCGTCCAGGAGTTGACGCCGAGTCGAAAGCCCGCGCCCAGCAACAGCGCGGGCACGGCGCTCGCGACGCGTACGCTAATGAACAAGGCCGCCGCAGTCAGAATTTCCAACACGAAGACCGTGCGGCGAAGCGAACGCCCGTCGCGATTCTTTGTCGCGCTAACCAGATACGCACCGAGCGCCAGCCCGGCGAGAAACAGCGCCAGCACAATGCTGAACGCGTAGGTGCTCGAGCCGATAATCATCGCCAGCACCCGCGACCAAACGATTTGCATGCTGATCGTGACAAACCCCGAGATGACCGCGCACGCCAGCCAGAACGCCGCGCCTGTCGCAGCGACACTCGCCGGCGTTGAGATCAATTCCCCGTCAACATTTTGTCCGGCGATCATTTCGAGCTTGCCGGCTTTCGAATCGATCAGAAACGCAACCACGCCGATTACTACATTGGTCGCGGCCGCGATCCAGATCGTGGCGCGCACGCCGCAGTATGGAAGCAAGAAGAAGCCCGCGGCGATCGTACCGGCGATTGCGCCGGCAAGGTTGCAAGCATACAAGGTAGTGATCGACGTTCCCCGCTCCTTGCCTGGGCCGGCGATTGCGCCGGCAAGCACCGGCAATGTCGCGCCCATCAACGCGGTGGGAATGAGCAGAACGATTGCGGCCAGCGCAAATCGCGTGATGGCGAATCCGTAAAAGCCCTGATGGAAATGCTGCCACACCGGGGCATAAACGCGATCGATCCCGCGAAAGAGTAGCGGCACCGCCAGCGCATAAACGCCAATCGCCACTTCGATCAAAGCATAAGCCCGCACGGCCCGAACAATTCGCGCCGCGAATCTCGCAGCGATTGCGCTGCCCAGCGCTAGTCCGCCCATGAACGCCGCCAGCACCGCGCCGATCGCCAGCGTCGTCACGCCGAAGACAAGTCCCAGCATGCGCGCCCAGAGCACTTCGTAAATCAAACCGGTCGCGCCTGAAAACAGAAAACAGATTGCGACCAGCTTGAAAGACTTAGCCGAATAAGTTTTCGCGGGAATCAAAATAGACAAGGGCTCACAAATATATCACTTAATTCGTTGGGTTGCGGTCGTCGTCGATGATCGATCTTGTCGAGCAAAAACCGCAGAAAGCGCGCCGAATAGTTTAACTGGTTCTGTGCAGATATGCCGCCTCATGCACACTTTCTGCACAACGCCAAGAAACTTGACCGGAAGTAGATCTGGAATGAAAATCGTGGCTGTGGCTGAGAACTTGGTGCGCTTGCGCAAGGTCATGTTAAGGCGCGATACTGCGCCGCCTGCTCGGGCTTACCACAAGCATTGAGCCAGGTATCCTCACCGGCACATTGGGAGGAGTCCTTATTCTATTGATTTAGCCCAACCTGCTGGACCAGGGCTGCGAAGCGTGGGTCTGACCGCAGGCCGTCCAACTCCGGCTCGACTTTAAGGAATATCATCGTGTGAACGCGTTGCTGATATGCTTTTTCGAGCCAGGCGAACGTTTGCTCTTTATCGCCCAACCCTGCATAGATCATTGCTACGTGATATGCCGGGACATACCGTCGCGCCGACCTATGGGCGAGAAGATGAGGTACGTTAGAATGACTCTAGAAAAACAGATGCTGTATTGCTTTCACTGCGAAAGGCCGATGCGCCGCAGCAGGTCTGCGAAGCGCGGGTCTGAGCGTAGTGGGTCAAATATTGGATCAGTTTTAAGATTCACTCCCACTTCCCGCTCAGCACAACTCTTCTCCAGCCAGGCAAACGCCTGATCTTTCTCTCCCAGAGCAGTGTAGATGACCGTGAAGCCGAGAGGCGAGACATACTGATGCTTCGAGAGCTTCTTCAGTTTCGCTATGATATTCTCCGCCTCGCCTCTCTTTCCGCACGTTGCATAAATTTGCCCAAGTCCCGCTAATGAATCGGCGCCCGGATTTAATTGTCTTCTTTTTTGCGCCGCCGCAACGGCCTCTTGACACATCCCCTTCTGCGCATAAGCGTAGGCTAGAAAGGCATACGCCCGCTCGAAGTTTGGGTCCATTTCAAGCGTCTTCCTGAGTTGTTCGATGGCCTGATCGTATTGCCGCGCGCGACTGAAACTCGCTCCTAAATCCGTGTTGATGATCAGCGAGAGAGGGTCAATCTCCTGCGCTCGTTGAATCTCTGCGATGCCTTCATCAAACCGGCCCATCAGCGCCAGATGCTCGCCGTACCAGTGATGCGCGGTCGCATAGTTTGGATTTAGTTCAATCGCTCGCCGGTACTCTTTTTCGCACTCTGCCCAATTCCATTCGTAATTCTGGTAGATCAAGCCCAGCGAGGTATGGGCTTCGGCGAGCGTGTCATCAATCTCCAGCGCCTTCTCAGCCGCCGCCTTGGCTTTGGGGATCGTCTCCTCTTGTGAAATCAGACCATAACCGCCGATCAACAGATATGAGTCGGCCAGCCCGGCATAAGCCTGCGCATAGCGCGGGTCTATCGCTATCGCCTGATTGAAATACTCGATAGCTTTCTTGAGTCCTTCGGCCGTTCGCTTGTTCCAGAAGTAGCGGCCCTTCAAGTAAAGCTGAAAGGCCTCGGTATTCTCGGTATAGTGACGGCTCAGTCGGGCCTTCTCCTCGCGGCTCAAGTTCAAAGGGAGCTCCGCCGCGACACGTTCTGAGATTGAGTCCTGCAAGGCAAAGATGTTCGTGAACGGTTCGTCAAACTTGTCTGCCCACAGCGATGTCCCGTCCTGCACATTCAGCAGCCGTACCGTCACTCTGACCCGATCTCCTACCCGCTGGATGCTGCCGTCCAGCACTGCTTCGACTTGCAATTCCCGGCCGGCAGCAACCGGGTCCTGTTGAAGGTCGGCGTACTTTCGCACTGTGCTGATCGATCGCACCTTGAGTTGCCGGATGTTCGACAGCTTCGTGATTAAGACGTCAACCATTCCCATCTCGAGGTATTCGTCGCGGTCATTGGCTACTAAGGGCTTAAAAGGAAGGACTGCCATCGACGTTAGCTTTGTCCTGGTTGCAGCACGCGCGGCCTCTGTCCTGCGTGCTTCTCCGGATCTCCACCAGCGAAGTGTCAACACTGAAACCGTTAACAACAACAGACCCAAACCACCGACAGCGAGCGCGCGTCTGCGTGTCAACCATCGCCGCTTCCCGCCAATCAAGTAGCCGGCGTCTGATTCAGGAAGTCGCTCCCTGGGCCATTCGCTTGCTTCAACTCCATCTTCCGTGACGATGTGTGTGAGCGTTCGCCTTTCCGCGACAAGTTCAAAGCTTTCGTCGCCGAGATCCTGGACCTCAGCCATAAAGCGATAGCCTCGCTTGGGCACGGTTTCAATGTACTCGTGGCCGGCCTGGTTCTCGCCGAGTGTCCTGCGCAGCGTCCAGACGTGTTGGGCCAGGTTTGACTCTTCCACAAAGCTGCCTGGCCATAGGAGTTTCATCAACTCGTCTTTCTCAACGAGGCGGCCACTTCTCTGAACCAGCACGACCAACGTCGCGAGGGCCTTCGGCGTCAACGGCACCGGTTCGCCATTGCGCAACAGTCGTCCCTCGTTCGGGTCCAAACGGTAGGGGCCAAACTGATAACAATTAAAAGGCTCTTTACTCATTAATGCGTTTTTGAGATTTCTTTGAGATTTCTTAGAGCAGTCTTTAAAGACTCGCGAACACCCCTCCGTGTACCGTCAGCCATCAAGCGGGGAAAGAGCGATCTTTTTGAGAACAAAAATTATTGTCGCACCGCATTGTAGTCCTCGCTTTGTTGCGAGAGCAACGCGAGACGGCAGAGTCAAATGAGTCTACCTGTTTGGAAGATGACATGAAACGAAGGCGTCGCACCGAGACCACGATTGAGACATATGAAGTGCTCACGATCCGAACGTCTCGCGGACCGGCCCAAGCATGGTGTGCAGCGTGCGGCGAACTTGCCAGGATGGTCGAGCCCGAGGCAGCAGCCAGGCTTGCCGGCATAAGTACGCGATTGATTTACGGGCAGATCGAAGCGGGCCGATTGCACTACGAGGAAAACAAGGAAGGGTTGTTATTGATCTGCCTTAAGTCCGTACTCCAGTCAGCCAAAGTCAATTCATACAACCGGATGCAAGTTTGATTTCAGGAGATTGTGATGAAAAGCATCAAAGTAAAAAACTATCGCTTAATTACGCTGTCGCTGCTGTTGGGATTGAGCGTGGTAGGTCTCTCGCTCATGCTCGCCCGTCCGCGGGTGGTCAAAGCCGCGACCCTCACGGTAACGAACACCAACGACAGCGGCGCAGGCTCGCTCCGTCAGGCGATCCTTGATGCTGCGTCCAGCGCGTCTGGCGATACTATCAACTTCAACATTAATTTAAGAGACGACAACTGCCTTAGAGACGCATGTACGATCACGCTGACGAGCGGTGAGTTGCTTATTAACAAGAATCTGACGATTAGCGGTTCCGGCGCGAATTTTTTGACCGTGCGGCGCAGCAATGCTGGCGGCACACCCAGCTTCCGCATCTTCGATATCCCCGGGTTCCCCGGGGGCCCCAACTTCAACGTCAACATCTCCGGCCTGACGATTGCCAATGGTGATCCGGGCGCCAACGTCAGCACCGGCGGCGGCATTCTCAGCCGGAGCACAGGCACGCTGAACGTCACCAACTGTACAATCTCCAGCAACCTTGCCAACCTCGGCGGCGGCATTTTTAACGTCGGTACGATGACAATCACCAACAGTACTATATCCGGCAACACTACACGCAGCGGCGGCCTCGGCGGCGGCATTCATAACGTCGGCACGGTGACCATCACCAACTCCACCATCTCCGGCAACTTTGCTGGCGTCGGCGGCGGCATTTATAACGGCGGCACTGCGACTATCACCAACTCCACCATCTCCAACAACTCGGCAACTGATATCGGCGGCGGCATTTTCAACAACAGCAGCAACACGGTGAATGCGAGGAACACCATCATTGCCCTAAACACGGCAACGACTAACGGCCCCGATTTCGAGGGCACGCTCACCTCGTTTGGCTACAACCTCATCGGCAACAGAACAGGCACGATCATCACCGGCACCACCACCGGCAATCAACTCAACGTCGATCCGCTGCTCGACGGCACCTTGCCGGTCTTGAAGGACAACGGCGGCCCAACTAAGACAATAGCCTTGCTTCCCAATAGCCCCGCCATAGACAAAGGCGACTCCGGCGGCTCAATCACCGATCAACGTGGCTTCGCACGTCCCGTTGTCATTCCGGGCACCCAACCCGCACCCGGCGACGGCAGCGACATCGGCGCCTACGAAATGCAGGCCGACCAACTTCCCGGCTGCATCAGCCCAGTCGTCACCAACAACCGCGATGATGGGTCGTCAGGCTCACTGCGTTTCATCATCGCCAATGCCTGCGCCGGCAGCAATATTATTTTTGCTCCAAGCGTCACCAGTCCGATCACGCTGACGAGCAGCGAGTTAGTCATTAACAAGAATCTGACGATCAGCGGACCCGGCGCAAATCGGTTGACCGTGCAGCGCAGCTTTGTCAACGGGACGCCTAAGTTCGGCATCTTCCTCATCACTTTCGGTAACTTCAACGCCGCGATCTCCGGCCTGACCATCGCCAATGGAGACACCACTGGCAGCAGCAACGGCGGCGGCGGCATTTTGAACCAAACCACCGGCATCTTGACGGTCACGGGCTGTGCCATCTCCGGCAACAGGGCAAGCGCCGGCGGCGGCATCTCTAACTTTGGCCCTACCTTTTTCATTCCTCCTAATTTTGTGAATAACACAGGCACGGTGAATGTCATCAACTCCACGATCTCCACCAACTTTGCCAGCGGCGGCGGCGGCATTTACAACTGGGGCACGGTGAATGTCACCAACAGCACCATCAGCGCCAACTCTGCCACCAGCAGCAGCAGCGGCGTAGGAGGCGGCGGCATTTACAACACCAGCCTCTTCAGCAGCAAAGGCGCGGTGACGATCACCAACAGCACCATCTCCGTCAACTCTGCCACCAGCAACAGCGGCGGCGGCATTTACAACTCCGGCGGCACGGTGAATGTCACGAATACGATCATTGCCGTCAACCCATCCGCGAGTGCCCCCGATGTTTTTGGCGCGCTGACCTCGCAAGGCTTCAACTTCATCGGCAATAACTCCGGCGCGGCCATCCCGGCACTATCTTCAGATCAGATCGGCACTGCCGCCTCGCCCAAAGACCCGCTGCTCGGCACACTTGCCCCCAACGGCGGACCGACCCAGACACAGGCGCTGTTTTCCGGTTCCGGCAGCACGGCCATAGACAGAGGAAACTCCAGCGGCTCGACCACCGATCAACGCGGCTTCACACGCCCGGTTGGCAGTCCGGCCATTGCCAATGTTGGCGACGGCAGCGATATCGGGGCCTTCGAGGTGCAGGCAACGCCGACACCGACGCCAACACCGACGCCAACGCCAACTCCGACGCCAACGCCAACTCCGACGCCAACGCCCACTCCGACACCAACACCGACGCCGACACCAACGCCGACACCAACGCCAACGCCGACTCCAACTCCGACACCGACGCCGACACCGACACCAACACCTACGCCAACACCGACGCCAACTCCAACGCCGACGCCGACGACGATCCAGTTCAGTGCTCCACTCTTTATCGTGGGCGAAGGCGATCAGCGGGTGAATCTGACGGTGACGCGTTCCGGTAATACGTCGGGAGCAGCGAGCGTCGGCTTTGCCACCAACGACGCGGCGGGCTTGCAGAATTGCAACGTCTTCAATGGCATCGCTTCGCCACGGTGTGATTACATCAACACCATCGGCACCATGACCTTCGCTGCGGGAGAGACTTCGAAATCGTTCTCTGTCGCGATCATCGACGACTCGTACGCGGAAGGAACCGAGACGTTCACTGTCAGTCTGAACAACGTTTCGGGCGCAACGCTGGGCACACAGTCAACGACGACCGTGATGATCGTGGACAATGAAACCACGACCGGGCCCAATCCCGTCGATCGAACAGACTTCTTCGTGCGGCAGCAGTACCTCGACTTTCTCGGTCGCGAACCTGACCCGCCGGGCTTTGCCGGCTGGTCAAGCACCATCAACAACTGTAGCGGTGACACGACCCAATGCGACCGCATACACGTCTCGCAACTCTTCTTCCAATCGGAAGAGTTTCAGAGTCGCGGCTACTTTGTCTATCGGTTCTATCCAGTGGCCTTAGGCCGCAAGCCTGACTATGCGGAGTTTGTGCCTGACCTGGCGCGGGTGAGCGGCTTTCTGGACACCAATCAGTTGGAAGCAGCGAAGGTGCAGTTCATCACGGACTTCATGGCGCGTTCGGCGTTCGTCAGCGCCTACAATTTCCCCAACACGCCGCAGGGCAATCAGCAGTACGTCGATGCGCTTCTGAACACGGCAGGCGTGACCTTATCGAGCCGGCAGTCGATGATCGACGGGCTAAATAACTCGACGCTGACGCGCGCCTTAGTCCTGCGACAGATTGCCGAGAGCGCAGAGGTGTCACAGAGGTTCTTCAATCAGGCGTATGCGGTGATGGAATACTTTGGGTATCTGCGGAGACAGCCGGACGCGTTTTATCTCGACTGGATCAGAGTGCTGGATCAGAGCAACGACCCGCGTGGCATGGTCACGGGCTTCGTCAACTCACTCGAGTATCGGCAAAGGTTCGGACCGTGAGCTGCATCGTCAGGCCTCAGTTGGTTGTTTGGCAGAGGGGTCAAGGCTCTTTGCGATTAGGGTGCGCGTGGCCGCGCGGAAGGCAATTAACAATAGTGAGAACTATAGATATTTAGGGAGTCTCGCCGTGAAAGGACGGGAGACATCGCCCTAAACCGAAAAGTCCGAAGTCTCCAGTTATGAAGTGGACCCAAACAGGGTTACACTCTCTAAACACACCGAAATGGACTGCTTGCGACGAATTGTTAAGAGGCAAAAACCTCAGCCCAATGGGAATGCCACGGCATAGACAACACGGCTCGCCGCGGTGGTCTCGCCGTCGAAGCTCTCCTCTTTGAAGTCAGACCGATACCACTCCTGTTCCTGAAGCAGAATGCGAAAGGTATCCGGCTTGAGCGGCTCGGATAGACTTAACTCGCCGCTCCACTCTCCCGGCGTCGCCGGGTTCTGCAGTAATAGTTGTTTAGGTTCAATCGTTTCCCAGGCGATGTCGGGATCGGTTCCGAGTTTGGGCTTGCGTCGCTGTAGCAGCGCAACGATTTCGGCGTGCCCGGTGCGGCCGGGTTGTCGCCTGAATATGTCAGTGCGGCTGGCGGCGAAGGTGGCACTCGATTGCTCATACGTGATCCCGGTTACCATGATCTTAAAATGGTTGACACCGCCAATTGCCGTGCTGGTGACACTGGCCGTGCGATCGGGCGCGAGCTGAGCAAACTCCGCGCGCACCACGCGCGAGAGATGTGCATCCTTAACGGAGTCTGGCTGATAACGC
Organism: Pyrinomonadaceae bacterium; assembly: GCA_035545035.1. Classification (GTDB taxonomy): domain Bacteria; phylum Acidobacteriota; class Blastocatellia; order Pyrinomonadales; family Pyrinomonadaceae; genus UBA11740. The sequence continues at coordinate 31,245 of DASZZL010000075.1, forward strand.
GCCAGCGCCAGACGCACGTAGGGCATGTATGAGTTGCCCACGTCGATCTCGATGTCGGCGAACCAAAGTTGCCGCTTATTATCAAACTCCGGCACATAACCCGCGACGGATACCTGGTCGGGAATTTCTTCCAGGTGTAACCCGGCCCGGCGCAAATTAGTGTCGAAGCTTGGGTCAATTGCAGCGATGCTGGTGGCGCCGGTCAGCCATATTGGATCGACGCCCCAGTGCGTGACGTAACGCTTGAGTCTGTCGTCTAACGACGTGAACGCGGTGACATTACTGTAGACCACGCCGAGCAGTTCGCCGGCGCCGGATGAAAACCACGGACGATCCAGATAAACGCGCAACCCGCCGCCCTTTCGCCTCCGAGTAACTTTGCCCGGCGCCGGCGGATCATCTTCCCAAGCAAAAGTTGGTACGACATAGAGCACCTTCGGCGGATCGGGCCGCGCAGAGTTAAGAATCTTGACCGCAATCGACATTGGGCCAGTCACGGTAATGTTCGCCGGTGTGCCGGTTATCGATGGTGGGAAGTATTCGCCGAAACGTGTAGTCGCAATCGGCTCGTACGACACCATATGGAATTTTGTGTCACCGAAGTTTTGGATCGGGATCTTCTTCGTAACGGTATCGACGATGTCCGGCGAGACGTCGTCTTCCTTTATCAGCACCTGACAGAGATGGGCCTGGTGGTCCAGCGTGCCGGGCTTCGGCTGCGATAAGTCGTCGATCGGGTCAGTCCAGTGACCGACCAGATCAACTTTTCCGGTGCTGGCAACGTGCGGCGTAACTTTACCGGTGATCTGCGAGAATGTGTCGCCGAGTTTCTTGGTGTTAGGCGTGGAAATGACGGCGATTGGTGGTTTAAGTGGCTGCGCCACGGCATGTACCAAAGTGATGTCGCGCCATGGCATTTGCAGCCAGCTCCTGCCGGCCCCCGTATCTGCTTCAACCGCGGGCAACAATGCCGGAGACGCTTGGTCTCTGGTCCACTGCATTACACCCTGACGATCGATATCATCGGGTTTCATATACGAACTCACTCGCACGACCTTTTTGCCCGATGGTGGAAGCTCGACCACGAGGACGCGTTCCCCGGCCGCGTTCTCCCATTTCGGCTGGGCCGGGACCGCTCCCGCGATGGCTACCAGCCGTAACCTGAAAGGCAGCGGATCCGGCCATGGCCCATCAAACTCAATCTTGTTTCCAACATTTGTCGGAGCAGCTGGCTCAAGGATTTCGTCGTCGTTGGCCATTCCGGGCAGTCCCATCAGCAACGCTCCGCGCGACGACGGATCGGGCAGATAAGTGACCTTAAACTTTTCCCCTGCGTGCACCCAGATATCTTTCTTTACCTCGGTGGCGCCATCATTTATGGCGCCGGCTTCTCGGGCTGCAACGTTGTAAGCCGTCGCCGAGCCGTCCATCTTCTTCGTGGCGAGATCGAATTTGCCATGCTGCTCGGCCATCAGTTGTGAAATCTTCGGTGGCACCAGGTGCCGCTCGGTAGATTGCAACTCACCGCCGACCGCGGGTGAGCGCACGACGAGGCGTTCAAGTGACTCGCCTTCGACCGGCGCCTCGCGCAACATCATCACTGGCGGACCAACTGGTTCGTAGCGAGCACAGGGAAAGTCTGCCGTCTGTTCCGGAACGTCGTTGGCAAACGCAGCGTCGGCCGGATTGAAGACGCTGTTACCAGCCAGGTCGCAGACACGCGCCCGCAATCGGTACTTGTGATCAAATCGCAAACGCGGCAGCGATCCGTCTTTCGCCTTGAAGCTCGTTTCCAATTTGAAGTTGGTGACGGCCTCGTTTTTTGGCTTGTCGAGCTTCACCGGAGGCAGCGGCGCTCCCGGCGCTGTAGGTGGATCCGGCATTATCGAAAGGCCAGGCCGGGATGCGCAGAGGCTCCAACCTTCCCAGACGAATAATGAATCGTTTGTACGCAGCTTTTTCTTTGGCGATTTACCCAGCGGTTCAGTCGCGGCAAACTGGACGAACCCTTCGTCTTCCAGCGACAGGGTGATTTTTCCGCCGGGCGCTGCGGGCGCGTCAAGGAAATTGTAACTACCGGCGCGTTGGCAGAGCGAGTGCCATGCATTGGATTTCAAGTCGAAAACATCGACGCGATACCCGTGGACCAGGTCTTCGGCAAAGAGCTCATCAGTCGGTGGCAGTGGCGGTTCCGCATCTGGCGGCGTGGGCGGCTGAGGTGAGTTGTCCAGCGCGAAGACTGTTTGCTGCAGCGCATGAGACCGGCCAAAACGACCGCGCAGCTCCGTGATCATGTTCGTGCGAATGATCGAAATCCCCCCACTACGCAGTGCCGGTAAGGCGGTGTTGTCAGCCATATTCGGCGTAGGATGCACTTGGGCGTCATTAATATTCGTGGCTGCATTCTGTGTCTTCGTCCCTCCGCCTACAACGTCCACTTGAATTACGCGGAAAAGCTTCGTGTCGTTTAAGCGCAACATCCCGTTACTGATCTCGGGATTAACCGGCCGCGGGCTCGCGTCAAAACGATCGGCGGAAAGGTCGTAATGGGTGCGCGGCGACACAATCGTGCTGGCGTCGACTAAAGCCAGGGTAGGCTCGACCTTGACCATTCCTGCCGCCGGTGGCGCGGCGCCGTTTAAAGTCACGACCAAATCGACGACCAGGCCGAAGTCGCGAAGCAGCAACGGATAGTCGCCTAGGGCAGAGATCATGTGGTGAAAGTCGTACTTCTGTTGTAACTCGAGCGCGGTAGGCAGCGGCTGGGAAACCTCCGACGGTGGTTTCAAAAACGACGCGAGGTCGTTGAACGCTGCCCGGTTCGCCGTGAGCGGTTTGGGCGGCGGCGGCGGCGGTTTGACGACCACTGGAGGGGGTGGGGGCGGAGCAGGAGTTTCAATGATGGGCTTCGGCTCAGTGGAATAAACCGGTTTGGGTGGCGGCGGTGGTCCACTGCAAAGTTCCTTGAGGCGAGCCTTCAGCTTTGGGAACGGAGTTGCCAGGATCAGAAAGGGCAAAAGCAGGCAGCCACAAAGGCAACAACCTTTCTCCGGCGGTGCGCTCGGTTCCGGTTCCGGCTGCGGCACGGTTCCCCCCATATCGACGGGCTCGGGCCGCGGACTGCTGGGTTCGGGAAATGGCAGCGGCGTCCTGTCCACAGCAATATCGATGATGGCAGGATCCTTAACTAGTACATCGATTGGTGGAAGATTCTTTCCCCCTCCCAGGAGTGGATCGCTGGCCGCGCGGGTGTAGACCCCCACCAGCAGATCGTAAATCAGATCGCTCGGAAACGTTTCGATCACGGCGCCGCGATAGTCATCGAAACGAAACGGAAAGACGTCGGTGTCGTCTTTGAACAACGCGCTCCAGAGGTCTGCGCGTGGCGCGGCGCTGACCACCGTGGCGTTCAGCGTTGGCCCACCATCAAAGGCAACCTTCCAGGTTGCGGCTGAGACTCGACTAGTCCAATCGCGAAAATCGTCAAACGCTAACAGCTTCAATTTCGCGACCGCAGGGTCGTCACTCCAAAGTCGTGGCGAGATGAATACTGAAAGGCGCAGAGAGTCGCCGGCGGCACGACCGTTAGGGAGAGCAGTAAAGATTATGGTTTGCTTTTCCATTTTGATATCTCGCTTAGACGGGACAGTCGGCGAATGTCGCGCAGTATTCACTCCAAACGGCAGGAGAAATGGTTTCGAAGAATTTTGGATCGGAACCGGCAAACTCACGCTCGATGCTGATGCTTACCGACTTGCTGAAGAAAGCAATCTTGATCTTCACCGAGATTGAGGCCTGACCCCACAACTTGCCGGCATGTTCAAGGGAGGTTTTTGAGGCGTAGCTGAGCGCTACATAGAGCTCAACCGACACGGTTATGATTCCTAAAACTTCGAGCGAGCCGGCGGCGCGAACATACGCTGACAGATCGAAGGAGTTTTTCTCTCCAGCCTTAAAGTAGACGCCGCCCATCACGGTGGCCGACCCGCTGGCTACGCCGAGATTCAGCGCTACCGAAGCGCCGAATTCGAGGGCCGCCTCGATCGATCTGACTCCGGTGAACCCGATATCGATCGCGAAGAATCCGCCGCCGCCAAGCAGGGAAACGGTAAGCGTGAACGGTTGGTGGCGCTCGCAAAACGCGAGCCGCAGATTGGCCGGCCCCTCGAGGAAGGGCAGAAAGAAACTGGCGCTGAAGGCAATGTTCTCCAGCGAGAAGACGCCGATACCAACGGTTGGGATCCCCTGGGTAAAGCCCACCCGCACACCCGGTGATTCCGGCGGCAGGACGAGATCGAGAAATGGCGGATCGTTAAACCCGTCCATCGGGATCACGTCCATCAGTTTGTTTACAAGGGTAAGGAAGCCGAGGAATTCAAACTTCTTAAAGATGACCGCGAAATCCGTCTTCCCGTTCAACCCGGCGGAAAACTTGACCGAGGTGAAATGCAACCTTACCAACTCAAGAGCCGGCAGCATGGTGACGCTGAAGTTGTTGAGTTCACCGCTAACCGTGGTTGTTGGAGCCGAGCCGTCGAGCGGAGTGTTTACGATGCTCTCGATAAAGAACCGCGCTCCGGGGTCCGGCATGAACATTCCTTTTACGAACGGTCCCAGCGGCGTAGGGGGCGGCTCTCCGGGTTCAGGCGGATCTGGCGGTTCAGGGGTACCTGGAGCAACTGTTTGATCGATTAAGCCGCCCTGGTCGACTTCCCAACGGTAACTTGTCTGAAAGACTTCCTTGCCATCCACAAAAGTGCGGATGGTTTTGAGTTTGGGAATGGAGGGGTCCGAGGGGACCAGATTTTTGACACTCTTGATGATTCCGCTTAGTTCGATTCCTCCGAGCAGCTTCACATCCTTGAAGATGTCAACAGGCTTGAAAGAGCCATTCGAGAATCTATTGGCGAAACCACCAACGGGTCCGGCGGCGCGCGACAATCCGCTGATGCCAAAATCAGGCGCGACCATGCCGCCGGTTTGATCGGATGAAAACTTGACTTGAGGTGGGGCAAGCACAGTGGCAAAAACATGGCCCAGGTTTCCGATGACGGAATTCCCGGGCGTCCTGAGATAATCGCCGCGAAACTGAATCGTCGAAGGCGCCGTGCTGCCAGAGATTTGTCGCACTTCCGGCACGTCTACATTTGCTTTAGCCATCGCCGGAAGGAACGGCGGCACGGGTGGCGCTGTGTTTTTCGAGCGGCAGGCGCCAAAGATCATCGTCATTGTTTCGAGCGTAGTGTCCCCGTGAACGGCGAACGGGGCAAACGCGATCTTCTGGCCACCCATTGCTCGCGATCGGCGTAGGTCCGTTTCGGTTACGCCCGGCGTGTTCACGCCCGCCACCGTGACAGGCGAGCCATTAAAGTTGTTGATGATCTGATCGATTAGGTTTCCCGGGGCCTTCTGTCCTTCGGCGTCGGCGAAACTCTTCATCATGAAGGCGAGCGGGACATGAAAATCGATCTCCCGGTCGTTCTCCCAGTCGGTTGCCACTATGTGGAAAAGAAAGTCGTTTAAGCCAACTCGCGGCCAGAAGGCATCCTCGTTAAGCTTGAAGATCTCGCTGTTTTTCGGCAGGTCCAAATTTGGCGTGACCAGGTTCTTGATGGTGGCCGTTCGAAATGGAATATCGCGATGCTGATAGGCTTTGGTGGGTTCGCGTACGATGATAAGTTTTCGTTGCCGCAGATAGGCAACGGGTTTTCCCTCGACCTGGCCGGCCCCACCAAACCCAAGCTTCCGCTCAGTGATGGTGATTAACACGGCCCGATGACCAAAGGGAAACAGATAGCCCGCCTTAACAACGCGCGCGTATTGATCGCGCCCGGAGGTCATGATGTGCCGCCACTCGACCAGACCCAGCTGGGTAAGGTCCGGATCCCACTGACCGTGCACATTCAGCCAGGCGCCCTGGGAACTCAGCATTAGTTGCTCTACATCTACGGGATGCCTGCCTTCCATAAAGCGTTCGGCGGTTGATCCAACAATTTGATGTCGATTCCTGCCAGTGAGGGACATACGGAAAGGGAACGGCGGGGCCGGTTCACTCGGCAAATTAGCGCCGGTATAATCCGGGGACCAAACCGCGCTCGCTTTCGAGTTCGGGCTGAGCCGCGTGTGCCAGAGTTCGACGCGCTTATTGGCGAGCACCGGCGCCAGCGCGTGCTCCCAATTGCTTTCAAGATTCGGAGAAAGGATCAGACGGTATGGCGCTTCGATGGCGGTAAAGTGTGATTGAGATCCGCCGAACTTTGCGGTGGCTCCGATGGGCGGAATAGGTGGAGGAGGCTGGACCCAGCGTTGCACGACAGTTTCACTCTGGGCGAGCGCCGCAAGAATCTTTTCGAGCGCGAATTCAAAAGGCAATAAGCTGGGATCTACGCGAAAGATCAACTGGCTCGGCCCGGCAATGCGCGATGCCACGGGGGGCCCAAGTAATGGATCGTCCGCATCCGAGAGTCCGGGCGTGGTTTCGTAGAATGCCTGCTCGGCGAAACTCTGAGGTTGGAAATGCGCGACGATGAAGCCATCGCCCGGCCCGCTTTGTTCCAGTTGTACCGGGCCGGCGCCGGCGGTAGTAAGATGAGTGTTGTAGAAATCCAGCGTTAGGACCAACAGGTCATCCGGTCGCACAACCTCTACTGACAATTCTTTCTTGTGCGTTTGGGGAGCGTGCGGCAACTTGAAAGTGCCAGACGAACTGCCGGTCAACACGCCGATAACACTATTTACCGCCGCAGTGACAACCGCCCAGAGTTTGTTCATGATCGCCTCCTAGTGGCTTTAGACGACAGCGCGAATAATATGGGTAGGAATCTCAATCGCCCCCGCTGCGTGTACCCGATCATGGCCTGCGTTTTCCTGAGACTTGGGCGCCATCCAAAACCGCACTCCTCAAGAGATCTAAAAGAGATCTAAGATTCCAGGACAGGTTGATTGGAAGAGTTCGCCAGTGTTGCCAGCCCGAAGCTAACTTTCGTGCACTGGGAGGTTTCCTTCGTCACATCAGCCTCTTGGAAGAATAATCGGCATCGACATCACCGCCTTATATCACCGACCGTCTCACGCGGCAAGGATTCCGCGCAAACAGTGTCGTTAGCACATGAAGTGTCCGATCTGAGCGGCAGGGTCAAACTGCATGACAGGATGCAGGTTATGAAGCAGATGACCCTGACCTCCTCCCTAAAAACAGTACCAATTTAAAATAGAGAAAGCCGGGCGTTGACACCTCCCCGATTTATTGGACCATTTCGAGAGTTAAGAATCCGGCTTTTGGATCGGTTCGAGTCCGACCCCGCTACCACCCTTTCCCTTATCGTTCAGTAATTTACAAAGCTACGTCGAAACGCTGGACCGCCCCTGTTTCTCGATTTGCCGAGACTTTGCCGAGATTGAAAAGAACTTTGCCCTTGGTAGGAGGCAACCAATGCCGTTCTAAATTGATAACGATCTCATTCAAACGGTCAGGCCTCAGGTTCATTACAGAACTGAGTTCAAGGAATGCCATTGACGTGGATTCAGCCAAGCCCTCGACAAAATGCATTGAGAGAGATCCTTTGTTGGAGAGACAAAGCTAACGGCACGTTCTCGACTCTGAGTAAAGGAACTTTGATCTTTCCATTAACAAGTTCGCGAGGACAGGGGGAAACTAGATTAGATTTCTCGGATGGAATGAAATGGAATTCGGGGCCTTATTGATTAAGGGTGCGGGTGCCCGCGCGGAAGCAAGCGTGTATTACGGTTGTGCCCACTGCCTACCGTTTGTTCCTACTGCTCAGTGCCCACTGCTCACGGCCCACGGCTCTGTAATGACCACCCATCACAATGCGCATGCTAAGCGACAAAGCCGACTGCGCAGTCCTGCGTGTTCGGTGGACTGGCGGGTCCGAAACTCATCCCTTCTTACAGGTATATCACGAAGGCGCGCCGCCAAATCTCAGGTGGAATCGATCCGCGCGCCGCCGTGGTCAGCACCAGCAGGTAATTGCCGTCTGCCGAGTACTCAGGGAGCGCGGCAGCGTCGAGCAATTCGCGCGGCCAGGAATCAGCGTCGAACGCCCGCGTTGGCCCCACCAGGGCCAATCGCCGCAAGCACGCGTACAGATGTTCCTGGCCCGTGCCGAACCGGCCGCGCTCTTCGCCCAACATCAAACGAACCTCGGCGCGCTCGTCAATGAAATGTTTGACCAGTGATGCGGCCTGAATCACGCCGACTTCGAAGCGAATGCGAAAGTTCTCTTCATCGATGTCTTCGGTCAGGCGCGTGTCCAGCACGACCGTAGTGCGCCGCTCGTCTTCAGCCGTGAACTCGCGCACTGTCAAACGCCGCGTGCGCGCCGTTGCTTTCCAATCGACGTGGCGTGGCTCGTCCCGCGGCTGATAATCGCGCAGCATCAGCAGATCGTGTCCGACGCCGCGACGAAACGAAGCAGTCTGCCCGGTGTAGAGCGGGAGCAAGTGCAGTTCGTCGGCGACCGGCTCGGGTTTGGGATAGACGACGATGTCCACGTCGCGGGCGCGCAGACGGCGACGATGACGAAAGAAACCAAAAGGAAACCGTGTCGAAAGCTCGAACCCATCAACCAGTACATGACCGCGTTTCGGAAACACTTGTTCGATGCTCTGCTCGGCGGCGGCACGATGCGGGATGTAAATGAAATAAGCCAGTGTTCGCTTTTTGAAACGCGGTCGCCTTACTTTTCTTTTCCGACGCCTTCGCCCTTCGTTTGATGGTCCACGCGACTCAACCAGAATCGAAAACGACGGCAGCAGGAATTTTGTGTTCCGCACCGTGACGATTACTTCGGCCGGTTCACCAGCAAAGATGTGATCGGGAAAGCGCGCCGAGACAGTCAGGTCGCGCAGGGCCGCGCGCGCCGCAACCCAGGAAACAAACAGCGTGGAAAGCATTATCGAGAACACCATGAACAGGAGATTGTTTCCGGTGTTCCAGGCAGCGAACGCAACGATGACCAGAATGACGACGAAGATCACGCCGCCGGTGGTAACTTCGACGGGAAAACCGCTGTCAGAGATTTCCGCAAACGCCGCGCGGGCGAGCGGCGGTACGACCAGGAGAACGATCAGCACGATGAAGACCAGCGAGGCAATTGCACCGGCACTGGCAAGTTGCGGCTCTCCGATGCGACGAGCCAGAAGAGTTAACAGCGCAGTTGCTAATCCGGCGAGGACGAGCAGCGTGCCCAGAATCGCGCGCCACCAGGAAGACAAGGATAAAGGATGAGGGATGAGGGATGAAGATTCAGATTGCTTCGCGTCCTTCATCCTTCACCTTTCGGCCTTCATCCTTGTCTTACAACGGGACGCTGATTGTCTTCAGGATTTCATGCAGGACCGTTTCGGCTTCCTCGCTGCGACGCATGGCTGAAGAATAGCGAGAGCTGACCGTGAGGCGATGTGCGAATACGGGAACCACCAGCTGCTTGATGTCGTCAGGGACGCAGTACGTGCGCTCTTCGGTGAGCGCGAGCGCCTGCGCTGCGCGAAACAGCGACAGCGTGCCGCGTGGACTGACGCCGAGATCCAGCATCTCTGACGAGCGCGTGGCGGCGACGATGCGCATCAGATAGTCCACGATCGCGTCGTCCACGGAAACTTCGCTGACCGCGCCTTGCAACTCCAGAACGTCCGCGCCGCTCATCACCGGTTCGACCGCATCGAGCGGTTCGGCGTGCTCGCGATCGCGGAGCATCTGCTTTTCGTCGCGCGCGCCGGGATAACCGATTCGCAAACGCAGCATAAAGCGATCGAGCTGCGATTCCGGCAAAGGGTAAGTTCCGTGATGCTCGATCGGGTTCTGCGTGGCGAGCACGATGAACGGTTGCGGCAGCGCGTGCGTCACGCCTTCGACCGTCACTTGCCGTTCGGCCATCGCTTCGAGCAACGCCGATTGCGTCTTCGGCGTGGTGCGATTGATCTCGTCGGCAAGCACGACGTTCGCGAACACCGGGCCGGGCTTCCACTCGAAAACCGACGTGTGCTGATTGAAGACAGAAACCCCGATAACATCTGACGGCAGCAAATCGGAAGTGAACTGAATTCGCTGAAACGAACAGTCGAGCGCGCGCGCCAGCGCATGCGCCAGCGTGGTTTTGCCGACGCCGGGAACATCCTCAACCAGCAAGTGTCCGCCGGCCAGCAATGTCACCATCGCCAGTCGGACCGCTTCCGGTTTGCCGCGAATCACGCGCTCGATCGCGCTTTGCAGCAGATCGATTCTCTCTGCCGCCGCAGCCAGCGATTCAGATCGGGTGTCAGCCGTGCGCAAGTTTCTCATGGGTTCGAGCATTCAAGCTGGCCATATTCTACATGCTGCGGCACAAAAGTCAGAACCGCCTGCGGTAGCGGGCGGTTGATCTCCAAGATTTAAGAGTCTCGATGACTGGAGATGAACCGCCCGCTACCGCAGGCGGTTCTGACACATTCTCGGATGGCGCGACTCCGACCAGTGTAGTAAGATTCCGCCATCAATTGACCGGGCTTCGGTTATCCTTTTCGGAACCACCGATGCGCAGCGTCGTTTAGCAAGCTGAGGAAATAACTATGAGAGAAACTCACCGCACCCGCCGCAACGAATCCGGGTTCACGCTCATCGAGCTGATGATCGTCATCGCGATCATTGGAATTCTGATTGGCGCGGCCGTCATTGGATTTAAGGCGGCGCAGAAAGCCGGAAACGAGGCGGCAACTTTGCAGGATCTCAAGACGGTCGCCGCGATAGAGATCCAGTACTACAACACGCACAATCGCACGTTCGGAACCTTTGAACAGATGGTGCAGGAAAAACTGGTGAGCACGAAGTTCTCGGGCAATCCGCCGATTGTTGACGGCTACATCTTCACGCTGAAAGTGGTCCCAAAGTCCGCCACCCTACCAACGTCTTATACGTTGAATGCCGACCCGCAAACCGATAACACCGGCAAGAATCACTTCTACGTTGACTCGAGTGACGGCTCAATTCACGTGAACGCGGATCAGCCAGCCGGCCCTAACGATACGCCGCTCGGCGGGTAAACGAATCAACAATCAGCTCTATCCCTCCCCGCTTGAGGGCTTGGCCTCACGACTCGCTTCGTGCTAAAAGAAGCGCGCGAATTCCATTCGGTTCTATCTGGAGGACAACCGATGTTTAAGCCCATTCTTCCGGCGAAGCTTCGCCGCTGCACTCTCGTCTTGTGCGCCGTTCTTTCTGTCAGCAGCTTCGCATCCGCCCAAACATCCGGCGGCGAAACGCGCTTGTTGCGCACGCCGACGGTGAGCGCGACTCAAATCGCTTTTGCTTATGCGCAAAATATTTGGGTGGTGCCGCGCGCGGGCGGCATGGCGCGCCGCGTCACAAGTTTCCAGGGCCAGACGACGAATCCGCATTTCTCTCCGGACGGAAAATGGATCGCCTTTAGCGGCGAGTACGCCGGCAACTTTGACGTTTACGTTGTGGCGGCTGACGGCGGCGAGCCGAAACGTCTGACGTGGCATCCAGGCGCGGACACGGTCCAGGGCTGGACTCCGGACGGCCGATCGATTTTGTTTTCCTCCACGCGCGCGACGTGGACGCCCAGCGGCGCGCCGCGTTTCTGGACAGTCCCCGCAGAGGGCGGCGTGGAAGAACCGATGTCCTTGCCGCGCGCCTACCAGGGCAAGATCTCGACGGATGGATCACACATCGCTTATCGCATGAACAATTCGTGGGACGAAGAGCGCCGCAACTATCGCGGTGGACAGAATCGCCCCGTTTGGATCGTCGATCTCAAAAGCTACGATCTGGTTTCGCCGCCGTGGACCGATTCGAAGGACATGGATCCGGTTTGGGTGGACGACACGGTTTACTTCATCTCTGATCGTGACGGCGTCGCCAACGTTTGGTCGTACCAGACCAGGACCAGGAAGCTGACGCAGGTCACGAAGTTCACTGACTTTGACGTCAAGACCATGGATTCCAGCGCGAACGCCGTCGTCTTCGAGCAAGCCGGCTACATCCACGAGTTGGATCCGAGAAGCGGCAAAGAGCACGTCGTCAATATCACTGCGACCGGCGACTTTCCGTGGATGATGCCGAGATGGGAAGACGTGACCAGTCGCATGACTAACATGGCGCTCTCGCCAACCGGCAAGCGCGTGGTCGTCGAAGCGCGCGGAGAGATTTTTACGATCCCGGTTGAGAAAGGCGACGTGCGTAATTTGACGAACTCGAGTGGCTCAGCCGAGCGCGACCCGGCGTGGTCGCCGGACGGAAAATTCATTTCATACTTCAGCGATAAGTCCGGCGAGTATCGCCTCTACATCGAAGCGCAGGACGGCCTCACGCCACCGCATGAGATCGTGCTCGATCATCCCACGCATTACTACACGTCTTCATGGTCGCCGGATTCGAAGAAGATCGTTTTCACCGATACCGGGCTGCACGTCTGGGTCGTGGATGTTGCCAGCGGCAAAGCGAAAGTTGTCGGCAGCGATCCCTGGATGGTGCCGCAGCGTACGCTGAATCCCGTGTGGAGTCCCGACTCGAAATGGGTCGCGTATTCCAGTCGGCTCCGCTCGATGTATCACGCGATTTTCGTAAGCAACGTCGACACTGGTGAAACCAAACAAGTAACCGACGGTTTGGCCGATGCAGTTTGGCCGGCTTGGGATGCGAGTGGGAAGTATCTTTGGTTTCTGGCTTCAACCGATTTTGGACTGCGCGCGCAATGGCTCGACATGACTTCGTACGATCACGACGAGAACTTTGGTTTGTACTTCGCCGTGCTGAAGAAAAGTGACGCCAGCCCTTTGCTTCCTGAGAGCGACGAAGACCGAGGCGTTGGCACGGGTCGACGCTCACTGCCGCCTGGCGTGTGCATCGGCGATACGCCGACGGCAGCTACTGATGCTACCGCGGGCGAACAGCAACCGCAGACACCGCGTGGTCCGCGCCAACCCGTGAGCGTGCAAATCGACTTTGACGGACTGTCGAAGCGAATACTTTCAGTGCCGGGTGTTGCGGAACGTCAGTATTCAGCGTTGCATTCCGGCGTCGACGGAATCGTTTACTACCTCGAGGCCGGCGCGCGCGGACAAGGGGGCGGCGGTGGAGGCCTTGGCGGTGGTGGCGGCAGCGAGTTGATTCGCTATCGCCTCTGCGATCGACGCGCGGCGCCTTTCGTTAACGGCGTTGCGACCTACGAAGTGAGCGCGGACGGTCACAAGCTCGTCTATCGCGCGGCCGGAGGTGGAGGCGGCGCCGGCGGTCCGGCGGCCTTTGGTGGTCGGCCTCCTGCTCCCTCGCTTTTTGTCGTTGATGCAGATCGAACGCCGCCACAGCCGGGAACTGGCCGTCTCAACGTCAACCTCCGCATGTATCTCGATCCGAAAGAGGAGTTCAAACAAATCTTCAATGAAGGCTGGCGCAACCAGCGCGATTATCTCTACGTGCCGAACATGCACGGCACCGATTGGCCGAAAGACAAAGAGATGTACGGAGCGATGCTGCCTTACGTAATGCATCGCGCCGATCTCAATTACTTAATCGACATGATGGGATCAGAGATTTCGATCGGTCACTCTTATGTTCGCGGCGGCGACATGCCTGAAGTGCCGCAATCTCCGGGTGGATTGCTCGGCGCCGACTTCGCGATCGACAACGGTCGTTACAAAGTCACGCGAATCTACGACAACGAAAACTGGAATCCCGATCTGCGTTCGCCGCTCTCGTCGCCGGGAGCGAATGTAAACGTTGGCGATTACATCCTCGCCATCAACGGCGTCGAGTTGAAAGCACCGGACAACATCTATCGTTTGCTCGACGGCACGGCGAACCGGCAAACGTCGCTGACCGTGAACGATAAGCCTTCGATGGAGGGCGCGCGTCATGTTACGGTCGTGCCGGTGCCGAACGAACAAGCGCTGCGCACCCGCGCTTGGGTCGAGTCGAACCGGCGGCTCGTCGAGAAACTCTCTGACGGCCAGCTCGCTTATGTTTATCTGCCGAACACCGGACAGCCTGGCTACACAAGCTTTAATCGTTACTACTTCGCGCAGCAGGACAAGAAGGGTGTGGTCATCGATGAACGATACAACGGCGGCGGCTCGGCGGCTGATTACATCATTGACGTGTTGCAACGCGACTTTGATGGCTACTTCAACAACGTCGCGGGCGATCGTTATCCATTCACCAGTCCGGCCGCGGGCATCTGGGGACCGAAAGTGATGATCATTAACGAGATGGCCGGCTCTGGCGGCGACCTTATGCCTTACATGTTCCGGTATCGAAAGATAGGATTGCTCGTCGGCAAGCGAACCTGGGGCGGGCTCGTCCATACCGCGGACACGCCGCCTTTCATTGATGGTGGATCGATGATCGCTCCGCGCGGTGGCTTCTTTGCGCGCGACAATCGATGGGCCGTAGAGAACGAAGGCGTCGCACCTGACGTCGACGTCGAGAACTGGCCCAAAGATGTGATTGCCGGAGGCGATCCTCAGCTTGAGCGCGCGGTGCAGGAAGCAATGCGAATGCTGAAAGCGCACCCGGTGGATCGCGCTGGCAAAGAACCGCCACCACCAACGTGGGGAATCAGGAAGCACTGAGTCGGCCCGGTTTTCTAAATGGAAAATACGAAAGCAACGCGGCTAATAGTTGGCATCACCGGGGCCACGGGCACCATCTTTGGAGTGCGGCTCTTGCAGATGCTTTACGGCTCAGGCGTCGAGACCCATCTGGTGATGAGCAAATGGGCGGCGCGCACGTTGACGCATGAAACGCAGTACAGCGTCAAAGATGTGCAGCGCATGGCGACGGAAAGTTATCCAATCGGAGATCAGGGGGCCGCAATTTCCAGCGGTTCGTTTATCACCCTCGGCATGGTCATCGCGCCGTGCAGCATGGGATCGCTAGCGGCCATCGCCCATGGGTTGGGGAATAACCTGATCCATCGGGCGGCCGACGTGATGCTCAAAGAGCGGCGCAAGTTGGTTCTGGTTGTGCGCGAGTCGCCGTTGAATGAGATTCATCTTGAGAACATGCTGAAGCTATCGCGGATGGGTGTCGTGATTTTGCCCCCCGTGCCCGCTTTCTATAATCATCCGCAAAACCTCGAAGACCTGATCAATCACACGACGATGCGGATACTCGACCAGTTCGACATTCATCTCGACGTAATGAACCGTTGGGATGGCGTGATGTTGAGCGAGGGACAAGACCTGGAGAAAGACAGCGACAAGGAACCGCGCAAGCTTTAGTCTGCGAATCATGAAGTCGTGGACGTGCGCAGGCCAGACTTGATCGGGTAAGATAAGTGAATTGGTAAGGAATTCAGCCCGCTTAGCTCAGAAATTGGACTCACCCAGGCAAACTGCTTATCTAAAAGACTCACCAAACCGCTGAAAATGCGTTGGGGACTTTTTGGGGACCACGTTTTCAATTAGTGTTAGCGCCGAACGATCCCCTTTGAATTCGATTCCGTCATTTCATCCATAGCGTAACCGGTGATGACGCTTGATCTGATTGTTATTCCGACTAACTACCCGGTCCCATCAAGTGCCCTTGATGCGCATGTCGTGATCCTCTTGCGAAATGTGAGTCCGAAGGGGGAATCGACTTCCCTGCCCCTCTAACTTATTCTCGGTGAAGGAGTTTCTCACAACTGCTTACGTGAGCTTCGGTTATGGAGGTTCTCTTACGTCCCCCTGATTCTCTATATTCTCTCTGGTGCTCTCCAAAATTAGTAGACACCAAACAGACACCAAACGCCTCCCGACCTTCTGAAACTCACGGACGAGATGCTCTCGGCCGACTCAGAAAAACCCCAACGGATGTGCGGCCCGCCACCAACCAAACAACGCGTCGACGACTAAGCCCACGAGCACTATCCCGACAAGCTGTACAGAGTTTGCTTTGAATCGGCAAGAATGCGGGCGTTCTTATCTCATCACTGTTCAAAGCCCACGCCCAAGGCAAGTGTGGATCAGACAACGGACTCTGAGTCTGTTTGTTGATCGAGTCCTCTTTTGAGAGTCGATGGCAGACGCACCTCTTCCTCGAAACGTGCAGGCGCGCTTCATCCTGGCTGAATACTTGGCGACCGAGTCTCGGATCCTCGGACAGGGCGAGATACAGCTTGACGTACTTCAGGGTCAGTGGTAATTTACCGACCGTTCGGTAGGCCGCTAAACCTCGGTGGTTCGTTTGGTCAGCTTTTGTGGTTCCACCGGAGTGATCCTTGAAAGAGTACCTTGGCCTTTCGGTCTCGGTTTTCCTAAGCTACCGGCCGTTCGGTATGAGAGTTGGAACGCCTCCATGGGTTTGGACAAAGACCTGAGGATTTGGATCAAATTCTCTGGCACCCCCTGAGGTCATCCAGCTAACTGCGTAGCGTGGGGAGTTTGATCTTTGATGTTATCTCCAAGCACGTTCCTTGCCGTAAGCCGTTTAGCGATAGGCCCAGGAGCGAGCAGTGGTATTCCTCGATTGAAATGCAAGACTTCCCGGCTCCTTGCTTTGCTTAGGGGGCCCGTGGCACGCCAAGTGCGAATAGGCGCTCAGCATCGGCGATAGAGATAGTACCTTCTCCTAGAGGACGCAATGCTCATTCGGTCACGACATCGACGATTTGCAATTGGCAGGAACCATCTGACCGTCTTCCCGGCGTGCGGACCCGCTTTAGTCAAGTGCTGCCCCGCTCGTAGGTCCCACTCGATTCATCCTGGCATCTTCCCGCTTGTTCGAATATCAACTAACACTCAGAATTGCGCGAAAAGGAGGCATCACAAATGCACACCAAAGGCTTAGCTTTCCTGGTTCTGGTCGTCGTGTCGCTCTGGGCAGTACCAGCGTTGGGACAAGTCGACTCGGCAACCGCTACGTTAAGGGGCACCGTTAAGGACCAGAACGAAGCAGTGATTGCCGGAGCGACTGTTACCGCGACCAGTGTTGACAGGGGCGTCAGCAAGTCTGCGACGACCGGTACTGATGGCACGTATCAAATCCCGCTGCTTCAGCCCGGGGCTTACCGAGTTCAGGTAGAGGCGTCCGGATTTAACAAGGCAGTTGCCGACGGCATTGGCCTGACCGTCGGTCAGAGTCTCGTCTACAACGTTCAATTGGGTGCGGGCGGCGTGACTGCGAACGTTTCGGTGATGGGCGAGTCGCCCCTGATCCAGGTGGAACAGACCCAGCAGGCGAACACGATTAACCAGTCTCAGGTCGAGAACCTGCCCAATATAAACCGAAATATGACGGCGGCGGTTTTCACGCTGCCCGGGGTGTCTGACTCAGAGGCGACTCGCTCTCAACAACCCGGGTTCACCGGGTTCGCAACCACCGGGTTTTCGATCGGGGGCAGCAATGGGCGCAATAACCTATCCACGATCGATGGGGGTGAGAATGAGTACGGTTCGGGACAGTACAGGGTGTTTATACCCGTAGATTCCATCCAAGAGTACCAGGTCAACCGGAGCTCTTTCGCGGCAGAGTTTGGATTTACCGTGGGGAGTTCTGTAAACATCGTCACCAAGAGTGGCACAAACAAGTTTCGTGGCAGTGCCTACGGGTACTTCCGAGACTACCGTACTCAGGCAAATAACTTCATCGATCAGCTCAGAAGCGGTAAAAAGTTTTACAGCCAAAATGTGATCGCCGGAGGCACGGTTGGCGGGCCTATCAAGAAGGATAAACTCTTCTTCTTCACCTCCTACGAATTTCTGAAGTCGGATCAGAGCGCATTCAACTTCCTTCTCAACAGCCCTGCGGCGCTGGGGATCAACGGAGGCACCACGACGGCACTCGCTCAACAGAGTTACGTGAATCAGTTGCAAACCGCTGGAGTTTTGACTTCGGCGCAGGCGACAGCGTTAACGCAGTCATTAGTTCCGCAAAACGATGCGAACTTGCTCAAGTTCCTGAAACGCGACGACGGCGTATACGATAGTCGGACCAAGACTCACACCTTGCTGAGCCGCATCGACTATCAGCCAAACGCTAACAATTCCTGGAATTTTCGTTTCGAGCTAGCGCGCGGCCTGTTCGGGGCGCAGGGTTATCCGGATGGGGCCAGTCTCGACAACAGGGATTACAGCATTCTGACGAACTGGGCGCACACTTTCAGCCCGTCAGTCGTCAATCAGCTTCGGGTCCAGATTGTGCCTTTCAATAGGTCAAACAATATTCCGAATATTGACACCGGCTCGATAGCAAAAGTTGACGCCCCCGCAGCCATAACGATCGATGGATTCGCGATTGGTGGATTCGTTCCTTCATTCACTTTCGGTTCCCCTGCGCAAATCCCTTACATCGCCCACCAGCGGCGTTTCCAATTCGAGGATACTGTCTCCTGGACGAAGGGAAGGCACAGCTTGAAGTTCGGAGGGTCGTATCGGCCAGTCAGTTACGACGTTGAGGACGACTTGTATTTTGCCGGACAGTACAGCTTCGCTGACAACACATACCCGTTTATAAGCGGGGTGCCGGCAGCTTTGCAAGTGGCGGTGGTCACGTATAACCTCACACACGGTATTGCGCGGAACGGTCCAACGGCTGCGATGCTGAGTGGCGCTCAATCCTTTGTTTTTGGGCTAACAAGGTCTATCCATAGTGGATTCAACAATCCCGTTTGGCATGGAAGAGCAAATTACTTTGGGACCTTCGCCCAGGATTCGTGGAAGGTCTCTCCCAGACTGACCTTGGACTTTGGCGGCCGGTTTGACGTTGATGCCGAGCCTCCTCCGCTCCAGCACCACTCTTACTTCTCGCCTCGCCTTGGGTTCGCCTGGACGCCTTTTGGCGACCAGAAGACGGTAATACGCGGTGGCGGCGGAGTATTTTCTGGACCGGTCGACGTGCTGATTCCCTCATACACGGCCCTCCTGGACGATAGCGGAAGGTACATCAACCAGATACTCCCCACAGGGGCGGCCTCGGCATCGATCTATCAGGCCGGCGTGGCTGCAGGCTTGCTTCCGTTCGGGCATCTCTCTGAAGCCTTTCTCAACGGCATACGGAACACAGCTTTCCCCAACGGCGTAGCTACCGGACAAGGCAACCCTGGTCGGGTCGTTTTCCTCGCCAATCCCAACTACAAGAACCCCTACTCGATTCAGGCGAGCTTGAGCATCCAGAGGCAACTGGTGCACAACGTGTCTCTCGAGGTGGGATATCTCATGTACCACGGTCTCCATCTCCAGATGCCGGTTGAAATCAATCTTAGGGAGACCGGTGTCGTAGATCCCTTCCTCGGCCCGATCTACACCCGGAAAGATCCAACCAAACTTCAGAATGTAGGGTATGACTCAAGAGGCCAGTCGATCTATCACGGGATGACTGTCTCGCTGAACAAGCGTTACAGTAACGGTCTGCAATTTGGGGCCAATTACACCTTCAGCAAGACCATAGACAACGTCATTGATTTCAGCAGCAGCCAGGCCTGGTTCAGGCCGAGCAGGCTGAACCTGTTTCGGGGGATATCCGTGTTCGACTTCCCGCACGTGTTTACGGCACACGCGGTCTACAACTCTCCGTTCAAGGCAGGCGCGGGGCACAACGCCCTGTCCAGGGCGCTTGCGGATATAACCATCGCCCCGGTCCTGACTCTGCGGAGCGGGCTTCCATTTTCGATCCGTATTCCATCCCTGACGAACGTTGTCACCGCCGCGGGAGCTTTGACCACTGCAACTAACGCCATCTTTGCCGGGCCGTTCGCTGCCAGCCGGAACTCATCCAGAGGGGATAATTACAAAACTCTGGATCTGCTGATTCGGAAGTCAGTGTTCATCAACCGGGATCGGGGACTCAGGGTCGATATCAGCGCCGAAGGGACGAACATCCTCAACAGGATAAACTTTAACAAGGTGTGGGACGAGTTTTCTAGTCCCTATCCTAATACTGCTGGTAGTACTGCTTTTGGGTTCTTAGGAGCCCCGACCGCCAACCCAGTCGTTACCTTAGCGAACGGTTCCACCGTGAATCTGTTGACTGGTCCCTTTAACGTGAAGGGCTTCAAACCCACCAGTAGTGCTCAGTTGGCTGGTACGCCGGGCGCGTTCGTAGGAGTGGATAACCCGCGCCGGATTCAATTCGGGCTGAGGCTCGTTTTTTAAGCGCGGCGGCTTTTGGCAGCCTGACGGAGGTTGATTACCAATCCACTCGCAGTCAGGCAACTTGCATAACGGGCAATCCATGGGAGGGCCATCCGGCCCTCCCATGTTCCTTCAAGTGAAAGTATGAAACTCCAATGCTAGCCAGTGCGCCTGCATCAAGTGCGAGCTTATCTTTTTCTTCGAGACGCCGGGTAAGTAACTGGCCAAAATTCGTTCGGGAAGAGTAATCACGGAGAAATCACATGAAACGAAACGTTTGCAGCTTTGCTGCCATTCCCGTAGTACTGCTCATCCTTCTTACGCTCGAGTGTTCGGCTCAAGACAAGTTAGCCAGAGTTGTAAGACAGCACAAACCGTACACCACAATGGTAGCGCTGAGATTCAGCAAGAAAGACCAGAGCTTGATGCGGCGCGCCCTTTCTTTATTTGTCGAACTTGACCCCAACGCGCACGCCACAGGCTTTCTCGTCGGAGATGGATTGGTAATGACCAGCTATCACGTTGTCTCGGGAAAACTTAGCGCGGACAAGAAAAAGTTACTGGGATTCAAGCCGAACGACGAGATTGAGGTTAGAGTATACGTAAACGGTTGCCAGGCAAAAGTAGTCAAGGTCGATGAACAAGCGGACCTCGCACTGCTGAGCGTATGCACACCAAGACCGGCCGGGCGTCTGACATTTCGAAGAACACCCAGCCGAGATGAACAGTTGTTCATGATCGCCCAGCCAGGCGAATGGAAAGTGGTTCGCATAGGCAACTTCAGTGGGCGTTCGACCTTCGGCGGTAATGAGTATTGGTCCGCAAAGATCGAGGGCCAGGATGGTTTCTCGGGCAGCCCCGTTTATAACCGGGACGGCGAGTTGGTTGGAGTATTTTGCCTTTATGACTCGAGCCAGGGCGTCGCGCTGCTCAGCCCGGGTGCGAAAGCGCAACAGTTCCTTGCGGACTATGACACGAGCGTCCGATCCCAACCATAATGAAGTTTATCAAAGCTGATATTTGAGGATGCAATCCATGATGCGTAATTGGGCTTTGCTTGCAATCGCATTTGCCTTGGCATTTTCCGGTCTCGCCTCTTTCACTGATCACACTACACAAGCCACTAACGACAGCATCCGAGTCGATGGTGGGCTGATCTCAGGCACAACCGTTGACGGCCCGCGCAGCTTCAAAGGTATTCCTTTTGCCGCTCCGCCGGTTGGCGACTTGAGATGGAAACCTCCGCAGCCCGTCGTAGCCTGGCAAGGTGTCCGTCAGTCAGACAACTTCGGCCCCATGTGCCCGCAGTCGCCCTATCCGTCCGGATCAATGTATTACGCACCGCCGCAAACGCAGAGCGAGGATTGTCTCTATCTCAACGTGTGGACCGCGGCCAAAGTCGGCGACAAGCGTCCGGTCATGGTTTGGATTCATGGTGGAGCTCTGACGCGTGGTTCGGGTTCTAACGCCGCTTACGATGGGACTGCGCTGGCGAAGAAAGGTGTCGTGCTGGTGACGATCAATTACCGGATCGGTCCCCTGGGTTATCTGGCCCATTCGGAATTGACTGGTGAATCGCCGCAGCACTCGTCGGGCAATTACGGCGTGTTGGACCAGATCGCTGCATTGAAATGGGTGCGAAAAAACATCGCAACCTTCGGCGGCGATCCTAATCGCGTGACCATCTTTGGTGAATCGGCGGGTTCGTGGAGCGTCAATACGCTGGTCGCGTCACCATTGGCCAAAGGGCTGTTTCAGCGGGCCATCGGCGAAAGCGGCGGCGCGTTTCCGCACGATGCTTACTTGAGAGAAGATCGGAACAAGGTTCCGGCCGCGGAAAAAGTCGGGGCCGCCTTCGCTAAAGCCGCCGGCGCAGAATCGATCAAGGCGTTGCGGGCCAAGCCGGCGGAGAAGATTGTCGAGGTCTTCACTAATGATCCGGAGGGAAGAAAGTTCAGGACTCAAGTGAACGTGGATGGCTGGGTGTTGCCCGACGAGACAAGCAATATCTTTGCTCAACGCAAACACAACGACGTGCCCGCGATAGTCGGCTCAAACCGAAACGAGATGACTACCCTCACCACTCCGGCGATGATACCGAAGACGCTGGAAGATTATCGCAAGCGCGTAGAGTCGCAGTACGGCGAAATGGTCAAACAGTTCGACGCCGTCTACCCGGTGAAGAGCGCGGAAGATATTAAGGATGCGTATCTGGGCAGCTTGCGCGATACGATCTTCAGCTTGCCGATGCGTACGTGGGCGCGGATGACCGCGGGCGGTCGTTCCAAAGTCTATCTTTACTTATTCAGCCATGTCCGGCCGGGTCCGAACAGCAAATACAACGGGGCCTATCATGCTTCGGAGATTGCCTACGTCTTCAGCAACCTCAGACCGGACAACAAGGCCTTTCAGGATGTCGATTTTAAGTTATCAGAGATGATGACGAGTTACTGGGTGAACTTTGCGACAACGGGCGATCCTAACGGAACGGGACTGCCCAAATGGACGCCGTACGATCTGGGCGCGGAGCCTTATCTGGAATTCGGTGACACGATTCAGTTGCGGAATCATTTGCTCAAGGAGCAACTCGACTTTATCGAACAATTTCAGCGAAGCAGCTCAGCCGCAAATTGAAATTTGTAAACTTGAAATGACAACGAAGGTGAATTCACTTCTCTGCCGTTAAATGGGATTCGAGTAATTGACTTCGGGCGCTTCATTGCCGCGCCCTATTGCGCCATGTTGCTTGCCGATTTTGGCGCGGATGTGATTCGTGTCGAACGTAGTGAAGGCGGCGAAGACCGTTATGTCGGACCCGTAACCGAGAGCGGCGAAGGCGGACTTTATCTTAATCTTAATCGCAACAAGAGAGGCATCACGCTCGATCTCGCGCATCCCGATGGAGCGGAGATCAGACGCCGGTTAATCAAGAGCGCCGATATTGCCGTGGTCAATCTGCCGATCGACCTGATGAGAAAGGTGGGGCTCGATTATGATTCGCTGCGCGAGATCAAGCCGGACATCATTCTCGTGATGGCTTCGGCCTTCGGTCCCGATGGTCCATATGCCAACCGCGTCGGATTCGACAGCGTGGCCCAGGCGATCAGCGGCGCGACGAGCCTTACGGGCTTTCCGGGCGCTCCGGTTCGTGCCATAGTCCCCTATGTTGATTACGGCACCGCGCTGCACGCGGCGTTCGGGGCAATGATGGCGCTTTATGAAAAAGAGAAGACCGGGCGGGGACAGGTGATCGATGTATCGCTACTCGCCACGAGCATCACCTTCATGATGCCGCTACTGGCGGAGAAAGAATTGACGGGCATCACGCGCGAGCAGCAGGGGAACACGAGTTATTACGCCGGGCCGGGCGATATCTATCGCGTCATCGACGGCTGGATTCTGATCTCAGTAGTTGGCGAGCCGATGTTTCGTCGTTGGGCAAGTGTCGTGCGCCGGGAGGATTTGATAAATGACCCGCGTTGCCGCGATGACCTGACGCGCGCGAATAATCATGAGTTGATTACGGAGGTCATGAATAACTGGTGCGCCGAGCGCATACGCGATCAAGCCATCGCCGAGCTTGAGCAGGGCCGCGTTCCCTGTGGGCCCGTCTACAACCTCGATGAAGCGCTTAATGATCCGCAAGTGCGCGCAAGGAAGATTATCGGCAAGATGAAGTTTTCCGGGAGCCGAAGACCTGTGCCGATTGCTAACACGCCTTTGCATCTGAGCGCGAATCCGTCGGAGTTGCGCCGTAGCGCGCCGGCGCTCGGCGAACATACCGCTGAGGTTTTATCCGAACTGGGCTTTTCGCCGGAAGAGATCGAGTCATTTCGCAAAATGAAGGTCATATAGTGCCAAAACACTTAAAGAAGAGGTTAGAACAATGAAGAGAAGCGTCTTTGTCCTTGCTACACCAGTCGTCCTCCTATTCGCCTGCCTATTCGCGATGACGACCAGCAGCGCGGAAGACACGAGTAAGGTGGTTGACAATAACGTAACCTTCACGAAGGATGTTGCGCCGATCTTCTACAAGAATTGCACCGCATGTCATCGCCCCGGCGAGGTGGCGCCGATGTCTCTACTAACGTACAAAGATGCCCGGCCGTGGGCCAAGGCCATTCGCGAAAAGGTCGTCGAGAAACAGATGCCGCCCTGGCACGCCGACCCCCGGCATGGCGAATGGCTGAATGACCGCCGGATCAGCCAGGAGGCAATTGATACGATCGCGAAATGGGTGGATGGTGGCGCCAGGGAAGGCGACCCGAAAGACCTTCCACCCGCGCCGGAATATGCTGAAGGCTGGCGTATCGGCAAGCCGGATCAAACGTTCTCAATTCCCGAACAGGCAGTGCCGGCCGATGGCGTTGTTAGTTATCAGTATCTAACGGTGCCAACTAACCTCAAAGTGGATCGCTGGATCACGGCCGCTGAGATTCGCAGCACGGGCCGCGACGTGGTTCATCACGTGATTGTGTTCGTACAGGAACCCGGCACGACCAGGGCGGAAGGCCGCTTGCTCGTAGGCTTCGCGCCAGGCGAACAGCCGGCAATGTTTGCGCCAGGCTTTGCCAAAAAGGTGCCGGCTGGATCGAATCTTGTGTTTCAGGTGCACTACACGCCGAATGGCACCGCCACCAAAAACATCAGCACAGTGGGCTTGATCTATGCGAAAACTCCCGTCAAATACGCAGTCGTAACACGGCCGGTTCTCGAAACCAGATTTGTCATTCCGGCCGGCGATCCTAACTATGAAGTGAAATCCGCCTATACGTTCAACGAGCCGGCACACCTCTACAGTTTTATGCCGCACATGCATCTCCGCGGGAAGGATTTTGTGTACCGTGCGGTCTTCCCCGATGGCACTTCGAAGATCCTGCTGTCAGTGCCCAACTACGACTTCAGTTGGCAAACGTATTATGTGGCCAAAGAGCCGGTCGCGGTGCCGAAGGGGACAAGAATTGAGTGCCTCGCGCACTATGACAACTCGACCAACAACAAATATAACCCTGACCCGACGAAAGCAGTGCGTTGGGGCGACCAGACCTGGGAAGAGATGATGATTGGCTGGATGAGTTTCGTCTATGATAACCCGTCGCCGGCGAAGCCAACGGAGAGTAAATCAGGTCAGTAGGCCATGGTGAATATTTTGCAGCGTAAAGAATGATCATATCCCTCAACTACGCATCGGAACGGAGGTGACGGTTGGCCAACACTCTCCCACGCACGCCGTGCTGCAGCCGGTTAGGTTTGTTCGCTGCTTATTTGCGGCGTAAGCCGTAGGTCCGAGTCCTATGAGACGAACCGAACAACTACTAAGGAAAGCAAGGTGTCTATTCCGAGTTCTTATCCTATGCATGTTTATGTTAGGAGGTATGATGGCGCTCGCCGAAGAGAAAGCTCAAAGGGGCATCGCGGAAGTAAACGGCACGAGACTCTACTACGAGACGGCGGGCAAGGGCCCGGCGGTCGTGCTCGTCCACGGCGGGCTGGTTGACAGCCGGCTGTGGGACGATCAGATGAAGGCTTTCTCCAAGAGTTACCACGTCGTCCGCTACGACCTGCGCGGCTTCGGCAGGTCAGCCTCAGGCACGGAGCCGTTCTCACACATTGAAGACCTCCGCGCGCTATTAGACTTTCTAAAGATCCAACGGGCCACTGTCGTAGGCCTCTCGCTTGGCGGCATCATCGCCGCCGACTTCACGCTCGAACATTCCGACAGAGTTGAACGACTGGTGCTCGTCGGGGCAGGCCTGCGCGGTGATAAGCAGCCGCCGGACAAGGATGCGATGAAAGCCTACGAAGCGGCAAGCCAAGGCGCAGAGGCGTTTGCGAATGCGGTCATGAAGACGGACCTCTACGCCGCCGTTCCCAATGACGGCACTGCGCACGCACGGTTGCGATTGATGTTACTCGATAACTTTAAGGCGCTGTCGACTCTTCGGCCCGGCTTTCTCAAGTATCCGGAGCGGAAGACCATCGAGCGGCTCGGGGACATTCGAGTGCCGACGCTCGTCGTTATCGGAAGTAAGGACGCGCAGAGTCTGAAGAACATCGCCGAAACGTTAACAACAAAGATTCCCGGCGCGCGCAAGGTCGTTATCCCCGGCGCGAGTCACCACCCTCCTGTGGAGAAGTCGAAGCAGTTCAATAAGGTCGTCCTTAAGTTCTTGGCAGAGAAATAGAGATTCGCCCACAAGAGAGACGGGGTTATGTCGCTGAAAAGACTTCGAAAATCACTGCTTCTCTTGCTCATGCTCTGCGTTGTTCGGGATGTTTTGGCACAGAAGCATTCGCTTTGGGAGGGCTTGAACCCAGGTCCGTATAGCGTGGGCTTCAAGGTGTTCAATGAGCGCGACAATTCGAGAAGCTATCGGCCAAAGCGCGACTATCAAGGCAATCCCGATTTTCGCGAGCACGCCCGTCCGATTCAGATTAGTATCTGGTACCCGGCTCGGCCTGCTGCAAACGCCTCGCCGCTACCTTTCGCAGCCTACGTCCACCTGATCCCCGCCGAACGCGATTTCCGCAAGCTAACAAAAGAGAAAGAGCTGGAGAGTGAGCGAAGCTTCATGGCTATCCCGCTCGCGCGAGGCGCCTCCGAGGCGAAACTTCGTTCTTTGATGAAGATGGCAACAACGGGCTTCAAAGACGCCCCGCCACAGGCGGGAGCATTCCCATTGGTAGTTGTGGGGCAGGGGCTTGGGTTCGAGTCTCCAATCACTCACGCGGCGATGGGTGAGTACCTGGCCAGCCACGGCTACATAGTCGCGACTAGCCCTCTAACGGGAGCTTATTCTTCCTTTGTCAAGCTCGATCTGATCGACCTCGAAGCCGAGGTGCGCGATATGGAGTTTGTCATTTCGAGTGTGCGCGCTTTACCGAACGTAGATCCGAACAAGTTGGGTCTCATAGGATTTGATCTGGGTGGCATGTCGGCGCTGCTTTTACAGATGCGGAACGGAGATGTGGACGCTGTGGTAAGTCTCGACAGCGGAATCGCCTTCGAGCACAACACCAAGCTCCTTAAGCAGTCGCCGTATTACAACCCGTCGAGGCTCCGCGTTCCCCTTTTGCACGCGACCGCCACGAGAGAAGAGATTGAAGCGTCGGGCGCGCACGAAGACCTGAGTCTTTTTGAATCTGCGGTGTATGCTGACATCTACAGATTGAGGTTTAAGGGAATGCGCCATGTGGATTTCACTTCCGATTACGACGCACCAACATTAGCTCGGTCGGAAGACATCTTGTCTGAGCCGTCTTCAGACGGCTTTCCCGAAGGGTTATTAGACCAGCCGTTTTACGGCTGGGTAAGGTGGCGATATTACGACCAGCCCGTTTTAACGGGCTTCCCCGGCCGGCTTTAGCATGCTGAAGCGGTGACGAGAAGGACGCTAAAGCGCCCTTTTAAGACCCTGTTCCCGCTTTACCAGTCCTACAAGGACTGGTCTAGTAACCCTTCGGGAAAGCCGCGTGAACGCGGCTCGGTTTCGAGAATTGACGCGTTCTTTTTGTGTACCGCTAATTGCGACGCACTACACTAGCGATTGATGCGCAGATCATCCATCCTTTTTCGCGCAAGAATCCGGTGCTCCGTGTGCAGACAAGCTTCTTTGGTCACGCTGCTGCTCTTCTCCTGTGTGGCGATCTTAATTTCTCCGCGCCGCAGCGACTCGCACGATCCGATAACCACGAAGGTCATGTTCAATAAGGAAATCGTGCGCATCTTTCAGCGGCATTGCCTCGCTTGTCACAGCTCAGGGACTATCACCGACATTTCGCTGGCAACCTATGCGCAGGCCCGCCCCTGGGCAAGAGCCTTCAAAGAAGAAGTGCTGGAGAAGCGCATGCCGCCCTTTCAAGCGGTGAAAGGCTTCGGCCGCTTCCACGACGACTACTCGCTGACGCAGCGGGAGATTGATCAAATCGTCTCGTGGGTCGAAGGCGGAGCGCCGAAAGGTGATGACAAAGACATGCCACCATCTCTGGCGATGGGTGGCTGGTTACTTGGTCAACCCGACCTCGTTCTGGAGCCCAAGAGCAAAGTAAATGTCTCGGCTGGCGAAGGTGACGAATATCGCTGCATTACGCTGGAAACTAATCTGAAAGAAGACCGTTGGG
>DASZZL010000076.1:0-22001 GCA_035545035.1 Pyrinomonadaceae bacterium
GCATCGAGATTGTACCCTACCCCCAAGGCCCAACACCCTAACGGCACGAATCGTCGCGACGCGCTGTGGCAAGTCGAACGGGTGGCGCGGGCCGTGGGTCCGTTGTACGAAGCTGAAGAAGAGAACGGCTCACCGCTCGTGCCGATGACTCTTAGCGAACGTTTGAATGCGGACTTGCGCGGCACGGGAATGACGATTGGCCGCCACCCAATGGCCCATCAACGCGCGTGGCTCGACACGATGAACGTCGCCCGCGCAATTGATTTGAAGAGCATGCGCAACGGAATGCCGGTGCGCATAGCCGGCTGGGTGATCGTGCGCCAGCGTCCGGGCACGGCAAAGGGATTTATGTTTCTAAGTTTGGAAGACGAAACTGGAATCGCGAATGTGATCGTCACGCCGCAGCTCTTCGAAAAGAATCGACTCGTGCTGGTTGATTATCCGTTTCTGCTGATCGAGGGGGCATTGCAGCATCAGGACAACGTCGTTTCAGTAAAAGCAAGGCGCGTCGAGCCACTTCATATCACGATGGCGAACGCCGGGTCGCACGATTTTCATTAGCTGCAAAAAAACAAGGCGGGCAGTAGCCCGCCTCTAAACCCTAGCACAATATTGCTTGCGATTACGGTCGCTTGCGTCGTGAAGGAGTGGTCGTCTTTTCAGGCACGACATTCTCTGTGTTCTTCAGGTTAGCAAGAATATCCTTAGCGTCATTCTTGAACTTGTGCGTATCCGGCGCTTTGTCGACGAATCGCTGGAAGTAGTTAGCCGCTTCCTGATACTTGGTCTTGTCCGCAGTGCTGTATAGCGCCAGTCCGGCGCCCAGGTTTGCATCGGGATCGTCCGGTTTTGCGGCCAGAATCTTCTGATATTCAGCAAACGCTTTATCGCCGGCGCCTGACTCAAGCAGCATCTGCGCCATATCAAACTGCGCTTTTGATTTCTTCGCCCCGTCGGTCTCTGCCGCCATGTAATCCTGAAACGCCGCGATGCCCCCATCTGTCTTGCTCGGGTCACCCTTACTTACGTAAAGGCGATAGGCCTCGGCCCTGACACTCAGCGCCGCGTACTTATTCGCATCATGTCGCTTCTGATCATTCGGATCGGTCGCGGCCGGCTCTTTCTTAATAAGCTCGAAGGCCTTATCCGCCGTCTCGGCAGCGTCTTTGAAATCTGCTTTGGCAACTTCAATTCCTGCGGTCCTGGCGGCGTCGTCCTTGGTTTGAATCGCCGCGTTGTATTTCTCCACGGCGAGTCCTTTCAATGCCGCCGCCTTATTTGTCAGCAAAGCCGCCTGTTCAGGATCGGCAGCAAGACCAGTGTCGTATTGCTTCACCGCATCACTGTATAACTTAATAGCTTCGTCGCGCTTATTTGCTCTGCCAGCTTCTCCGGCCGCCGTCAATGCCGTGTTACCCGCCTTGAACGCATCACCCACTATCTGGTTCGTGTTTTCAGCCTTCTTGTTGGACGCTTCGATCTCCGCGTTCTTCTTCAGGAGTTCTTCGCGCTTGGCCTTATCGGCCGCGCTTTCGGAACCACCGCCAGAACTCGAGCTGCCGCCACCTCCGCCTGCCGCGAGCTTCTTAGCCTCATCGACAGTAAGTCGTCGGCCGTCCCCAGGCGAAAGAACAACTTCGTAATCGGTGTCTCTCCCGGCCTTTACGTTCGGCTGAAATGAAGGCTGCGCGTTAGGCATGCTCACCGTAAGTATGTAAGTGCCCACGTACGGCAGGCCGGCGTAGACAAACTCGCCACTCTTGTCGGTCTTGGTCGGGTAGCTTCCTGGTAAGTCCGTGCGGTAGACATCCACTTGCGCGCCCACGGCCTTGATCGTAGTGCCGTCGGCCTGCTTGAACAGGACGTGGCCGCGAAGTTGGCCGACCTGGGCTGAGATCGAAGCGGCGCTGCAAAGAAGAACTGCGACTGCCGCGATCGAGGTAATGAAATGAGAACGACGCATTATGTATTCCTCCAAAAACTCTGTGGTCCCGTCTGAGCGACCGACGTTAAGATGCTATCCAGTTACAACGAGTTGTAGCGGTTGAAACCGGCTTTAAGTTAATCAGCGAGCGCACGACTGTCAAGCATAGGGAATTGGATCGCGTGCTCCGGCTTCGCGAAAGGCGCGCAGGCGCAGCGCGCAGGAATCGCAACGGCCGCAGGCGCTGTCTTCCGATTGATAGCAAGACCAGGTTAGTTCCAGGGGCGCGCACAATTCCAGGCCGCGGCGCACGATCTCTGACTTGCGCATTCTGATGACGGGCGTGACGATCTCGACGCGGGTTTCAGGTCTGGTACCAGCGTCAATCGCGCATTGAAATGCCTCGTAAAACTCTGGGCGGCAATCGGGATAGCCAGAAGAATCTTCCGCCACAGCACCAATGTAGATGCGCTGAGCGCCGATTGCTTCGGCCCAACTAGTGGCTATCGAAAGCAGGTGCGCATTTCGAAAAGGCACGTAGCTTGTCGGGACTTGGCGTGAAGCGAGATTGGCCTCGGTCACGGGAATGTTTTGGTCGGTTAGCGACGAGCCTCCGATTGCCTTCAAAGATTCGATGGACACTGCCAAACGCTTTGTCACACCATAGTGATCGGCCAGTTCATGAAAAGCTCGACGTTCGCGGGCCTCGGTGCGCTGGCCGTACGAAACGTGCAGGAAAGCCAGTTCAGGATTTTCTTCGGCCGCAATTGCCGCGGTGACGCATGAGTCCATGCCGCCGGAAACGAGACAGACTGCTAAGGATGAAGGATGAAGGATGAAGGATGAATCCCGTTCCTCAATCGGCTCATCTAAAATTTCAATGCTGCCGCCCATTCGTTTGTTCAACTTATTTTCCATTTTCCATTTGTCATTTCTCATTTGCCATTCTCAGCTCAGCCCGAATGGCATTAACGATGACCATATGAAAAATAGGAAATGACAAATGGAAAATGGTCGTTCAGACTCCGCGAGCTTCCGGGCCCCAGATGTATTTGTGCATCTGCAACTGCATCCGAACGTTCGCTCCGCTTTCGGCGATCCAAGTCGCCAGGTCAGCCAAGGCAATCTGGCCCCAGGCCGGAGAGATCAAGATCGCTCGAGCGCGCCTTTCGAGTCTGTGCTCAGCGATTATTTTGACCGCGAAGTCCCAGTCAGCGCGATCAGCGATCACAAACTTTACCTCGTCGAGATCGGGCCGCAGCAAATCAAGATTGGGCCAGTGATTTCGTTCGGCTTCGCCAGAACCGGGGCACTTGATGTCCAGAATAATCTTCGCCCGCTGATCCACTTCCTTCGTCGAGACATAGCCGCCGGTTTCAATCAAGACTTCGTAATTTTCTTCGCACAGTCTCGTAATCAAGTCGAGAGCCTCGCGCTGGGCGAGCGGCTCGCCGCCGGTTACTTCGACCAGCCGGCAACCGAAGTCGCACACCTTTTTCATCACCTCATCGATCGAGACGTGGTCGCCGCCGGTGAACGTGTATTCGCTGTCGCACCAGACGCAGCGCATCGGGCAGCCGGTCAAACGCACGAATGTGCACGGCCGACCGGCGTGCGTCGATTCCCCCTGAATCGAGCGAAAGATTTCAGTTACGCGCAGCACAAAAGAGATTTTAGATTTTCGACTGGCGATTGTCGATTTGGGCGCGATTAGGAAGGCGCGCGCTCTCTACTAGGGATTACCCGCCCGCTACCGCAGGCGGTTCTGACTTGCGCGGCAACCGGAGGCTCAATCTCTCATCAAACCAGTGCGGCTGAAAATCCGGAGAATGGCCGCCAGTTCGCAGGAATTATCGTGATAGGATTGGCCCGCTGGCCGACGGGCAACTGAGAAGATTCTTGACCCAGGAAGCAAATAGGATCGAAGCATTAATTCGGGCCGGCGCTGAGCGCCTGCTGGCGCGAGCGACGAATTCGCGCGCGCTTGATGCGGTCGCCGTATCGGCGCGCCTGCGTCTGGCAATCAACAAGTACGTTTTGAAGGATGATCCTGCACCGCGGTCCGTTGCGGTCGACAGTTTTCTCGACGGCCTTCATGCTGACGACTTGTGTTTGGTGATCGCTTGCGAGCGCGCTGATCAGTCGGCGTGGAGTGACCTGGTAGAAGGCTTTGGCGCGACCGTGCGTTCCGCGGCACGCTCGGCGAGTTCGAACGAAGAGACGGCTGAGGACGTGGCGCAATCGATTTGGGCTGAGTTGCACGGGCTCAAGGCGCGCGAAGACGGTCAGCCTGCGGGGAAGCTGGCGTACTATTCGGGCGCTGGTTCCTTGGGCGGATGGCTGCGCGCGGTCGTGGGGCAATTGGCGATCGATCAGCATCGCCGCCAGGCGCGTTTCGTGCAGACTGAAGAAGACGCTGATCTGGATCGATTGGCGCACGATTCGGATGGCGAGCAGGACGCGCCCAATGTTTTCCACTCGTCGCCAAATCCCGAGGAAGCCCTGGCGGGCGAGTTGGCTGCGGCCGATGTCGAGAAGGCCCTGGCACAGACGCTCGCGGAACTCGATGCCGAGGATCGTCTGCTGGTTAAGTTGTATTATTTCGACGGGCTCCGCCTGCGCGAGGCGGGATCAGTTTTGGGAGTTCACGAGGCCACCGCCAGCCGTCGCTTGACGCGCATACATTCCGAAATAAGAGAGCGCGTCGAAGAGATTCTGATGAAGGAGCACGGCTGGACGAAGTCAGAAGCTACGAGATCGCTGGCCGAGATCGCAGCGCATTTGCAAACCGAAGTCGAACCCATGCTCGCGTCGCGACCCGATTCGCCTTTGCAGAGTTCGCCGCTGGAAGGATAGCGAGGTGTTGGAACTTGTTCGTCATGATTTCGCAAGTTGTGGGAAGGGCGGTCGTTCATCGTACAGGTAGCAGCCGGCAAAGATTCAAGTTGAGACAAACGGCAGTTTCCCGAAGATGCAGTTAGATGAAGCCTGAAGATTCACAAATCGACGTTCTGCTGAAGCGCTATGGCCGTCATGCGAAGAGTGGCGCGGCGGCAGGACATCTCGACGCGGACGAACTCAACGCGTTTGCCGAAAGGTCGATGCCCGTGGCGTCGCGCTCTCGTTACGTGTCGCACCTTGCAGAATGCGACGACTGCCGCAAGCTTGCGACGCGACTGTCGATCGCCGCCGGATCAACGGCGAACGCAGGCGCCGGGTCGATTGAAACAGCAAGTGGTTCGCTGTGGCAGAAACTGACTTCGTTTTTCGCGCCGCCGATGCTGCGTTATGCAGCCTTTGCCGCCGTGCTAGTCGTTGCCGTGGGCGTGACGTTCCTTGCCCTGCGCCATCAGCGCGAATCCGCATTCGTCGCGGAGAACGAGCAACGCAGCCAGCCGCAAGTCGGTGCAGTGAAGCAAGGCGAACAGGCGGCTCCAGCAGCTAATGAGAAGCCGCAAACCTTCGCGAGCCCGTCGGGAACAATTTCTCAGCCGGCACAAAGCCCAAACTTTGACTTGAAGAAAGACGAATCAAAGGCTGCGGACAAGACGGCCGCGCCTCCGAAGCCTGAGAAAGAGGCGATCGCGTCTGCTGACAACCCCGTGCCCGCCGAAACCAGAGCTGGTAAACCCGTAATCGTCGAACAGCAGCCGTCTTTTGCGCCACCACCTCCGGGTGAAGGCGGACGCGTCCAAACGCAATCTCGCGCAGAGCGTGACGCGCAAAGCATTGCGGCGTCGGGACCCCGGAAGTCCGAGCCACCTTCCGATAAATTAAAGACGAGGGACAGATCTGTTGGCGGGATATCGCAGGCTCGCCAGGCCGAAGGCGACGACAATCGGGCAGTCAATAACCAGCAGACGACGAACCAGCAGACGACGAACCAGCAAGCGGCGAACCAGCAGGCGACGAACCAATCGACGACGAACCAGAATAAAATGCTGGACTCAAACGCCGAAGCACCGAGAACAGGGAACCAGGCGATGAACCGCTCCGGCAACGAAGAGAGCACTGAAATAGCAAGAAAGCGAGCGACTGGCGGGGCCCGCTCTGATTCAGAAAAAGCGCCGGAGACACGATCGGCCGGCGGCCATAAGTTTCGCCGGCAGGGCAACGCGTGGGTGGACACCAGATTCAAGTCATCGATGTCGATCACGAATGTGTCGCGCGGTTCTGATGAATTTCGGGCGCTGGATTCCGAAGTGCGCTCAATCGCCGAACGGCTCGGCGGCGAAGTTATCGTCGTGAGGAAGGGCAAAGCCTACCGCATTCACTGACGAGAACCAGTCAATCGTAAATCGTAAATCGTAAATAGTGATTAAGTGTGAACTCAGCCTCGCTGCGAGTCGTATTGTTCTGCAGTTGATCGGATGAAGGCGG
The DNA here is from genome assembly GCA_035545035.1 of Pyrinomonadaceae bacterium. Taxonomy (GTDB): domain Bacteria; phylum Acidobacteriota; class Blastocatellia; order Pyrinomonadales; family Pyrinomonadaceae; genus UBA11740. Next base: position 6,305 of record DASZZL010000076.1, read on the forward strand.
CAACTACCTAAGGGGTATTTACTATTTCCGATTCACGATTTACTATTTACGACGTCATGTTCTGTCCATCCTGCGGCATTGAAGACACGATCGGGCTACCCTACTGCAATCGTTGCGGAGCGAATCTGGGTGGAATGACCGCGCCGCAGACAGAGCCGCCGGTCATCAACTTGACCAAGCCCACCTTAATCATTGGAGTGACGCTGGCGATGCTGACGTTGGGCGGTTTTGCGGGGTTAATCGAGGGCGCGAAAGCGCTGGCGCCGATCGTTCGCAACAGCGATCCTCTGATTGCGATGATCGTGTTCGGCATGCTGACCATCATGATAGTTGACATCGTCCTGGTTCGGCAGCTATCCAAATTGATCAGTGCGTCACTATCACCGAAACAGCCACAACAAGGGAGGCAAGCAGGAGCATTCTCCGGGCCTCCAACTTCGCAACTTCCACGACCAACCACGGCGCGCCTCGAACCGGCGCCGAGCGTGACCGAACACACCACTCGCTTTCTTGAGCCGGTCTACCGCTCGCCCGCCGAAGCCAGAGATCCGGCGACCCGCGAAAAACTCGAGGAATAAATTCCCTCAAATCAACGCCCCGGGTGTTGCCCTCCAAACTCTGAGTTGGTAGAGTCTCGCTGCGTTCGAACAGATGCCTATCCGCGAGGTGCGATCAGATGCGAGTGACGCAGGCCGGCTGGCCCTTTCGTTTGTCTTCACATTGCTTGCTGCTTTTTCTTGTTGCCGGGCTAATCGTTTTTCCTTCGCAGGCAGAACGAAAAACGGCCACGTTAGGTCAGACAAACTCATCAGCGGGGCAGGCAAAGCCATCGCCAACGCGCGCGCGTCGTTCGGCAAAGACCGGCGCGGCCGCGCGCAGCCCGCAGATTTCGAAAATCGTCGCGGAGATTGACCCGCGCAACATTGAGACTACGATCCGCAAGCTGGTCAGTTTCGGAACTCGCAACACGCTTTCGGACCAGACCGATCCGAATCGCGGCATCGGCGCGGCTCGTGACTGGCTCTACGCCGAATTTCAAAAAGCCGCGGCCGCGTCTGACGGACGAATGACCGTCGAGAAGCAGACATTTGAACAGCCTAAGGCCGCACGCGTGCCGCAGCCGACCATGCTCACAAACATAGTCGCGACGCTGAAGGGCACTCAGCCCGAATCTGCCAATCGGGTTTATGTGGTCAGCGGCCATTACGATTCCATGTGCAGCAGTCCGACCGACGCCAGTGTGGCGCGCCCGGCGCGAATGATGACGCGTCAGGAACGGCCGCCGTTCTCGAAATGGCGCGCGTGATGGCGAGATACAAATTCGATGCGACGATCATCTTCATGACGGTGCCCGGTGAAGAGCAGGGCCTGCTCGGCGCGACGTACTTTGCCGAAAACTCGAAGAAAAACAACGTCAACATCGAAGCGATGTTCACGAACGATATCATCGGCAGCTCGCTCGGCGGCAACGGCGTGCGCGATGCGCACACGGTGCGCGTTTTCTCCGAAGGTGTGCCATCGAATGAAACTCAAGCCGAGGCGATGAGCCGTCGCAGCGTCGGCGGTGAAAACGATTCGGCTTCGCGTCAGCTCGCGCGATTCATCAAGGAGACCAGCGAGGGCTACTTGCCGTCGATGAAAGTTTGGATGATCTATCGCCGTGATCGCTATGGCCGCCGCGGCGATCATCAGCCGTTTCTCGAGCGCGGTTACGCGGCGGTTCGTTTTACCGAACCGAACGAGGACTATCATCACCAGCATCAGAACGTGCGCCTTGAAAACGGTATTCAGTACGGCGACCTGCCACAGTTCGACGACTTCAAATACATCGCCGACGTCGCGCGCACAAACGCCTCCGCGCTGGCTGCTCTGGCGCTCGGCCCCGCGCGCCCTGCGAACGTCGGAGTCGCGACCGGACTCTCCAACGATACGGAACTAAAATGGGACGCGAACAAAGAACCCGACCTGGCGGGATACGAAATCGTCTGGCGCGACACAACCGCGGCGACGTGGACCAACTCGCGCGCGATTGGGAACGTCACCAGCTACATCATGAAAGGCATGTCAAAGGACAACTATTTCTTTGGTGTGCGCACGGTCGATAAGGAAGGGAATCGCAGCCAGGTTAGTTATCCGCGCCCGCTCGCCCGAACACCACGGGCCAATCAGCCCGCGCCCTCGCCAGATTGAGGCGACTAATCGGCCTGAATCTGTTAAGTACGAGGGTTGCGGCCTGGTCTGATTACTCCTAAGATTTGCTCAACCATGACGCGGTTGGGTGCGTCTAAACCCGCAGCAGCAAAGGTCGAATCGACAGGTTTCCATTCTTTATCATTTGAGACGGGGAATTGAAGACATGAAAAGCAAAAACAGCCGCGTTAACGAAAGTTCGACGCTGGCGCAACGTAGCGCCGCGATTCTTTCAATCATCGCATTGCTGGCGAGCACCTTTGCCGCCGGCACCAGCGCGCAAAGCATGAAATCGCCGGCCACTGTGAAGGCGGCTAAGCTGAGCGAGGACCAGCGCATCCTGCACGTGCTGAATCGGCTCGGGTTTGGCGCGCGGCCCGGCGATGTCGAACGCGTGAAGGCGATGGGTGTTGACAACTACATCGCGCAACAGCTCTTTCCCGAGAAGATCGATGATTCGGCAAGCGAGGCGAAGCTGCAAAACCTCGAGACCCTGCGCATGAGCACGGCGGCGCTTTACGAGAAGTATCCGCAGCCGGGACAGCTTCTGCGTCAGCTTCAACAGCGCGGCGCGCTGCCGGCGGATTTGGCCGCGGCGCGCGACAATCGCGTGAAGGGCGGCGCCAACGCTGCGCCAAATGCGAACGCTCCGAAGACCGGAGAAGCGATGCCGGGCGAGATGCAGGGTCCGGACGCGGCGAAAGCAAATGACACGGCGAAGAACAATGCGCAGGCCAACAACGTCGCGGCAAATCCTATGGACAATCCGGAGTATCGCAAGGCCGTGCGCGATTACTTCATGGAGAACAATCTGCGGCCTGCGCAGTTTTTGACGGGCGAATTGCAGATGTCGCGCATCCTGCGCGCCGTTTACAGCGAACGGCAGTTGCAGGAGGTCATGGTTGATTTCTGGACTAACCACTTCAACGTGTTCGCCGGCAAAGGCGCCGATCGGTGGCTTTTGATCTCGTACGATCGAGACACGATCAGGCCGCACACCCTCGGAAAATTCTACGACTTACTGCTCGCTGACGCGGAAAGTCCGGCGATGCTTTTCTATCTCGATAATTTTCAGAGCGTGAGTCCGAATGCGCAGCTCGGACCGCAGCAGCAGCAACAGCGACGCGGCATCAACGAAAACTACGCGCGCGAATTGATGGAGCTGCACACGCTGGGCGTCGATGGCGGCTACACCCAGAAGGACGTGCAGGAAGTGGCGCGCTGCTTTACAGGCTGGACCATCTTTGCTCCGCGAGGCGCCGGTGCGGCAGCACAGGCAATCACGAACGGAAGATTAGCGGACAGGCTGCGCACGGATGCGGGCAAGTTCTTTTTCAATCCCCGCGCGCACGACGATGGCGAAAAGATGGTGCTGGGTCATAAGATTCCCGCGGGCGGTGGAGCAAAGGACGGCCTGATGGTGCTGGACATCCTCGTGCATCACCCATCGACAGCTAAGTTCATCGCGACGAAACTGGTCCGCCACTTCGTCTCAGACGATCCGCCGCCGGCGCTCGTCGACCGCGTGGCGCAAACTTTCCTGAAGACCGACGGCGACATTCGCGAAGCGTTGAAGGCGATCTTCTTTTCGCCTGAGTTCAATTCCGCCGACGCTTATCGCGCGAAAGTTAAGCGGCCTTTCGAGCTGGCCATCAGCGCTTTGCGCACTTTGGGCGCCGACACGAATGGCGGACCGCAAATGCACCAGTGGATTGCGCGCATGGGTCAGCCGCTTTACGGGTTCCAGACTCCGAATGGTTATTCCGATGTGGCGGAGAATTGGGTGAACACGGGGGCGTTGCTCGAGCGCATGAACTTTGCGCTGGCGTTGGTGAGCAATCGCATTCCCGGCACGCGCGTCGATCTGTCGCACTTCGTGGGTGATATGGCCAACAGTAAGTCTGTCGACAAAGAGAAACTGCTGGACCGCTTCGTCACGCTGATCGTGGGCGGTGAAATCTCTGCCAAGACTCGGGAGACGCTGTTGAAGCAACTGAACGATCAGATGACGCTGCCTTCGATGCCACCGGCGCAGACCGCTGCGGCAAAGGCTCCGCCGAATCCGTTCGAAACGGCGTTTCAACGCGGCATTGTTAATCCCGGTGGTGGCGGTGGGCCGCAACAGCAGCTTGCCAGCGTCAGTCCAGCCGCAATCGACAACCCCGTCGTGAAGATTGCCGGTTTGATTCTTGGGTCGCCGGAGTTCCAAAGACAGTGAAGACGGGCAAAGAGCAGGGAGCAAAGAGCAAAGTTTGAGGTAACGATTATGAATAGACGATACTTCATCAAGTCAGGCGGCATCGCGCTCGCTTCATTTGGAGTGATGACTTCGGCGCCGACCTTTTTGAGGCGCGCGCTGGCGGAAACGGTTGACAAAATCACCGGCGGCCGGCGCAAGACGCTGATTGCGATCTTTCAGCGTGGCGCGGTCGATGGGCTGAACGTGGTCGTGCCCTTCGGCGAGCACAGCTACTACGATGTGCGGCCAAACATCGCGATTCCAAAGCCGGACGGCGGCGCCGAGTCGGCGGTCAATCTCGACGGCTTCTTCGGTTTGCATCCTTCGCTCGCGCCGTTCAAACCGCTCTGGGATTCAAAGCGGCTGGCGATCGTTCACGCTTCAGGTTCGCCGGATAACACGCGCTCGCACTTTGACGCGCAGGATTACATGGAATCGGCGACGCCCGGCGTGAAGTCAACGCAGGATGGCTGGCTCAATCGTTACCTGCAGGCGAAAGCCGATCCGCAGAAGTCTCTGTTCCGCGCCGTGTCGATGACGCAGAACATGCCGCGCGCGATGCAGGGCAAGGCGCCGGCGCTGGCGATTTCAAACTTGGCGGACTTCAGCATTCGCGCCGGCCAGAGTTCCGCGGCAATGCAGGGTGGCTTTGAGGCGATGTACGATCAGACAGTAAACGACGCACTGCACGGCACGGGCAAGGAGACGTTCGAAGCGATCAATTATCTCAAGCAGGTGAACCCGGCGCAGTACAAGGCAGAGAATGGCGCGAACTATCCGCGCACGCCGTTCGGCAACGCGCTTCTGCAAATCGCGCAGCTAATCAAAGCCGGCGTTGGTTTGGAAGTCGCGTTCACGGACATCGGCGGCTGGGACACTCACGTTAACGAGGGCAACCAGCAAGGGCAACTCAGCAATCTGCTGAGACAGTTCAGCTCCGCGATCGCCGCGCTGTACATCGATCTCGGTCAGCGCATGGATGACGTCGTCGTGCTGACGATGTCTGAGTTTGGCCGCACGGCGAAAGAGAATGGCAACCGCGGCACCGATCACGGACACGCGAATGCGATGTTTGTGGCTGGCAATAGCGTGCGCGGCGGCAAAGTTTACGGCGACTGGCCCGGCTTGAAGACAGATCAGTTGTACGAGGGCCGAGACCTCGCGCTGACGACTGACTTCCGCGACGTGTTTGGCGAGATTGCTTCCAAACATCTCGGCGCGACTAATGTCCGGGCAGTGTTTCCAGGCTACGCGGCGAATGCGTCGAAGTTCCGCGGCGTGCTGGGATAGGTTTGAACCACAAAGACACGAAGACACAAAGACAATTGGGACTTAGACAAGGGTTCGGAGTAATACTCCAGGCCCTTGCTTTTTTATCCCAAACGCTTATTACAGAATCAGCCGCTCGAAACCATTCTTGATAAGGGTCACGTTGAAATTAATCAGCAACCCGAGGCGAAGCCCGGTGAGTTTCAAATAGGTTAGAACCTGCGCTTTGAATATCCGGTTCATCTCCCCTACGGCCTTAATTTCTAGAATTAGTTGCCTGTCAACCAACAAGTCGATTCGCAAACCAGCTTCCAGTTCAATTCCATCGTAAACAACTGGAATTGCTACTTGGCGTTCGGTGTGAATCCCGCGCTTTCTTATTTCATGTTTGTGTCTTTGTGGTTAAGACTTGCTTTTAGCGGTTGAGATTATGAACAAGTAGCGGTCCAGAGCAGGCGAATTCTTCTTGCGGACTCGATTGGCTAGCGTGCTTCCGCGGTTTGGTTTATGCTGCGGATTCGAAGCAATTACAATTACAAGACATTCCATCTTGAGGCTCGACGTATGATTGCCATTACTCGCTGGAAAAGATGTGCGCGACTCTCGCTTGCTGTCTCTGTGACTGTTCTTTTCTCGGTAGGTGTGGATACGCCGGCTCAACTGTCACGTCCGCCGCAGTCGCCACCATTGCAATACTCCCCACAGCTCGTCGCCGAAATCAAAAAGGTTCAGCAGGCCGCGCTTGAAAGCGATTACGCCTATCACCAGCTAGCGCATCTCTCGAACAATATCGGCCCGCGCTTGAGTGGGAGAGGGTTGGGGAGAGGGCTTGAGTATCGAGCCGCACCAGCTACGCCCCTCCTCCCCGGCCCTTCTCCCAGCGGGAGAAGGGAGATGTCGAACCATACGAAATTCACGTGACCTTACTTCAACCGACGATTCTGCGCTTTGATTCCGTAGACTCGACCAATCTCGAAGCGATGCGACAAGCCAAAGCCGGCGCGCCTGAGGGTTTCTGCATCGTAGCGCGCGAACAGACGAGTGGGCGCGGGCGTCTGGATCGCAGTTGGCAATCGCCAAAAGATGCGGGGCTTTACTTCAGCATGATTCTAAGGCCGCAACTCGAGATGAGTTTATGGCCGCTAATCACGTTGATGGCCGCGCTCGCGGTGTCTGACGCCCTGATGAAGGCGTGCAATTTGCGCGCGGACATCAAGTGGCCTAACGACATTTGCATGAATGGTCGCAAGCTTTGCGGGATTCTGGTTGAGACGATCGAAACTGAAAGCGACGCGGCCGCGATTGTCGGCATCGGGATCAATCTCAAGTCCGGTAGCTTGCCGGCTGAGGTTCTAACGACCGCAACTTCAGTCGAGGAAGTTATCGAACGCGCCCCGGATCGCGAGTTGGTCTTGCAGGAACTCGCCAGAGCGCTCATCGAGCGATACGATTTTCTGTACAGTCCGCAAGGCGCCGAACACACGATTCGCGAATGGTGCGCCAACTCATCGTACGCGTTTGACCGGCGCGTGGGCGTCACGCTGTTGCACGATAGATTCGAAGGAACCACGCGCGGGCTTGAAAGGGACGGTGCTCTCCGTGTAGAAACTAACGACGGCAAGATCAGAATCGTGCGCGCCGGCGATGTTACGGCACTGCGCGCGACAGAATAGGGTGTAGGATTTAGGGTGTGGGGTGTAGTTCGCGCGGAAGCGGCGAAGCCATCCAACACCCTTTACCCAAAACCCTACACCCTTTGCTCCTATGCTTCTAGTAATCGACATCGGCAACACCAACACGTCGCTGGGCGTGTTTGACGGCGAGCGGCTGGCGACGCATTGGCGTTTGACAACGGCGCGCGCGCGCACAGTTGACGAATGGGGCATGCTCACGCGCAACCTGTTCGCGCTGGCGGGTCTGGATTTCAAAGCGATCGATGCGATCGCGATTGCTTCCGTAGTGCCGCCGCTGAATTTCACACTCAAGCGCATGGCTGAAGTCTACTTTCAGGTCACGCCGCTGTTCGTCGATCATGCCACAGACACTGGCCTGGTAATTCTTTATCGGCCAGTGTCGGATGTTGGCGCCGATCGCATCGTTGACGCGGTCGCGGCCATCAAAAAGTACGGGGCGCCATGCATCGTAGTGGATTTCGGAACGGCTACGACGTTCGATGCGATCAATTCCAAAGGCGAATATCTCGGCGGCGTGATTACGCCCGGCATCACGATCTCTTCCGATGCGCTGTTCGAACGCGCGGCTAAACTGCCACGCGTCGAAATCAAACGTCCGCGGAAAGTCATCGGCTCTTCCACAGTCGAAGCAATGCAGTCCGGTCTGTATCACGGCTACGTCGGTTTGGTTGACGGTATCTTGCAAAGAATGATCGACGAACTTGGCGGAACGCCACACGTGATCGCTACCGGCGGTCTTGCGCCTCTGATTGCAACCGGCTCGCAGCATATCGAGCAGGTTGACGAGACGCTGACGCTGGAAGGGTTGCGTCTGGTTTACGAACGGACAAGATAAGTTTCAGGTTTCGAGTTCGTAAGACAAGACATTTGACGTGAAACTTGGAACCTGAAACCTGAAACTCTGTTTTGAACTATTTCAGCTACTTTTCCGAAATCGAAGACACGTTCGTTCGCCGGCGCGGCAAGCACTTATTGTTGAGCCCGATGGATTGGGCGCTGATTGAAAGCTGGAAAGAACGCGGCGTGCCGTTGCACGTGGCCCTGCGCGCAATCGAACATGCCTTCGATTCTTACGAGGCAAAGAAACGCAAGCGCAGCGTGAAGACGCTGCTTTATTGCCAGGAAGAGGTCGAAGCGCAATACGCCGAGTGGCTGGAATCGCGTGTCGGAAGCCACGATGAGGAACAAAAGGAAGGCGACGAGGATGCGAAGTCTCCGTTTCCGCGCGATGTGGTGCTCGCTCATTTGGCGCAGTCCCGCGAAGAGTTGATGAAACTGTACGTCGCGCGCCGGCAAACGAACGCGGACGAATTCTGCGAAGCGTTAACGCGTGCGACGGCGCTACTTGAAGAGTTAGAGAACGATTATGCCGCGGCTGTGCAGCCCGACGCGCGCAAACTTGAGGAGTCGCTGACGGGCATCGAGCGTATGTTGGACGAGACGATTCGCAAAACTGTTTCTGACGACGATCTCAATTCAGCAAATGCGGAACTCGTCGCACAATTGAAACCCTACAAGCGACACATGGATAAAGCCGCCTACGCAGAAACGTACGAGAATCTCTTGCGCAAGCGTCTGCGCGAACTGCTCGGCGTCCCCCGGCTGAGTTTGTTTTTCCTTTGAATCAAAGTGGAAGTCACGATCGAGCGAATCCTGCCCGGCGGCTTAGGTCTCGCGCACGCCGATGGGCGCACAGTAATGGTGGCGCTGGCGGCGCCAGGTGATCGCTTGCGCGTTCGCATCGACCGAGAGAAAGGCAATGTCGCCTTCGCATCGATCGATGAAGTCATTGAACCGTCACCGGTGCGCGTCGAACCTCCGTGCCAGTACTTTGGTCGCTGCGGCGGCTGCGACTTTCAACAGTTGAGTTACGAAGCGCAGTTAGCTGCGAAGGTTGAGATCATCAAAGACTGTCTGCACCGAATCGGTCGCATCGAAAACATTCCTGACTTTCAAATCACGCCCGCGCCGAATCCCTGGCAGTACCGCACGCGCGCGCAGTGGCAGTATGACTCGATAAGAAAACGGCTCGGGTATTTTGAAAGCGGCTCGCGCCGCGTCTGTGATGTCGCAGAGTGCGCTGTGCTCGCGCCCGAGTTGCAACAGACGTTGGAGAGTTTGCGCGAGCAGATGGAGGACGGTTCGCTTCCCGACGATGCGCGAGACTTTCGCGCCGTCGCTGGTGACGATGGCGCGTCGCTCGTGCCTGATCTGGTTAACAGCGAGACCGTGACGCAGGGCTCAGAAGGGCGGGGCACTAGCCCGACCGTCAGGGAGGGCTCTGATTTAAGAATGCAGAGCGAACCGGTACGCGACATCACTCGCACAATCCACGGCGAGCGATACAGGTTCAACGCCGAAAGTTTTTTCCAGGCCAACAATGATCTGCTGCCCCAACTGATCGACGGGGCGATGAGCGAGGTGAGCGGCGGGACTGCCGTGGAGCTCTATTGCGGCGTTGGTTTGTTCACGGTTCCTTTGGCGCGGCGATTCGCGCGCGTAGTCGGGATCGAATCCGACGCAGCAGCAACGCGGTTCGCGCGCGCCAATCTGGCCAGCGCAAACCTGGAGAATGCGCAGGTCATCAATCAGGACGTCGGTGCCTGGCTGAAGGAAAATGTGGAGTGCGATGACTTGTCATCGCTATCTGAAAAGCGGCGACGTGCGGGGTCCCCGGCGCGGCAGCCGCGCGGGGGTGCTGTAGTCGCCGCACTCCAAAATCCGCCGGACTATCTCCTGCTCGATCCGCCGCGCACCGGCGCTGAGTCACGCGTGATCGCGGGGATACTCAACTTGAAACCGAAATGCATCAGCTACGTCTCGTGCGACCCGGCGACTCTCGCGCGTGACCTCCGCAAGTTGATCGCCGGCGGCTACACTCTTGACTTCATCGGAGCATTTGATATGTTCCCGCAGACCCATCACGTGGAAACGGTAGCTCAGTTGTTGTTAGGGCCTTAAGATCATCTCCTTCATGAAGAAAGGATGATTCAGTTGTGCAACTCGGACGAATCGCTAGGCCTCAGTGAAGAAACGCTTGACTTCTATTCGCGGTGGTAATATCGTCCACACACTCGTTAGGCTGACTTCCCGAGCTTGCGTCCTTGCACACTCGCTAATCCAGCCCTGTAATTGGTATTTGAGAGGTGCCTAAAGCCGTTTTGATGCACCCTAATATCATCGTCGCTGGCCCACCGACATAAGTTTGGTGTAACTAGCGAAAGTAACTGGTTACCAGACAGGAGCTCTACATGTCTCCTTTACGTCACCCACCGCTTAAACTTCATGCCGAAGGCGTGCTGTTTCTCTTCGTCGCGTTCTGCTTAGCAGTCGCGCCGCTTGTATCGACGGCTCTCGCAGCTCCGATTGGGTTGCCGTTTGCTCAACAGCAGACACAACCGCTCGATCCGCTTACCCGAGAAGAAACGGAGCTGGCTATGCGAATTGCCAGTAGCGACGCGCGAGTCAAAGAGGCATTGGGCGCAGGACGCTCCCAGTTGATTCAAGTTCAGTTTTTGGCGCTGAAGCCGAACGTGTATCCGGCCGGCCAGGAACCTGAACAAATGAAAATCGGCCGACATGCGGCGGTCCTCTTCTATCGCTATGACAATGATCAAGGCATACATGTGATTGTTGACCTTGAAAAAAGATCTGCCGGCGAAATCGCAAGGGTGGAGGGGCGCGCTGTTCCACTGGCGTTTGAAGAGGTCACGCAAGCTGCCAACCTGGCACTCCGAAACGAGCGAGTGCGAAGTCTCCTGGGTTCCAGAGCAGACGACTTCAGAGTCGCAAATTTAGCTGCCGGAGAAAGACCTGAGAATCGCGTGGAGGGCTTAAGAGTAGTGGCGACTTCACCAAGAGATCCCTGCTACAGACATCGCTGTATTGATCTGCTTTTCCGACAGCGCGATGGCTACATTGCCGGAACTACTGTAACTGTAGACCTCACCTCGCAAGCAGTGCGGGTGGAAAGGACAGTAAAATGAGAGCAAATAAACCCCAGATTCTGACGTTTGTTCTACTTCTCACCGGCTTACTGTTTATCTCGGCGACTCGCACAGCTCAGGCACAATGTTCCGCTCCCTACTTGGTCGACCAACAGTTTCCGACGAGCGGTCCGCCGGAAACCCGCTGGCGAATATGCTTCCAACCGATGTCCGGTAACGGACTGGTAATTACCGCAGCCTTCTTTCAGAAATCACCCTCTTCCCCCTTTGTAAGATTGTTTTGGGATGCCCGCGTTTCGGAAATCTTTGTTCCGTATCACACGGGCGGCCCTCGTTACCTGGATGTAGGGTTTGGTTTCCCGATGATCCCACTTAATGCTAACGACTGTCCGGCGGCAAAGGGCGGTACGATCCTGAGTCCGGGAAAAGAAGTCTGTAAGGAAGTGAGGGATCGGGGAATAGCGTGGAAAGATGATACTAACGTTCGCCGTGGTGAGGAAGTCGTTCTGTGGGGCGCGATCGACGCTGCCAATTACAACTATGTAATTGAGTGGACCTTCCGCGACGATGGTGTTGTTATGGGTCGCGTCGGTGCTACCGCGCAGAATCTCCCTGGCATCCCGTTCACAGCGCACATGCACGGTCCAATCTGGCGTCTGGATATTGACCTCAATGGTTTTCCGGGAGACTCGGTATATGTTGGAAAACACATTGAGCCGGTTACGGGTTTGACTGCAACCGATACTATGACATTGATCGCGACGGAATCAGGTCAGCAGTGGAATCCATTGGAGTTCACCGCGCTGCACATTCAGGACGCGACGCTCAAGAATGCCAACGGCAATGCTTCCGCTTATCACTTGATGCCTTTGCGCTATGGTACTCCGCGACATCAGGAAGATTTCACGCGTAACGATTTTTGGGTCACCAGATACAATCCTGCTGAAATGGCCGGGGCTTCGTTGCCCAGTTATGTCTCTACGCCGGCGAGTGTTGCTAACACAGACATTGTTGTTTGGTACTACGGTGGCGTGCATCACCTGGTGAGAGATGAAGACGGACAAATCGTTAATGGCGTATGGAAAGGCGAGGCGCACATCATGTGGACCGGATTCATGCTTAAGCCACATAATCTCTTCGATAAGACTCCCTTGTATCCATAGTCCGCTTTAATCGCTTGGCGGGTTGTTCGTATTCACTGCTCTGAAAGGCTTGCGATGCCGAGGCCCTTCGTTGCCACGATCATCTCAACTACGTCTTAAGTGAGTTGTCGCACACCTTTGTGAATCTGGAAGAATTTGCGGCTGATATTGCACTTGATTCTGTAATCCAATTTGATATGTTCCCGCGGCGCATTCTGTTGTTTTATCTGACAGTTGACCGAAGAACATGTCCGATCTTCCGCAGACTCGCGTGGCTTCGAGTCCATTGATTGTCCTTGCGTCCGCGCTAACGCTCGGAATTTTCGCCAGCCATTCACTTGCGCGCCAGTGGTCGCCGCTTCTTCTGATTAGCATCGCAGTTGGCGTAGTTCTCATGGTGGTGTCCGTCTGGTCTTTATCCAGCAGGAAACTCACGCCGGCAACAGTTTCGGTAGTTGCCGCATTTTTCTGCGCTGGATTTGTCCTCTCGCTAATTGATTCGCGCCCTATCGCGCCGAATCGCATCGCGCGATTGCAAGACGAAGGAATCGTCGCGTCGGGCGACCCGGTGGAGTTGACGGGCGTTGTTTCTGGCGAGCCGGAGCCTGCTCCACAGAGTTTCTATCTCACGCTCAGAGCTGAGAGGATTCGTTTCAAAGGAGTGGAGCGCGACGTAAGCGGAACTGTCTTGTTGCTCGCGCCTGTGCGCGAGCAACAAGGAAAAAGAGAGTACGAAGCGCTTCAGTTACGCCACGGCGCGCGAGTGCGCGTGATGACCGCGCTTGATCGAGAAGAAAACTTTCGCAATCCAGGCGTGTCGCCGTTCACCGAGTATCTGGAACGCAAAGGTTACGACGCTACTGGGGTGGTGAAGAGTCCGCTGCTGATTGAGCGCTTGGATGACGAACGGGTATTCCTGCCGCTGGCTTGGCTTTACGAATGGCGCGAGCGTCTGGAAAAGGAGTTTGCATCGAAGTTCTCGCCAGAAACTGCCGGCGTGTTGGATGCGGCGCTGCTCGGCAATCGCTTCAACGTTTCGCATGCCTCGGCGGATCGGTTCCGCGCGGGCGGGACGTTCCATGTCTTGGTCATCGCTGGTTTGCACCTCAGTTTCATCGGTGGCGTGGTGTTTCTGATTGCGCGTCGGGTCACGAAGCGGCGGCTGCTTCAGTTCCTGCTCTCTGCAACCTTCTTGTGGTCATACACCATCGCGGTCGGCGCGCACGAACCGGTAGTGCGCGCGGCTCTGATGTTGACGCTCGTTGTATTTGCTCCGATTGTTTGGCGTCGAGCAAATTCGCTGAACGTGATTGGCGGCGCCGCCTTAGCATTGCTTCTGTGGCGCCCCGGCGACCTTTTCGATCCGTCATTTCAATTAACGTTCGTATCAGTGTTGGCGATCGTGTCAATTGCGGTTCCGTTGTTGCGGACGATGCAGCGAGTGGGATCCTGGCGGCCGACGATGGAGACGCCATATCCACCGGATTGCGGGCGGTGGTTTCGAACGCTTTCGGAGCCAGTCTTCTGGAGTGAGCGCGCGTGGCAAGCCGAACTGGCAGAGTCAAACATCAGTTACAAACTCTTCAAGAATCGGATCGCGGCGAAGTTGGAGCGGTGGCGCGTTCAGCGACTCGTTCGCATTGCCGTCGTGGCGATCGTCGTGTCTGGAAGCGTGCAAATCGGCATGTCGCCGCTTCTGGTCATCTACTTTCATCGTCTTTCGTTTGCGTCCATGTTTCTGAACATCTTCGTCGGAGGACTGATGGCGATGCTTGCGTTCGTTGCGCTCATGGGTGTTCTTGTATCGCACATCAGCGCGTGGTTGGCGTGGCCTTTGATCATGCTGGCCGAAAGAGTGAACTGGCTAATGACTCATCTCGTCGATCCTTTCAGTCGGCTGGGCATCGCTTCGATTCGACTGCCGCATTACTCGGGATGGCCTGCGGGCGTGTATATGCTCTACTACTTGCCACTCGCTTTCTTGATCTTTGCGTTGGCGCGATGGCATCCGCTGCGACCTATTTCGATCACGAGAGTCGCAAGTAGCACGCTTTCGCCACGTAACCTTCGATTTGCCGCCGCCGCGTTCATCGCCATCCTCGCCATGATCGTTTTGCATCCACTTAGCGCGGCGCGACCTGATGGAAAACTGCATGTTGATTTCCTCGATGTGGGACAAGGCGATTCCGCGTTAGTGACGATGCCGGATGGAACGACTCTGATGATTGACGGAGGCGGACGCCCGAACATCAATCGTGGCGATCCTGACGATGGCGACAACGACGAGCCATTTCAGCGCGACACACGCAGCATCGGCGAAGGTGTCGTTTCAGAGTTTCTGTGGGCGCGCGGTCTCGATCGAATTGATTACCTGCTGCCGACGCATGCCGACGCGGATCACATAGACGGGCTGAACGACGTGGCGCGCAACTTCAAAGTGCGTAGCGCGATTGTGGCGCGCACGCCGCCCGACGATCCTGAATACGTCCGGTTTGCCGCAACGATGAAGGAGGCCGGCGTCTCGATCGAGAAGATTGGCGCCGGCGACATTTTGCACTTTGGGAATGTCACGGCCGAGATCTTGTGGCCGCCGCCGACCCCGAACTTGAATGCGCCATCAGGCAACAATGATGGGCTGGTGGTGCGGATTCGTTTCGGCGACAAGGCGCTTCTGTTCACCGCGGACATTGAAAAACAGGCCGAGGTTGCGGTGTTGAAGGAAGGCGTGGATTTGCGCAGCGACATCGTCAAAGTCGCGCATCACGGCAGCAAGACTTCCTCTACGTCAGCGTTTGTTGCGGCGACGCATCCATCGCTTGCAGTTATCTCAGTTGGTCGTACTTCGATCTTTGGTCATCCCAACAAAGAAGTCGTCGAGCGCTGGCGCGCGAGTGGAGCGGAAGTGATGACGACCGGTCAGCGGGGAACGATTACGGTGGTAACTGACGGAAAGGATTTGAAGGTTAGTACCTTCATTCGCTAGCAACCCTGACATAGGAGCCGTTGCAGGAGACGAAGTTCTCTCGTCACGACTTAGAGCGCCGTAGGCGCGGATATTTATAGATCGAGATCTCGCAAAATGTTTTTGGCTCTTTGCAGAACGACATGGCTATGTCGCTCTCTGCAAAGAGCCAGCTAACTAACACGCCGCGTGTTCTATAAACATTTGGCCCCTAACGGAGCCAGGAGGAGTCACAGAAAATCCGGATCCGACGG
>DASZZL010000077.1:0-57926 GCA_035545035.1 Pyrinomonadaceae bacterium
AGCGGCGCTCCGCGCAGCGCAGCATCGACAATCGCCGCCGACTCGTCATCAACTATGTGGCACGCGCTGATCGCTTTCGGCGCGGCGCTGATTCCGGTGCAGTTCGCTTACGGCGGCTGGCAGACGGCGTGCTTCGTCGCCGGCGAAGTGCGTGAGCCGCGCAAGAATCTGCCGCGCGGCTTGCTGTTCGGGGTGCTGGGTGTGATTGCGGTTTATCTTTCGGTGAACGTCGTGTGCTTGTACGCGCTCGGCCCGCAAGGTCTCGCCGCAACCAAAACTCCCGCGTCCGCGGTGATGCGTCTGGCGCTGGGCGAGCGTGGCGCGCGCTTCATCGCTGCCGGAATCGCGATTTCAACCTTGGGTTTCCTGAGTCAGAGCATGCTGACCGCGCCGCGAGTTTATTTCGCGATGGCCGAAGATGGATTGTTTTTCAAAAAGCTGGCGCAGCTAAATCGCGCGCACGTGCCGGCGTTCGCGATCGCTTTGCAGGGAGCGTTGGCAATCATCATCTGCTTCTCTGGTCGTTACGAACAGATTCTGAATTACGTTGTTTCGTCCGACGTGGTTTTCTTTGCGCTAACGGCGGCTTGCGTGTTTGCGTTTCGTCGTCGAGACCAGGCCAACAATACGCACGGCTCTTTTCGCATTCCCGGCCACCCTTTCACGACGCTGTTCTTTATCGCGGCCTGCTGCGCGGTCGCGTTCAGCACGATTCAGCGCTACCCCAGCAACAGTCTGATCGGATTGGCTATAATGCTCTCTGGTTTGCCGGTGTATTTGGTGTGGGCACAACTGCGAAAGCGAAGCGCCATTTCTGGCTAGACGCGGGGCACTAGCCCGACTCCGGAGTCCCCAGCCGGGCAGCCCGGCTGGGGTGGGGCGGTAAGGGAGGGCTCAGATTCAAACATGAAGACTCAATCAATCTACATGCATTGGGCCAAGACGCGCCCGAAGGTGAAATACGATCTCGCGCTAAGCGGGATCCTCAATCTGCCGTTCGCCGAACTGGATGCGAAGATCGAAGACTTGGATTTGAACGGCGACAACTCTTATGGCTATCGACCGCTGGTCGATGCGCTGGCATCGCACTGTGGTGTTGCATCTGAATCGGTCGTGACGATTTCCGGCGGCACTTCGATGGCGAACCATCTGGCGATGGCCGCAGCGCTCGAACATGGCGATGAAGTTTTGATCGAGCAGCCTACCTACGAACCAATTCTCGCCGTCGCGGAATATCTCGGCGCAAACATCAAACGCTTTCCGCGATCTTTCGAGAATGGCTTTCGTGTCGATGTTGATGAACTCGCGAAACAGATCACGACGCGGACGCGGCTGATTGTGCTGACGAATCTGCACAATCCCAGCAGCGCGCTTGTTGATGAAAAAACGCTGCGGGAGATCGGCGAGTTGGCGCGAAGCGCAGGGGCGCGGGTGCTGGTTGACGAAGTTTATCTGGAAGCGACGTTCGAAGCCGCGCCGAGATCGTGTGTTCATCTCGGACCGGAGTTCATCGGGACCAGCAGCTTGACGAAAGGCTACGGACTGAGCGGCTTGCGCTGTGGCTGGATTCTGGCTGAGCCGGAGCTGGCGCAGCGGATGCGTTTGCTGCACGATATTTTCGGCGCGGTGGGGCCGCAGCCGTCTGAGCGGCTGAGCGTGGTGGCGCTCGCAAAACTGCCAAAGTTCATTGCTCGCGCGAAAAGAATCCTGGAGAGCAACCGAGCCGTGCTTAACGAATTTCTCGACTCGCGCGAGGAACTCAAGGTTGTGCGCACTGAATCAGGAACTACTTCTTTTCCACTCCTGCTGAAGGGGCGCGTCGAAGATCTCTGCACTCTGCTGACTGAGAAATACGACACCGCAGTTGTGCCCGGACGCTTCTTCGAATCACCACAGCACTTTCGTATCGGCATGTGCGCTGAGCCGGAACTCTTCAACGAGGGAGTGAAGAGGTTAGGCGCGGCATTGGACGATCTGCGCGCATGAAAATCAAAATCATCGGCGGCGGGGCGGCGGGAATGTATTTCGCCATCCTCATGAAAAAGGCCGATGTCGCACACGCGATCACGATCTACGAACGTAACGGGCCGGACGACACGTTTGGTTGGGGCGTGGTGTTTTCCGGAAAGACACTCAGCAACCTGCGCGAGGCCGATGAACCCTCACACGCCGAAATCACTCGGAACTTCGAAGCCTGGGACAACGTTGACGTCGTTCACCGCGATCAGAAAATCTCGATCCACGGAAACAGCTTTTCCGGCATCGCGCGCCTTCGTTTGCTGAAAATTCTTCAACGGCGATGTGAAGAGCTTGGCATCCACATCAACTTTCGAACTGAAATTGCGGACATCGATTCGTCACGGGCCGATGGCGATCTGCTCGTCGGCGCAGACGGCGTTAACAGTCTCGTCAGAGAGAAATTCAAAGCTGAATTCCAGCCCGATCTCAGCACGCGCCCAAACAAATACATCTGGTACGGCACGAATCAGTTGTTTCACGGACTGACGCTGACGTTTCGCAAAACGTCGGCCGGTGTATTGGCCGCGCACTCTTACAAGTTCGACCAAACCACGAGCACGTTCATCGTCGAATGCGACCCCGTGACATGGAACGGCGCCGGCTTTGCCAAGATGTCGGATGAAGATACGCGTGCTTATCTCGCCGAAGTATTTGCACGCGACTTAAATGGTCAGCCGCTGCTCTCAAACAACTCAAAATGGATCAACTTCGTGCTCGTGAAGAATGCGCATTGGAGTTATGAAAACGTCGTGCTGCTGGGCGACGCATTGCACACGGCGCATTTTTCGATCGGCTCAGGCACCAAGCTGGCAATGGAAGATGCGATCGCACTCAAACAATCTTTCGATGAAACATCAAACGTCGAAACGGCTTTGCAACGATTCGAACAAGTGCGCAAGCCAATCATCGAAGACTATCAGGCGGCAGCCTACGAGAGCATGTTGTGGTTTGAGAACGCGAGAGACTACATGCAGCTGACGCCGATTGAACTCGCTTATGTGTTGATGACGCGGAGTGGGAAAGTTGATCGCGAGAGTCTGAGAAGACGGGATCCTGATTTTGTGGCGAGTTACGAAGCCACGGCAGGGTCCACAGATTACGCAGATTTCACAGATAAGACAGAGTGAGAAAGTGAAAAGCTAACCGCGGAATTCGCAACGGTAGGTCGATAAGTATTACTCCTTCTTGAATTCTGTTCTGCGTAATCTGTGAAATCTGCGGATTATGGTCTCCATCGTGGGGGCAAGAGCCGCCTGCGTCCATCCGCCGCCATCGCGATTCCTGGTTCGTCCAATTGTTTTCGATCCCAAAGTTTACAGGTGACTTGTCGATGCGCCTGGTCTAACGCTTCACAGTAATTCGTGTAGCTGCAGCGGCGAACTTCATCGCCACGACCGAGCTTCACTTTCATAAACCAATCGGGATCGGCGAGCGCCTGGCGCGCCATGCCGACAATGTCTGCATCACCGCTCTGAAGAATTGATTCGGCTTGTTCGAATGTCGTGATGCCCCCAGTTACGACAATCGGCGTCGTGAATCCGGCAACATTGACCGCGCTCTTGATTGCTGCGACCAGTGGCACTGACCGGCCGAAGGGCCCGCGTTTGTCGGAAAGCGTTGTCGGCATGCATTCGTAACCGCTCTGGCCGGTGTAGGGATAGACAGCCTGGCCGACCTTTGGTTGCTCCGCGTCTTCGAACTTGCCACCTTTCGAGATCGAAAGATAGTCAAAGCGGGCGCGCGCGAATTCAACTCCGAAGTGGATCGCATCATCAATGCGATTGCCGCCCGCGATCACTTCATCTCCGAGAAACCGCACGCCGACAACGTAGTCATCGCCAACCGTCTCGCGCACGGCTTGATAAACTTCCAAAGGCAAGCGCACACGATTCTCGCATGGCCCCCCGTAACCATCGTCGCGATCGTTCAGCGCGCTCAGAAACCCCGCCATCGTGTACGCGTGCGCGTAGTGCAGCTCAACGCCATCGAATCCGGCTTCACGGGCGCGCCGCGCGGCCGCAGCAAAAATGCCAGGCAGGACCTGCGGCAATTCGCGAACGTGAGGCAGATGCATGTCCGTCACCCGCTCGCGATAACCGAAGCGCAGCGATTCCAGCTCGCGCTCGTTGAGTACGCGATCGATGACTTCGTCCGGCGCGTCATTGAGAAAGGAACGAACATTGTTTTCATTTGCGCCGAGCCAGTATGAATCCTCCATCAGTTCCGAAATTGCCCGGCGATGACGGTCGGTGATTTCAAGAAAGCGCCCGAAGTATTTCGTCGGATCCGGTCGACGTTTCACCGCAAGAAAATCGATGATCTGAATAAAGAGTTTGGTATGACCTTCGCTTGCTTCTCGAACCGTTTCTACCAGTCTCTGGAGTCCGGGAAGGAATCGATCATGCCCGATTCGCAGAAGTGGCCCGCTCGGAATATCGCGAACGCCGGTGGCTTCAACAGCGAGCGCGCCGGGTCGTCCTTCGGCGAATCGTCGATACCAGTCGAGGTTGTCCTGAGTGACAAAACCGTTTTCCGTCGCGCGCCACGGCACCATCGCCGGCACCCAGGTGCGGCTTTCGAGTGTGAGCGAACCGATAGTGATCGGCTGAAAGAGCAGCGAACAGGCTGCCACTTGAGCGGTGGGCCAACGCGTTTCAGGAATTGGATGTTTGATTGGGTTTGAAAACTTCCACATGTTTCGACCCACTTTATCATGTACGCGAAAAAGTTTGGCGTAGCGGCTCTGCCGTCTGATGTGCGGAAAGGCTTCGCCTTTCCGTAACGTTGGCCTTTTAGAAGTGCGAGAGGCTACGCCTCGAACCGTCAATCATCGGAGGCTAGCCTCCCAAAATTGAGATTGCAGTTGCCGGAAGGGCTCAGCCCTTCCGCACATCGGGCGGCGAAGCCGCAGCATCACTTGAGACCGCACCCAAATTAAGGAGTGTCTGTGGTAGATTATCTGCGAAACAAACGGAGAATTTCTTGACCGACGAACTTCTCAAATGGCGTTCTGAGTTTCCCATCCTCGACAGAGCGGTTTATTTGATCTCGCACAGTCTCGGGGCGATGCCGCGCGCGACGTACGATCGTTTGCAAGAGTACGCCGACATTTGGGCCACGCGTGGAGTGCGTGCGTGGGCCGAAGGTTGGTGGGACATGCCTGTGACGATCGGCAACGAGGTCGGGCGCATCATTGGTGCTGAACCCGGCACGGTCGTCATGCATCAGAACGTCTCGATTTGTCAGTCGTTGATTCTCTCCTGCTTCCTGCCGCTACCCAAAAATTCGAAACGAACCAAGATCGTTTATTCGGAGCTGAATTTCCCATCTGTGATGTACGTGTACGAAGCGCATGCTCGCGAACACGGCCTGCGCATCGAGATGGTGAAGTCTGACGACGGCATGACTGTGCCGCTGGAACGAATGCTCTCGGCGATCGACGAAGAAACTCTGCTCGTGCCGATTTCGCACGTACTTTACAAGAGCGCCTTCCTGCAAGATGCGAAAGCGATCACTGAGCGCGCGCACGAAGTTGGCGCGCGGGTCATCCTTGATACTTACCAATCGGCCGGCACGGTGCCGTTTAGTGTAAGAGAGTTGAATGTTGATTTTGCGACGGGCGGCTCGGTGAAATGGCTTTGCGGCGGACCGGGCGCGGGCTATCTTTACGTTCGGCCTGATTTGATTGACCAACTCCAGCCGAAGACGACCGGCTGGATGGCGCATGAGTCGCCGTTCGCATTCGAAACTGAGATGCATTACGCTCCGAACATCACGCGGTTTCTTCACGGCTCGCCGGCAATTCCGGCGCTGTATGCCGCGGAGAGCGGCTATCGAATCATTAACGAAATCGGCGTCGAGGCGATTCGCGAAAAGAGCATGCGGCAAACCGGAGCGCTGATCGAACTCGCCGAAGCAGCAGGCTTTCGGGTCACGAGTCCGAAGAACCCGGAACAGCGAGGCGGCACCATTACCGTTTGGGACGATAACGCGGCAGCGATCACGAAAGAGTTGATTCGGCGCGAGTTTATCGTTGACTATCGTCCGGGCGCGGGCGTGCGCATCTCGCCGCACTTTTACACGAAGGACGAAGAGCTGGACCTGGTCATCAGCGAGATGAAAACAATCCGCGAGACGCGGCCCTACGCAGCGCAGGAAAAGGTCGGCGCGGCGTTTTGAGATTCTCTGCGTGTCTCTGCGAGTTCCCCAGAGAGGGACAACATGACTAGCGATTACGGCAAGAACGCTCTGCTCTCTTACAACAAATACCTGCGCGTGCCTGAACTGATTGACTTGCAAACCTGCCTGTCGTCGCCGGCGCATCACGACGAATTGCTTTTCATCACCGTGCATCAGGCCTACGAGCTCTGGTTCAAGCAAATCCTTCACGAGATCGACGCCGCTATCGTTTTGATGAAGGAAGATCGCCTCGCGGAATCAGCTCAGGCACTGCGCCGCGTGGTCGAAATTGAAAAGCTCCTCATCGCACAGATTCACATTCTGGAAACTATGAAGCCGATCAGCTTCCTGGCTTTCCGCGATGAACTGAATCCAGCCAGTGGCTTTCAGTCGATGCAATTTCGGGAGATCGAATTCTCTTCGGGCTTGAAGGACGCCGGCGTTTTGCGCGGGTTTGCGCAAGACGATTTTGCCCGCAAGCGTCTTGAGACGCGCATGAGAGCCCCTTCACTCAGCGAGGCCTTCTTTGCTTTGCTGCGGCGGCGCGGGTTCGACACGCCCGCCAGCGACGATCCGCGCGACGAAAAAGAACGTCGCAGCAATCATGGCAAACGCCAGAGAGCGGTGTGCGAAGTTCTTAGTCATCCGGAACAGCTCAATCAAGAGTATCAACTGGCCGAAGCGTTGCTCGAGCACGATGAATACTTTTCGCTGTGGCGCTCGCATCACATCAAGATGGTCGAGCGAATGGTCGGCACAAAACGCGGGACGGGCGGTTCGGAAGGCGTCGGCTATCTGCAGAAAACTCTGGATAAAAAATTCTTCCCCGAAATCTGGGAGGCGCGGACGTTTCTCAGCACGAAGCACGACGATAAGGGATGCCCGTTTGCAGGGTGAGCGCTTGCTCCGATCCAAGTTAGTCGCGCAACAAGTATGCATAGTTTGCGACTGTATGCTCTGGTTTGGTTTCTATTCTTCCTGGCTTCGTCCGGTCTGGGTTATGCTGCGCTCAAGCGCTACGACCCGAGACGAACCGACGGGCTTTCTGATACCGCCCTCTATTACCAGCTGGTCATTGGCAACCCGCGTAGTCTTGGGCGCGAGAATATGCGCGGCCGCTTGCTTGTGCCATTCGTAGCCAAGCCTGTTTATTTAGTCGCGCGAAATTACCTCAAATCGATTGATCCGGCTCTCTTCGGACTACTGTTAGCCAACTCGTTCTTCTGTGCCCTAACGGCGACGATCCTGGCCAGCGTTGGCAAGCGAATCCTGGCGGATCAAGCCGTAGCTTTGCTTGGTGCAACGCTTTACTTGCTCAGCTTTGCGATTCCCAATTTCTATGTTGCGGGAATGGTTGACTCGTCTGAAGCCTGCCTGATGGTCGCTTTGACATGGTTACTCCTGGCGGACGAGTGGCGTTGGCTTCCGCTATTAGGCGTGGTCGGCGCGTTAGCTAAAGAGACATTCTTGCCGCTGGGAGCAATGTTCGCGCTCGGATGGTTATTTGCTACGAGCTTCCGTCAATCACTCCGATGGACCAAGCTAGGCTGGGTTTTGATCTTTATTCTCGCCGGCTCAATCGGATTGACTGTGCTTTACTCGATTCTTGCGGGGTCCTTGGTCTGGCCGTGGCAAATCGCTGCTCATTTATATGCAGGTGTTAACTTTGCGCGAGCCCTGGTGAAGATACTTACAACCCCGAGTTTCTGGTACTTCTTTGCCTGGCTCTGCCCGTTTGGTATTTGGAAGTTGCGATCGCTGCCACGCCCGTGGTTGGTCGCAGCAGCCATGGGAACGGTGGCGGCTTTACTGATGAGCACGTGGAGGGATGTCGCAGCGAATGCCGCCCGGCCGGTTTTCAACGTCGTCGGGCCGATGTTGAGTCTTTCCGTCGCAATCCTGATCGCACGAACGTCAGAGACGCCGTTGAAAAGAGAAGCCGTGAGTAATGATGACTGTCGAATTCCCTGAGCGCTTCAACATGGCCGACTACTTCCTCTACCACAATCTTGAGGAAGGGCGCGAAAGCAAAGTCTGTCTCTATTTCGAAGATCAGACCTTCACCTACGGCGAGGCGGCGCGGATGTCGAATCGCGCCGGCAATGCTCTGCGCGAAGTTGGTGTCGAGATGGAAGACCGCGTGCTCATCGTGCTGCCTGATTGTCCGGAGTTTGTCTGGACGTGGTTTGGTGCGGCGCGCATCGGCGCGGTGATCACAATGGTCAATCCGCTGCTGCCGGCGGAGGACTATCGTTACTATCTCGAATACACACACGCGCGCGCGGCGATTGTTCACGAGTCTCTGATGAGGCCGTTTGCAGAGGCTGCCCAGGACTCGGATTACCTTCGCGCGACGCTGGTCGTTAGTAATAAAAGCGCAGTTGACGAAGACCGGACGGATCCGAAACCAAGCCGCGTCAAGTTTCTTTCGTTCGACGAAACCGTTGCGTCGCAGCCAGGCACGTGCCGCGCGGCCGACACGCACCGCGACGACATCGCGATCTGGTTGTTCACTTCCGGCTCGACTGGCCACCCAAAAGGCGCGGTGCATTTGCAGCACGATCTGCCTTACAACACCGAGGTCTTCGCCAAACGCGCGATGGGCGTGAACGAAAACGATTTGACGGTTTCAGTTCCGAAACTTTTCTTTGGTTACGCCACCGGAACGAATCTGCTGTTTCCATTCGCGGTGGGCGGCGCTACGGCGCTCTTTGCCGAACGCTCGACCGCGGAAAAGATGTTCGAAGTGATCGAACGTTATCGTCCGACAATCCTCACGACCGTCCCGACAATGATCAATGCGATGCTCAATGAGGAAGGCGCGAGCGCGCATAATCTCTCGAGCATTCGGTTCTGCTATTCGGCAGGCGAGGCCCTGCCGATCGAACTTTATCATCGCTGGAAGGAAACGTTCGGCGTCGAGATTTGCGACGGCATTGGGTCAGCCGAGATGTTTCACATCTACATCACGAACCGGCCGGACGATGTGAAGCCGGGAAGTCTGGGCCGCATCGTCGAAGGATATGAAGCAAAGATTGTCGACGGCGATGACCACGAAGTCGCGACAGGTGAAATGGGCACGCTGAAGATCAAAGGCGACTCGGCGGCGCTCTGCTATTGGAACGCGCATGAGAAATCAAAAGAAACTTTCGCCGGCGATTGGTGCACCTCGGGCGACCAGTTCCACATCGATGCCGATGGGTATTACTGGTATCACGGCCGCACCGACGCCATGCTGAAAGTCGGCGGCGTCTTTGTCGCACCGGCAGAAATTGAGAACTGCCTGCTGCAACACGAGGCGGTGCTCGAATGCGCGGTCACCGGCCACGACGCAGGCGACGGCTTGGTAAAACCGAAAGCGTTCATCGTCGCGCGTGGCGAACGAACTGAAGCGCTCGCAGAAGAAATCAAGCAGTTCGTCAAGTCGAAACTTGCGCTCTACAAATATCCGCGTTGGATTGAGTTCGTCGATTCGCTCCCAAAGAATGATCGAGGCAAGATCGATCGCAAACTACTCAGAAACTAGCTGCATTCAAGCTCTCGCTCACGGAAAACCCTGACCTGACCCTCGCCGATTCTCCATAAAAAGCGCCCAAAAAGCGGGACGCTTTGTGGAAATGTATACCCACTAACCATTTCTTTTAGACGAGAGTCGAAGAAGACTGTACGGAGGGAAGATATCTCGTGCGAAAGTTAGTTCTCTTGTTTGCGGCGACGATTTTTTTGGCTTTGCCGACGGTTGCGTCAGCCAACGTGGTTACGTTTCAAGCGCCAGCGACGGCGCCGAACCAGGGCAACGGCGGTCCGAACCAATTCAATTTGGACCATCACCAAGCCTACACGTGGCGCATCGGCGGCGTGGATTTGACGGGCCAGACCATAACGGGCGCGACGCTCACAATTAGTAATATCAGCAACTGGGACAGCCACGCGAATATGCTGTTCATTCACCTGCTGGATTCAGCGCGCACTTTCTCGTCGGCCAGCGGCACGCGTACGGCGACGGTCAACGGCGTCACCTCTTTTGAAGACGCCCCGGCGAGCCAGGTTCCGGTTACCGACATTGCCGACGACTTTGCAGGCAGCCGCTATCTTAACAATCCGCTGGTTGCTGCTAATACCGCGAACACGTTTCTGACGCAGCAGTCGTTCACGACCACGGCGACGAATTTCGTCTATACCTTCACCGCTGATCAGTTACAGATTTTGAGTGCGTACTTCATGAATGGCGGCGACATCGCGTTCGGTTTCGATCCGGACTGCCACTTCTGGAATAACGGCATCACGTTCAGCTTTACTACGCGTCCCACGACTCCAACACCCGAGCCGGCTACGTTGGCTCTGCTCGGCACCGGGTTGGCGGGACTCTACTATCGCCGTCGCAGACAGCAACAGAAGACGCGCGCAATAATCAGTTAACCCATGGATCGCTCGGTCCAGATGAAAAGCCGCAGACAGCAAACGCTGCCTGCGGCTTTTTTCTTTGTCGGAACTTCCTTGCGGAACCGCTTGCGGTAGCGAACGGGTAAATTATTCGACGCCACCCGCTCGCTACCGCGAGCGATTCTGTAACTACCGCAGCCGCCCTTCCAAGTTGTAATCCCGCAGACGCCGATAAAGAGTTGAGGGCGAGATGCCCAGCATCTCCGCGGCCTTTCCGCGATGCCAGCCCGTCTGTTCCAGCGCGGCGATGATTTGTTGCTTCTCAACCTCGCGCAAAGAACCAGGCGCAGAGAGACCACCCGAATCGCCAGCCGCTCCTGAAACCGTGCCCGGCGAAAGCGGCCCGGCCGAAAACGGCATCGCACCATTCGTGCTGCGCGCGACTTCGGGCGGCAACTCGTTCGTTGTGATCCGGCCTTCATTCGAGAGCAGAATCGCGCGCTCCAGACAGTTGCGAAGCTGCCGCACGTTGCCCGGCCAGGTGTAGGCGCGCAGCTTGCTGAGCACTTCGTCTGTAAGCTGCGGCGTATTCGCGCCCGCCAGTTGTTTCAAGATGTGCTCGGTCAGCGGTGCGACATCCTCAGGACGTTCGCGCAGCGGCGCCAGATGAATCTGAAAACTATTGATGCGATAAAGGAGATCCGCGCGAAACGATCCGTCGCCGACTACGGAATCAAGATCACGATTGGTGGCCGCGACGATCCGCACATTGACTTCGACTTTGCGTACACCGCCGACGCGGAAAAATGTGCGCGTGTCGATCGCGCGCAGCAGTTTAGCTTGTAGAGGCGCCGGCAACTCAGATATTTCATCAAGAAAGAGGGTGCCGCCGTCCGCCAACTCGATCAGCCCGAGCTTGCGCGCCTTGGCGCCGGAAAACGCGCCGGCTTCATAGCCGAACAATTCCGATTCCAGCAGCGTCTCCTGGAACGCCGCGCAGTTCAGATCGATAAACGATCCGCTGGCGCGATTCGACAGCCGATGAATGGCCTGCGCGATCAATTCCTTGCCCGTGCCCGACTCGCCGGTAATCAAAACGGACGCCTCGGAAGGCGCGACGCGCTCGACCAGGCGAATCGCTTCTTTCATCGCTTCCGACTGGCTCACGATCTCCGGCACAACGGATTGACGCTCGATCTGCGCGCGCAATCGCTGATTGTCAACGCGGAGGCGCCGCTTGTCCGCAGCCTGGCGCACGCGGACGTCAAGCTCGTTGATACTGTAAGGTTTCGTCAGGTAATCGTGCGCGCCGTTCTTCATCGCCTCGACTGCGGTTTCGATCGTGCCCTGGCCGGTGAGCATGATCACTTCGGGCGGATTCGGCCGTTCGTGAACACGGCGCAAGAGCTCCATGCCGTCCATGCGCGGCATGTTGATATCGCACAGCAACACGTCGACGTTGTTCTCTTCGAGCTTGCGCAGCGCCGCTTCCCCGTCGGCCGCGGCATGAACTCGATAGCCAAGTCGTTGCAGTTCCTTCTGCAACACCAGGCGCAGGTTGGCCTCGTCCTCCGCTATCAGCAATCGCGCGTCACGTTGTTCGTCCACTTGATTGTACTCCGCACTCAGGTAGGTTAATTCTAATCGTTGGCGACGGGCAGCGTGATCGTGAATGTCGTGCCAACAGCTAAGCTCGATCGCACGTCCAGTCGGCCACCGTGCTCAGATAAAATACCATAACAGACCGCCAGCCCCAGCCCGGTGCCGCGACCCACGTCTTTGGTAGTGAAGAACGGATCGAAGATCTTCGTCATGTTCTCCGGCGGGATGCCGATGCCGGTATCGCTGACTTCCACCAGCACGCGCGGGCCCGACGTTTTCGCGCGCAGCGTCAAGGTGCCACCGTCAGGCATCGCGTCGATCCCGTTGGTGGCGAGCGCGATAACCGCTTGCTGTAGCTGACCTACATCGCCAGAAACACGGGGGAGACTTGCGGCTGCCTCGACCGAGATTTGAATATTGTCGCCACGCTCCTGATGCGTCACCAGCCGCGCCGTGGTCTTAATCACTTCCGCCATGTCCACCAGAACAAATTGTCCCGCTCGCGAGCGACTGAAATCCAGCAGGCCATTCGTGATCGTTTTGCAGCGAAAGGCCTCATCGCGAATCAGCCCGAGATATTCGCGCAAGTCTTCGGCGTCGGGCGAGTCGTTGAAGGCGCCTTCTTCGATCCGTTTGCCGAGCGATTCGGCGCAGGCGGCGATCGTGGCGAGCGGATTGTTGATTTCATGCACCACCCCGGCAGCCAGGCGGCCGACGGCGGCCAGCTTCTCAGAGCGCGCGACGGCGCGATCAGATTTAACGCGCGCGGTAATGTTCTCGCCGACCGTGATTACATGCGACACCAGGTTGCCTTCGTCGGCGCGCATAGGAATCTTGCTGATCAACCAATGATTCGTATCGCCGTTTGGCGATACGGTTTCCTGCTCGACGCGATGAATTTCGCCGGTGGCAAAAACCTTGCTGAACTCGCGCTCAAGCAGTTCGCGACTTTGTTTCGTCAGCACTTCAAAAATGTTTCGGCCGAGCACTTCGCCGCGCGGCAAGCCCAGCTCGCCCAGCTCGCGGTTTCGGTTCCACGCAACAATTTGATAATCGCGATCAATCGCGTAAAGCGAAAGCGGCAGGCTGTCGATGATCGCTTCGGTGAAGCGCTCCTGCATCTCGGATTCCACAGTGCGGCGGTCAACCTCTTCGGCCAGGGTCGCAACCGACTCGCGCGCGCCCAGGTAGAGCAAAGAAATGTGCGTCGCCAGCGCGGCCTGCTGCGCCGCGGCATCCACCAGGCGGCATCTATCCTCGCTGCAATCTTCCGCGGCGCTGAAGGCAACGACGAGCGCGCCGGTGTTGCGTCCGCCAAACCGGATTGGACTGACGTATTCCGTCTGATGCTGCTGGTCTCGTAACAAGAACTCTTTGTGAGTCGTGAGAAAAGATGGCGCATCGGATGTGGCCAGCCAACGTTCCAAACGATCGACGTTTACTAACGCCGAGCTTTCGGCGCTGCCATCTCGATCGAAAACGCAAATCGCCAAACCGTTGCCGTTGTTCTTAACCGCACACGCGCACAGCGCTGCATTCGTTCCTTCGTAGGTTGCTCCAGCAACGCGGCGCGCGACCTGCTCGGGCACCAGCGTCTGCAACAGACCGCGTCCCAAATCGGCGAGGAACTGTAGTTCGCGATTGCTGCCAATCAGTTCCCATTCTCTTTGCGCAAAGTTCAGATGAGAGTTGACGCGGGAAAGCAATTCGCCGGGCGTCGATGGCTTGACGATGTAGTCATCCGCGCCGGCGGCGAAGGCTTCGACTTTCTTGTTCTCGCTGTCGTCGGCAGAGAAAACAATCACCGGCAACTGCTGCATGGACGGCTGCGCGCGCAACAGGCGGCACAGCGCCAGTCCATCAACTTCGGGAAGTGTCACGTCGAGCATCACCAGATCGCACGATTCCCGGTGCAGCAACCGCAGCGCCGATGGCGCGTCGCCGACCGTGATCGTGCGATGGCCCGCGCCTTCAAAGACGCTGCGCAATTCATGCCGCGAGCTGAGGTCGTCATCGACGATGAGCAGCGTGGCCGTGTTGGTCGTTAAGCTAATAGAGCTTGGCATCGATCTGGAGAGCGAGGAGCTGTGCGTCAGTATCGCCTGCAATCGCAAGCGTGGAGTCGGGCAAGGATGGCGCGAGTTTGTAGCTTGCGCAGGGCCGCGAGGGACAATAAAAATGCGGTTGGCGGACGAGCCGGTCCGCACCCTGCTTCCAGATTGAAAGATCGGGGCCGGGTTGTCAAGAAGTTTAATTAATAGCGGTACTTATAAGGGCTTCCCGGCTGCTTTCAGTCCGGCCTTTGACGGGCGCCTCGGGCGCGCCAGATTGGTGCGTCGTGAGGCGCGGAGGTTCGATCTTGTGCGCCGACTTGGCTCGGTACATGGCCTGGTCGGCGGCGATTAAGAGATGATCCAACGTCTCGCCGTTTACTCCAAAGATGGCCGCGCCGACGCTGATGCCCACACGTGCATGCGTATCGGCGCGAACGTGCAAGGCAAAAGCTGAGACGACCGCTTCGATGCGTTCGCGCAATTCGTCGACTTGCGGACCCTCGAGGCCGGGAACGATCGCTACAAACTCATCGCCGGCGTAGCGCGCCAGAAAATCGTATTCGCGCAGTTGGCGATGAATCAAGCTCGCGACCTCGCGCAGCATGCGGTCGCCGATCTTGTGTCCGAACGTGTCGTTGACCAGCTTGAAATGATCGAGATCCAGCATGATTACCTGGAAAGGCTTTCCGGTGCGCTGTGAACGCGCGACCTCTTCCTCAAAACGGACGTGCAGGCTGCGCGCGTTCGGCAAACCAGTAAGCGAATCAGTCAACGCATTTGATTCGGCGCGCGCGTGGTGCATCGCGTTCGCCAGCGCGTCCGAAGCCAGGCGCGTTACCGTTTCCAGCAAGCGAATATGATCGTCGCTGTATTCCTCCAAAGTCGTGGAGTAAACCGAAAGCGCGCCCAGCAACAGATCGTCTTTGAACAACGGCAGCGAAGCCATCGAGCGATAATCTCGCTCATCGGCAAGTTTCAGGTTCACGCAATCCAGACTGGGATGAAGGCGATTGACCGCGCGGCGATTGGCGAGCGCAAAGCCGGTCACGCCCTCGCCCAGCGCGACGCATCTGCCGCGCAACGCGTCGGCATTCAGACCCACGGCGAGTGCAGCGTTGGCGAATCCTTTCAATTCGTCGTAGAGATAAACCACGCACGTGTCGAACGGGACGATGTGTCCAACTTTATCGACAAGCACTGAAAGCGTGCTTTCAATTTCGAGCGAAGAGCCGAACGTGCGCGCGATTTCATAAAGCGCATAAACTTCGCGGTGCGCATTGCGAATCTGATCGTAAGCCGTGACTGGGGCGTTTTCTCTCGCGAGGGCTACGTCATAATCCGACGGCCCAATCGAGTTGCCGGGAGCATTTGTGGGCTTGGGCTCCTCGAGTCCTCGTGCCGCCGTCTCCATCTCAAAGCGCGGCAGATGCTCGATGAATAGATCCACCACTGTCGGATCGAAGTGAGTTCCTGATCCCCTGCGCAGCAATTCAATCGCCTGCTCACGCGTCATCCCGGATCGGAACGGCCGATCTTCGCGCACCGAGTCGAAGCAATCCACGACGGACATGATTCGCGCCGTAATCGGAATCTGGTCGCCCTTCAATCCACCAGGATAACCGTGTCCATCCCAGCGCTCGTGATGGTGCTTGACGATGGGTACGACCGGAAACGGAAAGTCCACGCGCCCAAGAATCTCAGCACCGATAACCGTATGCACTTTTGTCTTTTCGAACTCAGCCGGCGTCAGCGCACCCGGCTTGTTCAGAATGTGATCAGGCACTGCGAGCTTGCCAACGTCATGCAGCAAGGCTCCCGCGTTGAGCGCGGCTAACTCGGGTTCGGAAAGACCGAAGAGCTTGCCGAGACCGGTGGCGTAAATCTGCATGCGGCGCACGTGGAAATGCGTCGTTTGATCTTTGTCGTCGATGGCCGTCGCCAGCGCTTCGACCGTCGCGAGATGCAGGCGGCTGGCCTGTTCAGCCTCGCGAGTTTTGGTGCTAGCGTGTCTGAAATAAATTCCGTAAAACCAGAAGGTCGCCGCGATGACTGGCAAGCCGAGCAGGCCCGCGAAAGCAAACCACTGGAGAAAGGAGAGTGTGAGAAGTATTGAATTACGCACGCGAACGCCGCCGTGCCGGCAACAACAACGAAACTCCCGTACGTTCTTGCTGCGCGGTTATAGTCAGACAATTCGATTGGCTTCATCTTGCCGCCAGGTTGACCACGGGCTTGCTTTCTTCAAGCTATCACTTCCAAAGCAGCGCAAGAGTCCGCGCCGAAAACGAATGCCGGAGCAACTCGGCCCTTCGTTTCCGGCGCCTGACCGGGCAAGTGACGTCCGCGGCACGCGTCCGCCATCTGGGGTGTAGCACAGCCAACGATTCTTCCGTGCGAGACTGCGCGCGCTTCTCGAACTGTGCTTACGCGGCTAGCGGGCTCAGTGCGGTGAGCCCATTCAGCGGTTAACGCCTCCTAGCCGCGACTTTCGATTTACAAAGCGCGTGCCGCTCGCCGTGGTGCAAATTCGTCCGCCAAAACGCCGGTTTTTTGATGCGAGCAAAGATTTAGTCATCGGCGTGTTCAATGTGACAGGTCAAAGTGAAACTCGGTCAAGCGGCTGTAGAAATGCGGTTGACAAGGGGCGTTTGCACAGTGCACCTTTTCAACTTCTCTTCGCGGTTTCCCGAAAGCAAGTGAGCAAAGCGATCAAGACCAGCGTCGAAGGAATGCGGACTGTCGGTTACGGCGAGTTGCTGCGGGGCAATCGCCGTTTTCGATTGCTGTGGCTGGGGCAGGTCGTCAGCCAGATGGGCGACTGGTTCGATACGATTGCGGTTTACACGATTGTCCTGAAGCTGACCGGATCTGGCCGCGCGGTCGCTTTGATCATGGTCGCGCGGTTTCTGCCGAGCGTCGTGATGGGACCCTTGTCCGGCGTCGTCGCGGACAGATTCAGCCGGCGCACGATCATGATCACGGCGGATCTTCTGCGCGCCCTGGTAGTGCTGGGGTTTTTGCTCGTGCGACGGCCCGATCAAATGTGGCTCGTGTACGTTCTGACAGTCTTGCAGCTTGCGTTCTCGGCGTTTTTCGAGCCGGCCAAGACAGCCGCGATTCCTTCGATCGTTTCGGATCGAGAGCTGCTCCCCGCGAATGCCATCGCCTCGGTCACCTGGTCGGCGATGCTGACGCTCGGCGCGGCGCTCGGTGGCTTCGTCGCGGGCTGGTTCGGCACCAGCGCGGCATTCGTGCTCGATTCGCTGTCGTTCGTCGCTTCCGCAGCCTTGATTGCGAGCGTGAGTTTTCCGAAGCGTCCGCCGCGCGCGAAAGCGAAACTTACAATCGCGAAAGCGCTCGGCATCAGCGACACGATCGAAGGCGCGCGTTACGTCAAGCACCGGCCACGAGTTTTCGCTTACCTGATGGTGAAACCGGCGTGGGGAATGGGCGGCGGCATTCTGACTTTGCTGGCCGTGTTTGGCGAGAGAGTGTTTCCAGTGGCCGGCAAGACTGCGACCGGCATCGGCGTTTTGTTCACGGCGCGCGGGATCGGGACGGCCATCGGACCAATCGTCGCGCGACGCTGGGCCGGCGAGACGCGCAAGCAAATGCAAACCGCAATCGGCATTGCGTTCTTAATCGGCGGAGCGTTCTACATGTCATTCGGCGCGTCGCGAAGCTTCATTCTCGCGCTGCTGTTTCTGCTGATTGCGCACACGGGCGGTAGCATTCTCTGGGTTTTCTCGACCGTGCTCTTGCAGCAAGCGGTCGAAGATCGATTTCGTGGACGCGTGTTCGCGGCAGAGCTGGCGCTGCTAACGCTGACGATGGCCGCTTCGAATTACATCGTGGGTGAGCTGATGGATCGCTTTGGCTTTTCGCCGCGGGTTGTGACAGTTGGCGTCGGAACGTTTTTTCTACTGCCGGGACTAATCTGGTTTGCGACGCGGAAATGGTGGGATAGGAAAGAAAGAATCGCCGAAGTGGCCGCAGCCGCGGTGCCGGCGAAGCTCGAAGATGTTGCGATTGATTAGAGTGTGAGGAACCGATGGACTTAAACGCAAAGGACGCGAAGGCTTTCGCAAAGAGCGCGAAGGTTTTGTTAAGGCGCTAGTTAACTATCTTTGCGTTTCTTTGCGATGACCTTTGCGTTCTTTACGGTTCAATCGTGGTTCCCGGATTTCATCTATGAAGATCAAAGTGGGCGTCATGGGATCGGCGGAAGAGAACTCGCCCGCAGAGTTGCGCGAGAAGGCCGTAGCTCTGGGCCGTTCCATCGCTGAGCGTGACGCGATCCTTTTGACCGGCGCAACGACCGGGCTGGTTTACACAGCCGGAAAAGCCGCGCACGATGCCGGCGCGCTGCACGTCGGTATTTCGCCCGCGCACGATGAGCGTGAGCACATCGAGCGTTATGGCTTGCCAACAGACGCTTGCGACGCAATTATCTACACCGGCTTTGGATTGAAGGGCCGCAACGTCGTGCTGGTACGCTCGTGCGATGTCGTGCTGTTCGTCGCGGGCTCGATTGGATCGCTGAACGAATTCACAATCGCATACGATGAGGGAAAAGTTATCGGATGCTTGACCGGGACCGGCGGAGTTGCGGATGAAGTTGCGCGCCTATTGGAAGTTTTCAAGAAGGAGACGAGGGCGCGCGTATTTTATGATGCCGACCCGGAGCGACTATTGGATGGATGTTTGCTAGTCCGCGAAGCGGACGACCGAAAATAGCCCAGCGATTTATCGCTGGGAAAGGAAGCATATTCTTCGGAACAAGTCCGCGAAGCGGACGGCAGAGCGAGTCATAGCGGTGCTTGCAGGGCAAACATTTCTGTCGCCCGCTTCGCGGGCTTTCTATTTCATAGTTAATCCGTCTACCCAGCAGTAAACTGCTGGGCTATTTCCGTTCGTCCGCTTCGCGGACTTGATTGCCTCGTGCCAAACTGTGGGTTGCTACTGTCGCTCTTCGCACTGAAACTTGAAAGGAAATCGATCATATGGACTTTGGATTGAAAGATCGCGTTGCTTTAGTTGCCGCCGCCAGCCGCGGCATTGGCTTTGCCGCCGCGCGCGAGTTGGCGCGTGAAGGTGCGCGCGTGTTTCTGTGTTCGCGGGACGAGCGGCGCGCGTCCGAGGCCGCGCAGAAAATTCATGAAGAGACCGGCGCCAACGTGGCCGGCATCGCCGCCGATGTCACGAACGAAAAAGAATCCGAGCAGTTCGTCAACGTGGCGCTGGAACGCGCCGGCCGTGTGGACATTTGCGTGACCAACGCCGGCGGCCCGCCCTCGACCGTTTTTGCCGACACGGACATCGAGATGTTTCGTCAGGCGTTCGAACTCAACGGGCTTTCGGCAATCAGGCTCGCCAAGCTGGTGCTGCCGGGAATGCGTGAGCGCAAGTGGGGCAGGATAATCAACGTCACTTCGATCTCGGTGAAGCAGCCGGTTGATGGTTTGCTGCTTTCAAACACCGTGCGCGCAGGGTTGACCGGTTGGGCCAAGACCGTCTCGAATGAAGTCGCCGCTGACGGCGTGACCGTGAACAACGTCGCGCCGGGTTACACGCTCACCGAAAGACAAGACGAGCTGGCCGAAGCGCGCAGCAAAGTGACGGGAAAATCAAAGCAGGAGCTGATCGATCTCTGGTCGGCACAGACTCCGATGCGCCGGATGGCGGCGGCGGAAGAGATCGCGGCCGCGATTGCGTTTCTCGCTTCCGAGCGCGCGTCTTACATCACGGGCGTGACGCTGCAAGTTGACGGCGGCTGGGTGCGTAGTTTGCTTTAGACTCGATCATTTACGGCGTTGGTTTCGGTGACGCCGCCGGCATCTTAAACTTCGAATCGTCGACCGGCACGTTCAGTTTGATCTCCGCGTACTTGCGCGTTGACACAGGATTGCCGGCATCGACCGAAGAGACGCGCACCATGAAGGGAAACTTCACGCCTTCGACTTCGCGGTAATCCTCAAAGTCAGTCTGCTCGGGAATGATGCCAATCATCGTCCGCGTGTATCCGATGCGGCGCAGCAGCAGACCAGTTTCGGCGTCAAAGAAAAGCCGCTCGCCTCTGTTGTCAGCCATTGTCGCGCCTATGACATAAACCTCGCGATCGCTGATCTTGTCCTTAGCGCTAACTCGCATTCTCGAATATTGCTCCTTGAGCTTCAGGTCCCTGAAGAACTGCGATGAGATTTTCAGATCCGCCAGCGCCTGGCCTGTGATCTCACGCAGCCCTTGCTGATTCTTCTGCCAACCCGCGTTGCCATCGAACCCTTGCTCGATGATTCCGTTGGGTGTAGTAAGGGCTCCGTAACCCTTGTCCGGGGCTGATCGGATGACTTCGTACGGCATCTCCGCTCCGTTTGCTCCTGAGTACGTTCCTTTCATCACGCGCGTCTTCAGCTTATCAATCGCCGCCTGACCGCCGATTGCGGCGACGTACTTATTAAGAATGTCGTCCACCGAAGGCAACGCCGGTGACGGACTCGGTGAAGCTTGAGCCGGAGCGCCGCCCGGAGTTGCCGCGCCACCGGGTCCCGGGCCGCCGGGATTTCTGGGGGGCGGCGAAGGTAGCGGCAAAGGCAAAGGCGGCAAGCTCAGCGGTTGGTTGCGGCCGCGATGACAGGTGTAACAAGAGACCTCCAGATTGCCTTGGAAGGTCGTCTTGTTTACGTCCAGGACCATCTTGATCATCTCGCGCGCCCTCGACTTCTCAGGCTTGTCGTCGGCAGGATAGTCCCATTGTCCATTCTTGTTCACGTGACAAAAATTGCACCTCCTGCCGAGCGACGCAGCAAAGAAATTCATCACCGGAATCAACTGCGAATCAGGCAGGCCTTTGAGCACCTGAATGTTCTTGTGCGTTTGCTCGACGGTTTTCTCCTGCGTCGTCGTGGTGGCGGCCGGTGTTTGTGCGGGCGTGGCGATACCGAGGCTCGTCAGCGAAACTGTAAAGTCGCTTCGGACCGGCAACGATTTCTGCGCGCGCACGTTCGCGATAACCATCAGCGCGCTGACGCAGCAGAGCGCAGCAACAATAAGCCTGAGAATGTTTAGTTTCACTTCGTTCTCCGAATAGTTTTCGAGGGATGAAGACCTGGACCGAAGATAACTCAGTCTGAACAGGCTTGCATATAACATTGCGCAACTAAGTGGCGCAAGTGTTCGGAGAACAAACTAAGGCGGGATAGTTAGGATCGCTTCGCGCGGGCGTGATTATCTTTGGCCTTCATCAAGGCATCGAACGACTGATAAATCTGCAGATAGGTTTGCGTCTCACGCGGAATCAGGGTGCGCCACGATGCTCCGCCACGGCGAATATAGCCAGGCAATTTCGCGGCGTTTGAGTTATAAGCGGCGGCCATCAATTCATTAGTCGTAGCCTGCTTTGCGCTCAGCGCAAACTGAACATCTTCGTTGGCTACCAGATCGTTCCAGGTGTCCTGCATGTAAAGCAGCATCGCTTCCAGCGCGTTCCCGTGATTGCGCATGCCGACCACAAAATCGGGATTCAGGCCGACACTCGGATGACGCTGACGCATAAGGGCGTACGTCCACGGAATCATCTGCACCATGCCGCCCGCACCGGCTGAACTGACTGAATAGCGATAAGTGTCGAGTTCGTTCAGCGCGTAAAGCGAGTAGATTTCTTCGAACAAAGCAATTCGATTTTCAGCACGGAAGCGCTCATGATCGACGTGTTCGATGACGCACAGCCGCTTAGCCACATCGACGATGTTCTGCGCCACAGGGGCGCCGCGCTCGCGCAAGCGTTTGGCCGCGAGATCGACCATCGCCGAAACGTAGGTCTGGCCCGCTTTCGTCAAATCCGGTGACAGCAACACCGGGTGCGCCGAAGTGTAATAGGCCATCTCGTGAAACACGCCGCGCCTTTCGATCGGAAACTCGACGACCAGCGGGATTAACGAACGGTTTCGGTCGTCAAAGATCGTCACCGCCGTGTTCACTCCGTTCGCGCGCACAATGCGAAGCTGGATCGGTAATCCCAGCGAAGTAGTCAACGAAAGCTCTGTGCCCTTCGTCAGAAAGGTCTGCTTCGCTAACTTGATCAGGTGAATCTGCGAAGTCTCGGGCAGCAACGCTGCCAGCGTCACATAATCGAGCGAGGGCGAAGTCTTCGCGGTCGGCAGGGGACGGACCTTCATCAAGCGTTCCGCCTCGTTGATGCGCGATCGAATTCGATTGGGCGACAGGTGACGCGAAGCCGCACTTGATTCCCCGCGTTGTGCAGCAGATGAAGCGCGCGTGTCATTCGCTTCGGGCTTGCTCGAAACTGGCGGAGATGAAGGCTTTTCAGATTTTGTTCCAGTTTCCGCGGGACGCGAAGGCGTCTGTGATTGCGTGGACTGACTCTGGAACTTCGCGGAAGCTCTCGCTTTGGACACGGCCACTACCCGCGGGCGGCGGATTGGATCCGATTCGGGCGATTGAGCTTGAACGCCAGCGACGACGAAGAGCACGACTGCTATGAGAATAGAGATGGAGGGCCGTTTCATCATGACAATTTTTCGGAGGGAAAGACTTCGCGGGAGAACGAAGCTTGACCTCAGATTCGCGTAAGCTCAGCCTGGTTGTCAACCACTTTTTTTCGGAAAGTCTTATGTTGACCTCGAGTTTTTGCCAAGCTCTGAAAACAAAAGACTTACTCGTCGCTCCGACTTGGGGCGTCTTCCAGCTGCTTCACTCGCTTACTTAGCTCTTTCAAGTCTTCACGAACCTGCGGCAAGCGACTCACGTGCGCATTCAGACGCTTGTATTCATCCAGCGGTTGAATCGGAATGCCCCACCAGACTCCGGGGCGGACAATCTTGCCCGGAAGTATTCCGGCTTTCGAGCCAATCACCGCGCCGCTTTGCACGCGTATGTGATCACCAAAGCCGACTTGCCCGCCGATGATGCAGTCATCTTCAATCGTGACGCTGCCGCTGATGCCCGTTTGCGCGGCGATGACGACGCGCTCGCCGATGTCACAGTTGTGGCCGACGTGAACCATGTTGTCGATCTTCGTTCCGCGCCCGATGCGCGTGCGTCCCAGCGCGGCGCGATCGACACAGGTATTCACGCCCAGTTCCACGTCGTCTTCGATTACCACCGTGCCGATTTGCGGGAACTTGTGATGGCTGTGTTCGTCGCGCACGTAACCAAAACCGTCGGCGCCGATCACGACGCCGGCATGCAGAATCACGCGATCGCCGATCGACACGCCGTCTTCGAGAAAAGCGTTCGGGTGGATAACGCAGTTCTTTCCAATCTTCACGCCATCGCCGATTTTCGCGCCCGCACGGATTTGCGTTCCTTCGCCGACCGATGAGTTTTCGCCAACGCAGACAAAGGCGCCGATAAAAACTTCAGCGCCGATGCGCGCATTTTCGCCGATGATTGACGAGGGATGAATTTCCGGCGCGCGCTTCTTCGGCGGGTGCAAGAGCTCGGCAATCAAGGCGAACGCCAACTTCGGCTTTTTCACTTCAATCCGGCACGACGCCTTCACATCCGCTCCTTCGGGAGCAATCACGCACGAGGCTTTGCTCGCGGTTGCCGCTGCGAAGAACTTTTCGTCCTCGACGTACGCGATTTCATCCTCGCCGGCGGTTTCCAGGCGGGCCACTCGATGGACGATGACGCTGCCGTCGCCGAACGCGTGGCCGCCGACATGCGCGGCGAGTTCAGAAACTGTTTTAGCGGTCGAACTCATGAAAGAATCGAAAATGTGAGCCCGAATAGTACAACGTCGTCGCAGCAAATGGCGAACTTGCTCTCAGCTAAAGCTACCGAAAACATTGATGTTTCTTGCCTGCCCCGAAAGCCGAGCGGCTTTTTGTCTTGCCTTTGACTACAGGAGCAAACTATCATGAGTCCGCTGCTGAGCAGAGAGCTTCGATGATTGTTCGCGGCGATTACTCTGTAGTTTCTTAGGCTTTTGAGAATCCCGGCGCGTCCTTACCCCCGGACAAGGCGCCACCCAGGAGAAGCATTAATTGTTTAGCGATCAATTCCGCCGCGGCGAGTCAGACAAAAGTAAGTTGACAGGAGTCACCGGCTCGAAGATCGTCTCGACGCTCTCTGACGTTGCCTGGAAAGCTTTCCAGTCCCTTAACACGCGCCTTCCCGAAGGCGAGGCCATTCGTCCTAAGTGGGCGCCCGGCCCGCTGCTGAAATCCTACGAACGCTCGGCGCCGCCGCTTGGTTTTCCCAGAGAGACAGATTCGCTTTGCCCGCGCTGCGTCAAAGAAGTGCGCACCGCCGTGATCGACGGCACCACTTCGCTTGAGTCTCTGATGAATGAACATCCCGGCGAAATCAAAGCACAGATTGTGGAAGAGAACGGCCAGGTCGTCATGCGTAAGACCTGCCCGAAGCATGGGCTTTTCGTCGACGTGATGGCCACTGATCCGGCGTTTCTCGAGCGAATTGAATCGCTCTTTTTTGGCCGCGACTTTAAGGCAGCCGAAGATTCGCACGTGCATAAGCACGGGACATCGAACATCAAGTTCGGCCGCGGCGCAGTGCTCACCGTCGATCTCACCAACCGTTGTAACATGATGTGCAACCCTTGCTTCATGGATGCGAACCAGGTGGGTTACGTTCACGAGCCGACGTTTGAAGATACAAAAGCGATTTTGGATCGCGCCGTATCATTCAAGCCGCGCCGGCAGGTCATTATCCTTTTTTCAGGCGGTGAGCCGACGATCTCACCTTATTATCTCGACGCGGTCGCGTACGCGAAGAAAATCGGCTTCTATCGCATCCTGGCCGCGACCAACGGAATTCGCTTCGCCGAAGACATTGAGTTTTGCAAAGCTGCGAAGGCCGCCGGGCAGCATGGTGTTTATTTGCAGTTCGACGGCGTCGGCGAAGAAAAGAACAAGCATCGCGGCGTCGGCAACCTGTTCGACGTGAAGGTCCGCGCGATTGAAAATCTGGCGAGCGTCGGAATCAAAGTCACTCTCGTCGTAACGATCGTCAACACTATCAACAACGATGGCATCGGCCAGATCGTTGAGTTCGCGGCCAGGAACATCGACAAGGTTCAGACAATTGCCTTCCAGCCGGTTTCCTTCACGGGTCGCGATGAAGACATTTCTGATCATCTGCGCATCAAGCAGCGTTACACGCTCTCAGGCATGACGCACGATTTGAAGGACCAGCTCGGCGGGCGCATGCAGCCTTTGCGCGATTGGTATCCGCTCTCGTCTTACTCAGCGTTCACCAGTGTGATGGATATGCTGCAAGGCGCGGACGCGCCGTGGGGCTGGTCGTCGTGTAATTGCCATCCGAACTGCGGCATCTTTACCCTCGCGGTGGTCAATCGAAAGACCGGCGAGTTCAGCTCGCTGTTCGAATTCTTTAACTACGAACAGTTCATGAAGGACGTGGCGGTGATTACCGACACGGCCCGCGGCAAGAAGCTTTCCTATGCTCAGCTTGGCATGGCGATCATGCGCAACTTTGACGCGTCGCGCGCCCCCGAAGGCTTTCCGATTTCGCAGATCATCAACTTGTTCAAGCCGTCTTCGACCAATTCGAATTCCGATCGCAACGATCGCATGAAGACGCAGAGCAAGAACGACACAGATGATGCCTGGCGGGTCCTGTGTGTCGAAGGCATGTGGTTTCAGGACCTTTTCAACTATGACTTCCGCCGCACAGAGATGTGCGTGATTCCTTACGGCACTCAGGAAGGCGAAATCTCATTCTGCGCTTACAACACGGGCGTGGGTTGGCGCCAGATCATCGAGAACATGCACAAGACTGCAAACCTCGCCGAATGGTACGAGCAGAACGACCGGCATGCCGTATATGCTGCTGGCCACAACGTTCCTGGCATTTCCAAGAAGCATTCGCTGAGTCTGCCGATCGTTAACGCAATCATCGCTGACAATAACGGCGGACAGCTTGCGGCACAGACACCCTATCTGATCGAAGAGCAAGAAGAAGTCGTGACCGTCTAGCTCAAACTCTTCCAGCGGTTTAAGATTTCCAAAGGGTAACTTTGTTAGCGCTCGGCATAAGCGTGCCGAGCTTGTTTCTCTCCTTGCTCTACCGAAAGGATTTACTATGAAGTCAGCCGTGCGAATTGCCTTGACCCTTGGGTTTTGCTTGATCTATTCCTCATTGGCTTTCCCGCAAGAGAAGTCGAATAAGAAAGACAAGAACCCCGCGCCAGCTCAAACCGCGGCGCCAGCGACTCCTGCGCCACCCAGGCCGCCTCTGGAGTTTGGTTTGTCGGAAGACACGCCAGTAAGAATGAAACTAACAAGAACGATGTCTTCGAGTGACGCAAAGGTCAATGACAAAGTAGATTTCGAGATTCTCGAAGACGTGAAAATCGGCGAGGTGATTGTGATTCAACACGGGGGGATGGCAATTGCTACGGTTACCGAAGCGCAACCAAAACGCAGGATGGGTCGGGCTGGCAAGCTGAACATGAACATCGACTACGTCCAACTTGTTTCCGGGGAGAAGGCGCCGCTGCGTGCAGTGAAAGGTGGTAGTGGCGGCAGTCACACGGGAGCGATGACCGGTGCGATTGTAGCCACCAGTATTCTCTTTTTCCCCGCCGCGCCATTCTTCCTTTTTATGCATGGCAAAGACATCACAATTCCAAAGGGCACCGAGATCACCGCGTACATTGCCGGGGACACGCCTTTAGATCCGGCAAAATTTAACAAGCAATCTCCTGCGGTTGAATCCGGAACACAAAGGCCCGAAGCGTCTGCGACAGCCACGTCTACAGTGGCAATCAAGTCCACTCCGGACGGAGCGGAGATCACCATCGACGGTAAGTTAGTGGGAACGACTCCTTCGACCGTTCAGCTAATACCCGGAGAGCACACAATCGCAATCGACAAATCGGGTTTCAGACAGTGGCAACGAACGATCACGGTAACTGCGGGAGGAGCGATCAACCTCGAAGCTACTCTTGATAAACTTCTGTAGCGGACCGGCTAGCGAATTCGGCTGAGATTAGTTTTTGGCCTTCTCGTCATCCTCGATCTTCTTCTTGAGGTACTTTGCCAGCTTCTCCGCGGTGCTTCGTTCGCCACGGTTTGCGGTCGTTCGATGCGAGGAATCGGCATAGACGACCACCTTCGTCTTCAGATTCACGACCTGCATGCTGGCTGACGCCGACGGCGATGGACTTACAAAAATAGTCTTGGCCCAGCCCGCATTTTTCTTTTCATGAGTTCCCGTAATCTCAAAATCGGCCTGATCGCGATCCGTAACCATCGTTAAGGGAACCTCCTTCTTGCGAAAAGCCGCCGCGAGATAAGTCTCAAAGCCGTCCATTGGTGCAATATAGACCTTTGAGTTCCTCGGTATTCTGGTGTCGGCAGAAGTCGCGGTGGTGCTATTTCCCACTTGCGTTCCGGGCTTATCCTGGGAAGCGGCCTCCTGAGCCGGCACCATTGCCCACGCGCACAAAGCAATGACGAATACGAATCCAATTTCAGTTAACTTCTTCATAGGGCGACTTCCTTTCGCTTTGCAGGGCTGTTGCCTTCTTCGTTGAGTGATTCCAGAGGGCGAACTCCCAATGCCTGGAAACCACGAACCATAATCTGGGAAGGCGATGCAGTCAAAGATACGCTGGGTACGCCAATAAGCGCAATCCCGGCACTGTGATTGCACTGCTCGCTGCAAACGAATGTTTTACAAGGGAGGCTCAGTCTCGTGAAGAAGTTCTTTTCGATAGTTCTATTGACGTCGCTCGCGTCGACAAGCATGGCGCAGTCCGGCGTAACGCGTCCACCCGACGCAACAAAACCTATCCAACAGTCCGAATCAGCAGTTGCGATTTCAGCGCCGACGCAACCACAGCGGCGCGAAGTGAAGTTGCCCGCAGGCACGCCCATCGACATTGAAGCGACTTACACGGTCAGCTCGCTCGATTTCCGGCCCGGCGATTTCCTGAGTTTTCGCGTGCTCGTTTCAGTCATGATCGACAGCGTCACGCTTATCGACAAGAACTCGCTCGTGACGGGGCGCGTCGTTGAAGCCAAGCGCGGTCGCCACTGGGGCAAAGCCGGACGGCTCTCGTGGACGATGCAGGATGTAGTCGCAGTCGACGGCACGCGCGTAGCGCTGCAAGCGCAGAAGGATCTTCCCACGGGGCGCAACGGCATCAAGGGCACCAGTCACGGCGGAGAAGTTGCGACGAAGACTATCTTGATGGGTGCTTTGCTGGCGCCGCTGTTTCCGATTGCGCCGCTCGCGCTGTTGAGTGGTTTCAGGCGCGGCGAGGATGCAGTCCTGCCTCAGGGCAAGCGCTTCGTCGTGTTCGTCCAGCGAGACGCTAACATCACCGCGCCGGCCGAGCGT
This sequence comes from Pyrinomonadaceae bacterium, assembly GCA_035545035.1. Taxonomy (GTDB): domain Bacteria; phylum Acidobacteriota; class Blastocatellia; order Pyrinomonadales; family Pyrinomonadaceae; genus UBA11740. The sequence goes on from DASZZL010000077.1 coordinate 28,590, forward strand.
TCGGGGCGCTAGCCCGACCGTTAGGGAGGGCTCACAACGGGAGCCCTTGCTTACGCGCGGGCTAGTGCCCCGGAAGCAGATTAATAGAAAAACCGGCGCGATCATTTCGGATCGCGCCGGCTGAGGCAACATTGAACTCGCGTTCTTAACGCGAAGGCGTTGGCGGAGTCGCGCCCGCTGGAACGATCCAAAGTTCGAACAGCCAGTCCTCTCGCGCCGCTCCCATCGTCACGGTAAATCTGCTCGCGTCGATGCCGCGCGAATTAACCAGGTAATCCGAGATTCGCTTGGCGCGCGCCTGCGCTTCGTTTGCCCGAGCCTTGCGCGACGGATAGACGATGATGTAACCCTGCGTTCCAGGCTCGCCCTGCAACTGAATTGCGTAGTTGTCGAGCCGCGCCTTCTCGTCATTGCGCGCAATGTCGTAGTACTCGTCAAACTTGCGCGGTTTGTTCACGACGGGAATCGAAGTCGCGCAACTCGCCGGGCAGCGCATTCCGTAACCACCCAGTTCGAGATCGGCACGGATCGTTTGGCCCGCGAGACTGGTCGTGTCAACTGTGATGCTCGGCGTTCCCTGGCCGCTGATGATGCGTCCGGCCGAAACTGTCCAGTTGTAAGTCGGACTCACGCCGGCAGAGTTGCGGCCAATCGTCGCCGTGAAGGTCGCTGGAGCATTCTCGCTGGCCGCGTCAGGACACGACACGGTCACGTTGGGACAAATTATCCGCGGCGGCGGCGGTGGCGGACAATCGGTGACGACGATCGAGGCGGACGAGAAAGCCACACAGTCGAGATAGCGGCCGTCATCAACTTCGACGACTGCCTGGTAAACACCGGGCTGCGCGCCGGAGAGATCCCAGGTGGTGTTCGCGCCCTGGCCGGAAAGTCTACCGCCATTCGTCGTCCACTTGTAACGGAGCGGCCGTCCTTCGGGTGAAGACGCCGTAGCGATCAATTGCACGCGCGCGTCATCGCAAGCGCGAACCGTGGTCGGCTCGGCAGCCAACGAAAGTGTCGGCGGTCCGGAGGCTCGGTCAACGTGCTTTCTCTTCTTAGGCTTTGCGTCCGCCGAGGCAAAGACCAAAACGGCCATGACCACCGCCAGCGCGAGGCCAAACAAAAAACTCTTTCGAGGTATCATCATCTACCCTTTCTGATTCGATTGTGGCCCGGGGCAACGGGGCCACATCGTGCGCGTTTTCGGGAAGTCTACGACTTCCGGCACTCTGAAATCCAGAGACAACTAACAAATAAAACAGCCAATCGCGGGCGGTTTCCACTGATACCGAAACCGTTCGCGGTAGCGAGTGGGTGTCCAGAGCAGATTGACGATGGACTCTTGTGACCCTGGATTACCCGCTCGCTACCGCGAGCGGTTCTGTACCAAACTTGACGGGCTTGCTACTAGTCACGGTACATTCTAAACATGCCGCAGGTTCACGTGCGCTTGCCGGCGCGAAAACAAAACTACGAGATAAAGATCGGCTCGGGTATTCTGTCAACGCTGGGAGCCGAGGCGCGCGCAGCACTCGGTTCCGACGCACGGCGCGTGGCATTGATTTCGAACTCGACAGTTTTTGATCTCTACGGCAAGCGCGTCCTGCGAAGTCTCAAAGCAGAAAACCTCAACACCGCTCAATGGCTGATGCCGGACAGCGAGCGCCACAAGTCTCTCCGCTCGCTGGAGCAGGCGGTGCGCTTCCTGAGCGAAGCGCGCCTTGAGCGAAGCGATGCAGTGATTGCTCTCGGCGGCGGAGTCGTTGGCGATCTGGCCGGATTTGCGGCGGCGGTTTACCTGCGCGGCATTCCGCTGATACAACTGCCGACGACTTTGCTTGCGCAGATCGATTCGTCCGTGGGCGGGAAGACCGCGGTAAATCTGCCGACCGGCAAGAACCTGGTCGGCGCTTTTCATCAACCGAGTCTTGTCTTGATCGATACCGAAACTCTGCAGACCCTGAGCGCGCGCGACAAGACCGCGGGCTGGTGCGAAGCCGTGAAGCAAGGGACCGTGGGCAGTCGCAAGCTATTCAATCAGACGGTCGGCTTTCTCAGCGGCAGCGTCGTCGACTTGGGCGAACTCATCGCCGCACAGTGTCGTTTCAAAGCGTCAATCGTGACGCGCGACGAGCGCGAGGAAATCACCCGGACTGATCGGCGATCGCGACGGATTCTCAATTTTGGGCACACTACGGCGCACGCGCTCGAGAAAGTAACGGGCTACCGGCGCTTCCGTCATGGCGAGGCGGTGGGCTGGGGAATGCTGGTCGCGGGCGAAATGTCGAAAAGTCTAGGCATGCTCGCCTCCGGCGAGTTAGAATCGTTGCGTGAGGCGGTCAGGCTTTGCGGGCCGCTGCCGCGCGCCAATGATCTTGCGATTGGCGACATCGTCCGAGCGATCGACCGAGACAAAAAATCCATGGGTGGCGCAGTCAAATGGATCTTGCTGGAGCGAGTCGGCAAACCAATCATAGTCGATGGTCGAGAGATCGATTCGCGCGTGTTGCGCGTATCGCTGCGCGCGGGCTTGCAATGACTCTATTCAAGGCGGGGGAAAGAATGAACCAACAATTTCTTTTCGCGAAACAGAACGAGCAGGGCGGAGCACGATTGAAGTTCGTCATCGCGATTGCGGTTTTCGCTATCGTTCTTTACACAGGTTACGTTTACGTGCCCGTCGCTTACGAGGCCTACCAATTCAAGGACGTAATGCAGAACAAGGTCGATCTCGCATCCACGCAAGGATACGAAGTCGGTTGGGTCAAAGATCAGCTCATAAAAAGCGGGCCCGACTATCACGTCCCGCCGGACGCCGTCATCACTCCTACTCAGCGCGACAACCGGGTTGAAGTGCACGTGCAGTTTACTCGCCCTATCTCATTCCCCGGTTTTACCTACAACTACGATTTCGATTACACCGCCAGGAGCACGGCGTTTCTGGTGATTAAATAGCGAGAGCGGATTGCGCGGCAGGTTGAGGCGCGACGGTATGTCCCTGCAATTGCACCAGAGCAGCGGGCGCATCGGCCAGCCACGTCGTCGGACAGACTCCGCAGCGCGTGCATTGGTTGACGGAAGGACACGGCGCAGTTGAACGAGCTTCGTGCGCGCGTTCGTCTTCGCGCTGCATGAACTCGCGGGACAGCCCCGAATTAACGATCTCCCACGGAAGAATTTCGTCGTAACTGCGCCGGCGGCTGGTGTGGAAGTAAGGATCGATTTGCGTTTCGCGCAGCGCGGCATTCAGATCGCCTTTCAAGCGCGCGGCAGCTTCGATAACCCTTGCGATGCGTCGATCGCCGGACGAGAACAGCGCCTGTTCGTGAGCGATGCGCGCCGACATGGCGCGTACTTCGACGTTTGGAATGCGGGCCAGGTTCTTTGAAACCCATTTCAAACGACGCTTCAATTCCTTTTCACTGCAAATCGGTTCCCACTGAAAAGGCGTGTTCGGCTTGGGCACCAGACCATTAAGCGACGGGATGATTTTGCCGGCTCTGCCGAAACGTCGGCCGGCTTCCAGCATTCGGTCTTTGATGCGCTCGACCAGCGTAATCATCTCGGCGAGGTCTTCGTCGGTTTCAGTCGGCAGACCAACCATCATGTAAAGCTTCACCGTCAGCATGCCGCGATCGAAAACTGCGCCGCAGATGTCGACGATCTCGTCGTTGGTCAGGTTCTTGTTAATGACGCGACGAAGACGATCCGATCCCGTTTCTGGCGCGACAGCGATTTGCTGATCGCGCGATTCGACTAGCGCATCCAAAAGCTCCTCTGAAATCTGATCCAAGCGAAGGGACGAAACCGAGATGCGATAGTCCATCGCACGCAGGCCTTGCAGGATCTCGCTAATCTCCGGGTGGTCGCAAACTGCCGTGGAAACCAAACCGATCTTGTCGGTCTTCCCGCGCCATTGGGCCGCCTTGGCCAGAATGTCGCGCGCGGGCACCACCCGCGGCGGCCAGTAGTTGTAACCAGCCCAACAAAACCGGCAACCCTGCGAACAACCGCGCGAAATCTCGATTAAGAAGCGGTCGCCCATCTCGGCCTGGGGCGCGAAGATGGTTGTTGACGGAGCAAAAACTTCATCGCGCCTGAGTTGTGCGGCGATCTCGAATTGTCCGCGCCGAATTGCGCGACGCAAACTTCCTTCTTTGGGACTCTCGGATGAAACCGCGCGACCGACGCGCGCGGGAACGCCCTCGGCAAGCGGCGTGTAGGCCGCCACAGTTCCGTCGTCGTTGTAGCTCACGTCATAGAGCGATGGCACATAAAACCCGCGGCCTTGTCGGGCGAGTGCCAGGAGAACTTCATCCTTCGTTTCATATTCCAGGATCGCGTCGACCAGCTTCGGTCCCAGGATTTCGCCTTCACCGACGCCAATCACATCGGTGAACTCGGCAATCGGTTCGGGATTGAGAAACGACGCCGCGCCGCCCATAACGATCAGCGGATCGTGTACGGTGCGATCTTTTGCCCAGATCGGCACGCCGCTCATCTGCATCATGCGCGCCATGTTCATGTAATCGGTTTCAAAAGAGATCGAAAAGGCAATCACGTCGAAGTCGCGAACACGAGTTTGCGATTCCAGCGAAAGCAGCGACGTGCGGGTGCGCTCGTACTCGCGCATCTCGCTTGCGTCCGGCAGGAAGACTCGTTCGCAGGAAACTTCAGGAACGCGATTGAAGAGTTCATACATCGCCTGAAAGCCGAGATTAGCCATGCCGACCGCGTAGACGTTCGGATAGCAAAGCGCGATGCGCAATTGCGCGCCACGCTTCAACAGCCAGCCCTCTTCGCCGGCCAGTTTCCGTTTGTAGCTTTCGACGATCTTTTTCATTCCATGCGGAACAGCTTTAAGAAGTTCTCTGTGCAAACTCTGTGTTGCTCTGTGTCTCTGTGGTGAGTCTTACGCGGACAACATTCACCACAGAGTCCGGAGAGATCGCACAGAGAACCACAGAGAAGTTACCCATGCTGCACGGTTTCGAGGAAGGCTTTCAACTTCCGGGATCGAGAGGGATGACGCAACTTGCGCAGCGCCTTGGCTTCGATTTGACGAATACGTTCGCGGGTCACGGCGAAATGTTGCCCGACTTCCTCGAGCGTGTGTTCCGAGCCGGTAGTGCCGAGACCAAAACGCATCTTGATCACTTTTTCTTCGCGCGGCGTGAGCGTGGCGAGAACTTCGTCGGTGATTTCGCGTAAGTTCGAAGCGACCACCGCATCCGAAGGATTCAGAATCGATTTGTCTTCGATGAAGTCGCCGAGATGCGAATCTTCCTCTTCGCCAATCGGAGTCTCTAGCGAGATCGGCTCCTGCGCAATCTTCAGGACCTTGCGCACTTTCGAGACGGGAATATCCATCTTCTTGGCGATCTCGTCGCTGGTCGGCTCGCGGCCCAACTCCTGCACCAGCGCGCGCGAAGTGCGAATCAGCTTATTGATCGTTTCGATCATGTGCACCGGAATGCGAATCGTGCGCGCCTGATCGGCGATGGCCCGGGTGATGGCCTGACGAATCCACCACGTCGCGTAAGTCGAAAACTTGTAGCCGCGCCGCCACTCAAACTTGTCCACGGCTTTCATGAGACCGATGTTGCCTTCCTGGATCAGGTCGAGGAACTGCAAACCGCGATTCGTATATTTTTTCGCGATTGAAACGACCAAACGAAGATTCGCTTCGACCAACTCGCGCTTGGCCTGGCCCGTCTGATGTTCGCCGGTCACGATCGCCTGCAGCGAGCGTTTGACTTCGACCGGCGGCAAATGATGGGTTTGCTCGACCAGTTGCAAACGCTTCCTGCCGTTCGAAACGTGTTTCTTGTAAGCTTTTTGGTCGGCGGCTTTGAGGCGTTTCTTCGTCAGCCTGTCGCTGTAGGTGTCCACCTCGCGTTCGGCTGACCGCACTTCTTTCTGCACGTTGCGAATCGCGTTAATCAGACGCTGCCGCGAGCGCTCCGTCATGTTCAGACGCTCAATCTCATCCGCGATCTCGATGCGCAACCGACCTGTTTTGCGGCGCAGACGCAGCAGCTTTTTGGTTTTCTTGCCGCGGGTAATTTTCTGTTCCGCGCGTAGCTTGACCCACTCTTTGAGCGCGTTCTTGAACAGGCGGCGAATGTTCTCGATCCCTTCGATGGTCCACTCGCGATACTCTTCGGCCTTGTCATCTTCACCGGCGAGTTCGGCCTGCTCGGAAAAGTTGACCACTTCGCGGATGTTGAGTCTTCCAGCGGCAAGCTCTTCGACGATCTTGAGCAGCTCGCCCACGGCAATCGGCGATCGCGCGATAGTCTTTTGAGTTTTAATCTGCCCGCGTTCGATACGCTTGGCGATGGCCACTTCGCCTTCGCGCGTCAAGAGCGGCACGACACCCATTTCACGCAGGTAAAGCCGCACCGGATCGTTGGTTTTTTCCAGCGCGCCGGCTGAAAGATCCAGCTCGACGTCGTCATCGCCTGCCTCTTCATCATCGGTGGCGATCGCCGCGGCTTGTTCGATCAACCGCTCGTCGGAATCAGCCACGTGAATGTTTGAAGCATCGAGCTTCTGCAACACGTCTTCAATGTCGTCCGGAGAAACCACATTCTCCGGCAACTCACGGTTCAGGTCGTCGTAAGATAAAAACTTCTTGTCTCCGCCCAATTGCAGCAATCGATCCATCACGTCATCCCTATCTTTTTCTTCAATAGCCATTTTTGTTTCAGTTGAAACTGCCCGCGCTGTCTTACTAATTGATTCCTTCGTTTGCTCGCGCCTGATGCAAAAACGTTCCGCGTCGCTTTGATAATTCCAGGCGCTCGAGGATCATTCGATCGCGTCGTTCGTTCTCACCGGCACGCTCAGCTTCGGCAATCTCGGAGCCCATTTCTTCAATGCGGCGATCCAGCTTCATCAAGTGCAGCGCGTTCAGGCAACTATCCGCCTGGGCCAGCGAGTCATCGAAAGACTCGGCCTGCTCGTCCATCATCAAACGCGCCAGCAACTCGCCCGCCGGGGGCTCGTCCGCCGTTGCCTCGCTCAAGGAATCAAAGCTCACTTCGCTTTCCTCCTGATCGAGTTTGACGAGCGCCCGAAAGATCTGAGATGTTGCCAGGTCTTCGTAATCCCCATTCTCTAAACGCGGCAGAATGATCTTTCGCAACTCTTCATTCGCCAGCAAAAGCGCAAGCAGCTTTTCTTCCGCCACTGTGGGCTGGCTCATCGAACTGCGCTTAACTAATTCCTGAACGGTTGCCGCATCCGTGCTTGCGCCGCTTCTGATGCGTTGCCAGAGTTCGCGCCGCTGATCCGCTTGCACGCGCAGAGCGTCCATCGCAATGTCAAAATACTCGCGCTTCTGGATCCGGCTCCTGACCGCGCGAACAAACGGGAGCGTCTCCTCAATCGCCGCAGCCTTGTCAGCCGGGCTGTGAAGGTTACGATCCCGTACCGCTTGATCGATCACAAATTGTATATGGGGCTGTGCCTCGCCTCGGCGTCGCTGATACTCGGAAACGCCGTATTTTCTGATGAAATCGTCCGGATCGGCGTTGTCCGGGAGGACCAGAACCTTAACTTCGATATCTTCCGCCAGAATCGTTTCGATCGCTCGTTTCGCCGCCTGCACGCCCGCGCGATCACCATCATAGTTCACCACCACCTTACGCGCAAATCTGGCGACTAGTTTCACCTGCTCCGGCGTGAGCGCAGTACCGAGACTCGCGACGACGTTTCGCACTCCAAACTGATAAGGAACGATCAGATCGAGATAGCCTTCGACCAGGATCGCAAAGCCCGCGCGGCGAATCTCATCGCGCGTCAGGTTAAGCCCGAACAAGTGACGGCCTTTCGTGTATGCCGAAGTCTCCGGCGAGTTTAGATACTTCGGCTCGCCTTCCGGTTCCAGAGTTCTGCCGCCAAAAGCAATCGGCCGCCCCTGCGCGTCAACCACCGGAAACATCAAACGCCCGCGAAAGCGATCATACGAACCGCCTTCGTCTTTCTTCACCACCAGCCCGCTCTTTTCCAGTTGCTCCTGCGTCGCGCCTTTCTGAAGCAGATGCGCTGAAAGCATCTCCCAACTGTCAGGCGCAAAGCCGAGCCGAAAAGTTTTGATCGTCTCCTCGGTGAGGCCGCGGCCTTCGAGATAATCACGCGCCGCGCGCGCCGGCACCGAGCGACTCTTGAGTTGGTCTTCCCACCACTGGAGCGCCCACTGATTCAATTCGATGACTTGATCCGATTCGCGTTTGTGCGCTTCAAAGCGGCTGTCATCAACCAGCTTAGGCAGCGGCACGCCGGATTTTTCGGCGACGAGCTTGATCGCTTCCGGAAAAGTGACGCGCTCGATCTCCATGATGAAGTTGAAGACCGACCCGCCCTTCTGACAGCCGAAGCAGTAGAAAATGTCTTTCGCTGGATTGACTGAGAACGAAGGCTTAGTCTCTTTATGAAAAGGACAGCGCGCCACCCAATTCGCGCCGGTCTTTTTCAGCGTGACATAGTCCTGCACGATGCGAACAATGTCTGCCTGGCGGCGCAGGTCATCGATGAAGGTTTGCGGAAAACGCATGCGAACTAATTTCTAAGTTCAACAACGGTAGCGCCGGCGCCGCCGTGATCCTGTGACGCCGGTGCAAAGCGCGCGACGTGCGGATGATCTTTAAGTAATTCCGTGATTGCTCGACGCAGCGCGCCGGTGCCGTGGCCGTGGATTATGCGCACTTCGCTTAAGCCGTTCAAGAATGCTTCGTCGAGAAACTTGTCCGTAAGCTCGACTGCTTCGTCGGTCTTTTTGCCGATCACATTTAATTCTGCGTTCGCCTTTAATTCGGAACGCGCGTCCTTTGAATGCAGGTGAAGCTCAGTTGTCGCGGCCCGTCGGCGCGTTTCCTCAAGCGTTGGCTTGACCCGCCCGCTACCCCGACCTGTCGGGGTACTGACTCCATCACGGCGCTCGCTCGCTTCGCCGCCGCGGGTATTGACTTCATAAACAAGCTCCAGATTATTGAGCTTTTCGCGCATGCGCAGCGAGCCAACACGCACTTCGGCTTCGTCGTCCTTGATATGATTGACTATTCCAACTGAGCCAAACGAAAGCAACCGCACCCTATCCCCAATTTTCAGATTGCGGACGGGCCCGCGGATGTCCTGTCGGGCAGCGCGCGCAACACGCGCTTGAATCGGTTTTGTTTTGTCGGACTCAGCCGGAAGATCACTGACTACCTGGCCATCGCGCATTACGCGAACGCCGCGGAGTTGTGGGGACAACCCCGGAGAGGACGAACCTCGAGGGCCACGATCAGTCTTGCTCGGGGCTTGCGCAACGCGCTGAGCTTCGCGTTTCAGCTCCGCCGTGCGGCGCGCAGCTTCGCGATCCACCTTCAAACGCGAGGCGCGGTCTTCAATCTTAGCCGCCAGCTCCCGACTACGTTCTTCAAATTCCTTTACTGCCCGGGACAGTTCTCTTTCGAACTCAGCCTGGCGCGCTGCTTCGCGCTTCGTTGCCTGGTCATCAAGCGCAGCAAACTTTTCCGCCACGGCGGCGCGTTCTTCCTCCAGTGCCTTTCGCAGGGTTTCAGCTTCTTCGGCTTCGCGTTTGATGCGCCGCAGGTATTCGATCGAGTCGCGTGAAGACTCTTTCACCCGTTCAGTAGCATTGCCGATCACTTCGCGAGGAATGCCGAAGCGCTGGGCGATTTCCAGCCCTGATGACGATCCAGCGATGCCAACCAGCAGCCGATAAGTCGGCCGCAAAGTCTTTTCGTCGAACTCGACGCTGGCATTCAACACGCCCGATTCGTTGGCGGCGTACATTTTCAATCCCGAATAGTGCGTCGTCGCCAGCACGTGCGCGCCGCGTTGTTTGAAATGATCGACGACAGCCACACCCAGCGCCGAGCCTTCTTCCGGATCGGTTCCGGTGCCGACTTCGTCGAGCAAAACCAGCGCCTGCGTTTCGCAGGACTCGATCATCGACGCGATATTCGCAACATGCGAAGTAAACGTCGAAAGATTCGCGGCCAGCGATTGATGATCGCCGATGTCTGCCAGAACAGATCGATAGAAAGGAACACAAGCGTGTTTTGCAGGCACCGGCAGGCCTGAAAGCGCCATCAATGAGAGCAGCCCCGCGGTTTTCAAGACAACAGTCTTGCCGCCTGCGTTGGCGCCGGAAATCACCATCGTCGTGTTCTCGTCATCGAGCTTGAATGAAACGGGAACTACCGTGTCGGCGGTAGCGCGGAGACTTTCTTCGAGCAACGGATGGCGTGCGTCGATGAATTCGAGCCTCGCTGTAGCATAGACTTTAGTCTGTGATTCGTCGCGTTCACAGACTGAAGTCTGTGCTACTTCAGGCACCACACAATCGAACGCTTCAGCGAACGCAGCCTTCGCGCCGACGAAATCAAGTTCGGTGACCGCGCTCGCGGCCAGTTCGATTGCCGGCAATTCGCGCCGCAATTCTTCCGACAGCGCGAACAAGATCTCGGCTATTTCGCGTTGCTCTGCTTCACGCAGCGTCTGCAATTCGTTGTTGGCTTCAATCGTTTCCAGCGGCTCGACAAAGATCGTCGCGCCGGACGAAGAAGATCCGTGCGCAACACCTCTAACTCGTGCCTGGTGATCGGAGCGCACCGGGATCACGTACCGATCGTTGCGCACGGTGACCAACTCTTCCTGAATGGCTTCGCTCGACCGACGCATCAGGTTTTCGAGCGAGCGGGTGATCCGCGAGCGCGCACTTGCGAGATCGCGTCGAATGCGGGCCAGCTCCGGGCTGGCACGATCGTCCAGCTCGCCGCTGGGCAGAATCTTCTTGGTCACGCGCGCGATCAGGTTTTTGAGCTCAGCAGGCAACGCCGCGACAATTTCAAACAGCGCCGGACACGTTTCACGTTCGGCGAGAATCGCTTCGCGGGTGGTCATTGCTCGCTGACACAGCCGCGCCAAATCAAGAATCGCCAGCGGATCGAGCGCCGTTCCTTCGATCCGCAATCGCGAAATCGAACCAGCCGGATCGGCAATTCCTTCAAACGACAAGCGTCCCGCGCGCTGGCGCAGCTCAATTGATTCAGCCGTCTCACGAAGCACGCGCCGAAGGTGATGTAGATCATCGATCGGCCCAAGTGCATCAATGCGCGCCCAGCCCATTTCGGTCTGCGCGCCGCGCTGCAACAGCTTGCACAGCGAATCGAATTCCAGAGTCGCGAAAGCCTGATTGTCCATTCTGATCAGTCAATCTTAACATCAACGCCTTCTTACTGTTCACGAACCGAAGTCTTTGCCGCTTTGCTCGCTTCACGCTTTTGGCTTATATTCGTCAACTTCCTAAGCACGAAAAGAAAGGCACTCATTGCAATGCCCACAGTTCCAATCACAGTCGCCTATGGCGACGGCATCGGTCCGGAAATAATGGAAGCGACGCTTCATATCTTGAAAGAAGCGGGCGCAAAGCTGGGGATCGAAAAGATCGAAATCGGCGAGAAAGTTTATCTGGGGGGGAATAGTTCCGGAATCGAGCCCAGCTCGTGGGACTCTCTCCGCAACACCAAAGTTTTTCTCAAAGCGCCAATCACGACGCCACAGGGAGGCGGTTTCAAGAGTCTGAACGTCACGGTGCGCAAGACCCTGGGGCTTTACGCGAACGTGCGGCCGTGCGTTTCCTATCATCCGTTCATCGAGACAAAGCATCCCGGCATGGATGTGGTCATCGTCCGCGAGAACGAAGAAGATCTTTACGCCGGCATCGAGTACCGCCAGACGGATCAAGTGACGCAATGTTTGAAACTGATTTCGCGTCCCGGCTCGGAAAAGATTGTTCGCTACGCCTTTGAATACGCCCGCCTTCACAAACGCAAGAAAGTTACCTGCTTCACTAAAGACAACATCATGAAACTGACCGACGGTCTGTTTCATAGAGTCTTCAACGAGATCGCCGCCGAGTATCCCGACATCGAGAACGAGCACTGGATCGTGGACATCGGCGCGGCGAAACTCGCCGACACCCCGAACGCTTTTGACGTGATCGTGATGCCGAATCTTTACGGCGATATTTTGTCGGACGTGGCCGCGCAAATCGCCGGTTCGGTCGGTCTCGCCGGCTCGGCCAACATTGGCGAGAACATCTCGATGTTCGAAGCTATCCACGGCTCGGCGCCGCGCCGCGCCGGACAAAATTTAGCAAACCCGTCGGGATTACTCCTGGGCGCAATCATGATGTTGGTGCACATCGGACAGAGCAACATCGCGGAAAGAGTTCACAACGCCTGGCTGCGCACGATTGAAGATGGCATTCACACCTATGACATTTACGACGAAAGCGTGAGCAAGCAAAAAGTCGGGACAAAAGAATTCGCAGAAGCCGTCGTGGACCATTTGGGCAAGAAACCGCACACGCTTAAGGCCGTGACTTACAAACAGAATGGCGGCGGCGAAACGTTCGGCGGCGAAACCATCGTCAAGGAACGCTCGGACACAAAGAAAGATCTGGTTGGCGTCGACGTCTTTGTCGACTGGACGAAAGGCTCGCCGGACAATCTCGGCGACGCGCTCAACAGCATCGCACCCGGCGATCTAAAGCTGGTGATGATCAGCAACCGCGGCGTGAAGGTCTGGCCGGGCGGCAAGTCCGAAACTTTTTGTTCCGATCACTGGCGCTGCCGCTTCATGCCCGAAACCACCGGCGCGAACATCACTCACGCACAGATTATTGAACTGCTCGGCCGCGTGGCCGGCGCGGGTTTCGATTTCATCAAGACCGAAAACCTTTGCAACTTTGACGGCGAGCGCGGTTATTCGCTGGACCAGGGCGAATGAAGAGCAAGGATGAGGGATGAGGGATGAAGGATGAAGGATGAAAAAAGGAAAACCCGAAGGAAAGGCAGTTCACGAGGAACGACGAAAGCAAGAGCGAAAGATGCTTCTTCATCCTTCCGCCTTCATCCCTCATCCTTGCCTTTAGTCGCCGTCATAATGGGCAGCAAGTCTGACTGGGAGACGATGCGCGCTGCTTCCGAGACGCTTGCGCAATTCGGCGTGGCGCACGAGAGCCGCGTCATGTCGGCGCATCGCACACCGGCGCTCGCAACAGAATTCGCTTCAACGGCTGAATCGCGCGGTATCGAAGTGATCATCGCGGCGGCCGGCGGCGCGGCCCACCTGGCTGGTGTCGTCGCGGCGCACACGACCCTGCCGGTGCTCGGCGTGCCGATGAAAAGCGACGCGCTGAACGGATTGGATTCGTTGCTCTCGACGGTGCAGATGCCGGCCGGAATTCCGGTGGGGACCCTGGCGATCGGAAAGCCAGGCGCAACCAACGCGGGGCTATTTGCAATCGCGATTCTCGCCAACAGCCGGCCCGAGTTAAAACGAAAGCTTCGTGAGTTTCGCGCCGAGCAGGAAAAGAAAGTTCGCGAAGCGAAGTTGGATTGAGGAAGTTAGTTTCCCCTCCCCTCTGGGGAGGGGATTAAGGGGTAGGGTCTTGGCGCGTAAACCCTCTCCCCATCCCCTCTCCCAAAGGAGAGGGGCGAACATTCACTTCCACCCGCGCGCGTCACGAGCAAGCAATGCCGCGCCTATCGCCACTCCATCCGCGCCCAGTTCCGCCGCTACGATCTTTGTTGATTCAAAGCACGGCTGAAAAGAACGCTTGCCGGCCTCTTCGATGATCGGATTGAGGATCAGATCGCCGGCCTCCATCACCCCGCCGCCCAAAATAATCCGCTCGATGCTCAGCAAGTTGATGATGCTGGCCACGGCCGTGCCGATGAATTTTCCCGTGCGCTCGATCATCATGATCGAAAAGTCGTCGCCGTTCGTGGCTTCGTGCGCCAGATCGGCGGCCGTAAAACTTTCATTCGCCGCCAGGCTCGAAAGTGACGATGTCGAATCGCGTCCCAGCCGTTCGCGCGCGCGACGCACGATGTTGGGAGCTGAGGCAACCGTTTCCAGACATCCGGTGTTCCCGCAGACGCATTCGATGCCTTCGGTGTTGATGGTGATGTGGCCGACTTCGCCCGCGCAGCCCGACGCGCCGATCCAAAGCTTACCGTCGAGCATGATGGCGCCGCCAATCGATTCGCCTATGCCGATGTAAAAAATGTCGCGCGCATCGCGGCCGGCGCCGGCGATGAATTCGCCGTAAGCGGCGGCGTTCGCATCGTTCTCCAACTCGCAGCGCAGGCCGGTCGCCTTCATCAGCTCCGAATGAAAATCGCCGTGCACGGTTGACGGCAGGCCGGTCGAGATCAGTACTCGATCGGTTTCACGGTTGACCAATCCGGGAATGCCCACGCCGACGGACTTGATTGGTCCGAGTTCGCGCAATCCGGAAACAATATGGGCTATCTGCGGCACGAGATCATCGGGCTGACACGCAATCTCGCGCTGCGCCACGACTGCCCCGTCAAAGGAAACAGTCACCGCGCGCATCGTAGTTCCGCCGATTTCGACCCCGGCAAAGTTGGCTGATGTCTCAGAGTTATCGGGCATACTGAAGCCTTTCGCGAGTTGGGGCAGGTGGTTCGCCGTGATCTTATTAGAGGGCCAAGGGGCTGTCAAACTCCGCTCTCTGCGTGTAGAATGCGGTCGATTCGGGCAATGCCAAACACAACTGAAAATAACCGAGCAGCATTACCGCAACTTCGCACGATTTTGCTTCCCACGGATTTCAGCGGCTGCGCGAATTACGCGCTGCCCTATGCGGCGGCAATTGCCCGCGCGACGAACGCGACAATCATTTGCGTCCATGTGGTCGAGGCGATCGTACCAGCCGTGGGCTACACCGGTTTGGCCGAGCCTTTGCCGATCGCGGACATCAGCGAGCAGTTGGAAGACTCGGCTGAGCGAGAGCTGCCGAAGCTTGCCGAGTGCGAAGAGTGCGCCGGCCTCAATGTCGAGGAAGTCATGGTTCATGGTGATGCTGCCGCCGAGATCGTGCGCGTGGCTGACGAGCGTGAAGCGGATCTCATCGTGATTTCGTCGCACGGCCGCACCGGTCTGGGCCGCATTCTATTCGGCTCGACCGCGGAAGCTGTCGTGCGTCATGCCAGTTGTCCAGTTCTGGTAGTAAAACCTCCGCCAGAAGGAGGAGAGTGAGCAGTAAGCAGTGAGCAGTTGAAAAAAACGTGCTTACAGCTTTCTTGCTACTTACTAACCTCCGTCCAATGCCGATTCTTTCACTGCTAACTGCTAACTGCTTACTGCTCACTTTATGACGAGTCTTCAGTTTCTTTCACACTTGATCGAGCAATACGGCCTCTACGCCGTGTTTTTTCTTGCCATGATCGAGGGCGACATCACGCTGCTGCTCGCCGGCGTGCTCGCTCACAGCGCATTCTTTGACGATTACAGTTTTGCGAAAGTATTGCTGTGGGGCACGCTCGGTGGTTTCGCCAGTGACAACCTCGCCTATTTCGCGGGACGCGTCTTCGGGAAGACGGTGCGGGACTTTCGTTTCTATCGCATCGCAAAGCCGCGCATCGAGCGGTTGACGAATCGGTTCGGCACGCTCTCGATTTTTCTTTCAAAGTACATTTACGGCTTGCGCTGGGCTTCGTGCACCTTCTACGGAGTCGGGCGCATGCGCTACTTGCGTTTTCTCCCGCTTTCTTTGGGAAGCTGTTTCGTCTGGGTTTTGATCCTCAGCGGAGTCGGCTACTCTTTCAGTAGCGCAGTCATCAGGTTGATTGGCGACTTTCGCCACCTCGGGAAAATCCTGCTCGTGATCGTGCTGGCCGGAGTCGCTGCGTTCTATTTGATCAAACGCACCTGGCTGTCAAAGAAGGTCGAGGAAGCCGCGCCCGAGCGTTTGCAGGAGATCGAACACGCCGCGATCGAGGGCTTGAAAGAGTTGAAGGAAGAGATTCGGGGAAAGATTCATCTGAAGTAGCGCGTTGCCGCTTTGATTCTTAATCCCTGGTCTTGAATCTGGAATTTGGAATTTGGAATCTGAAATCTTAACTTTGAAATCGTGATCATCGAATCATCCGCTCCTACCCGCGTCGATCTGGCGGGCGGCACCATCGACATCTGGCCGCTTTATCTCTTTCACCCCGGCGCAAGCACGGTCAACTTCGCGCTTTCGCTGCGCGCGAGCGTGCGAATTGAAACGCGCGATGACAAACGAATCATTCTTGAATCTCGTGATCGCGGGATTGGCCTTGAAACGACGGTCGATCGCATCGAAGAGCTGGCGAGCGACGAAAAGCTCGAACTCGTTTCGAAGATGGTTCATTTCTTCCAACCCGAGACGGGTTTTCATCTCATCGCGCACAGCGAAGCTCCGGCCGGCGCAGGCATCTCAGGATCGTCAGCTTTGGCAATCGCCCTGATCGGTGGACTGAATCGCGTGGTCGGAAATCGTTATGACCCGCGCAAGTTCATCACGATTGCCGCGAACATTGAAACCACCGTGATCAAAGTCCCGGCCGGTTTTCAGGATTACTATCCGGCTTTTTATGGTTCAACTTCCTGCGTACACTTTCGCGCCGACGGCATCGAGCGTGAACACCTGTCGATCGACGAAGAAGAGCTTGAACGCCGCTTCGTGATTTGTTACACCGGCGAGCCGCGCCTTTCGGGAATCAACAACTGGGATAGTTTCAAACGCCACATCGACGGCGACGCGGAGCTGTTTGCGATTTTTGAAAAGATTCGCGACGCGGCCGCACAGATGCGCGCGGCGCTGCTCGCAAACGATTGGAACGCGGTAGCCGAAACGATGCGCGCCGCCTATCCAAATCGCAAACGGCTGGCTCCAGGAATTACCACGCCACAGATGGACATGCTGGTCGAAAAGGCATTCCGAAACGGCGCGGACGCGGCGAAAATCTGCGGCGCCGGCGGTGGCGGTTGCATCGCCTTCCTGTGCGATCCAAAACGGAAACAAGACGTCGAGCGCGCGCTGGCCGAGGAAGAAGGCGCGGAAGTTTTGGATTGGAAAGTTTCGCGGGAAGGGTTGATTGTGAACCAGACGTGAATTAGCTTCCGCCCTCTTCCGCGCGCTGCTTTGCCGCCGCGGCGAGTTTGGTCAAGCGTTCGATCTTTTGTTCGCGCGTCTCGCCCGCAACCGGGCCGGTGTCAACGACGCCGGCATAAGTCGATCTCTTCATCAGAGTGCGATCGACCTGGCCACTAGTCGCGTGCGAAGTTTCTGGTGTTGTGGTTGCCGGCGCGGCTTTCGATCTCTCTGCTTCAGCAACCGGCGCAGCGGCCACAGTCGCCGCCTCTGCTGCCGGCAGATCGGCTGGTGATAAATCAGCGGCTGCAGTCACGGCCGCGGGTTCCGCACCGCCTTCTTCCGCGCGTTGCTTTGCTCCCGCAACCACTTTCTGCAATCGTTCGATCTTTTGTTCGCGCGTCTCGCCCGCAACTGGCCCGGTGTCGACGACGCCCGCATAAGTCGTGCGCCGATTTAGTTCGCGGTTCGGTTGCGCCGCTGGTTTTGGGCCGGCAGGCGCGGGGGCGGCAGCTTTCGTCGTGGCGGTCGGTGCTTTCGCTTCAGCGGGTTTCGCCGCGACGGTTGCCGGAGGCGCGGCGGCCTTCGGAGCAGCCGGGGCGTGACCGTGCTCGCCCGGTTCGACCAAAACGTAGACGCCTTTGTCGTTCTTCTTGATCACCGGCAGCGTGCCGCCGGCCGCTTGCAGGACCGCGGACAGCTCAGCCTCGACAAACCTTCGCTGCTTTTCCGGATCGCGCACGTGACCGAGCGGCGGGCCCATGTAGAGCGTGCCGCACAAGTGGCACTTGAACAAAACGTCGTCACCACGCAGGTGAACTTCGGCCCGCTCGCCGGCGGTCTTCAATTGCTTCAAATGGCCGTTGCAAAGCTTTTTCTTTTCGTTCCGCTCGTTGCACACGGTCTGCGCGTTCGTGATCCGCTTTGGAACTGGCAGCGATGCCGCTGCCGCCTGTGGTGCAGCGTTTGGAGCAGCTTCTGGAATGTTAGCCGACATGGTTCGTGTCCGAATATTAGCGACGAATGCCAACGCGGTCAATCGTTCCCAGTGTCCAAACCTGTTCTTAGCTTCGGCCATGATATTCTTCTGGTCTGATGCTGATAGATTTTCTCGTCGCAATTTGGCGGCACCTGCCGGGCCAGGTCCGCCGTCGCTTGATGCGCTTCGGTCATCGGCGCTTCACTGCCACTGCGGGAGCGCTGATCTTCGACGACGACAATCGAATCCTCTTGCTCGATCACGTCTTTCGTCCGGACAGCGGCTGGGGCATTCCCGGTGGATTCCTGAACCGTGGCGAACAACCCGAAGCAGGGCTGCGACGCGAACTGCGCGAGGAAGTTGGATTGGAACTTGATTCGGTAGAGCTTCTCCTTACGCGCAGCCTCCATCGACCGCGGCAAATCGAAATTTACTTTCGCGCGAAAGCGATTGGCACACCGCATCCCCGCAGCTTTGAGATCAAGCGAGCCGAGTGGTTTCCGTTCGACGCTTTGCCCGAAGGACTGTCGGAAGATCAGCGCCAGTTAATTCGGCGCGCAATCGATCAGAACCCCGACCAGTCGGGGTAGCGAGTGCGAGAGCAGCATGTTATGCTACGCGCCGTTCGCTGAAAGGATGAAGTAGGAAGGATGAAGGATGAAATCATTCACGCGCTCGTAGTTTTTTTCATCCTTCCGCCTTCATCCTTCATCCTTCATTCTTAAACTTTTAGGAGACTCTGAAATGGCAGCACCAGACGTGCAACTGATCCCATCGCCGGAAGAAATCATGCAGATTTTGAAACGCACCGGCGCGTTTCGCGAAGGCCACTTTGTCTATCCAAACGGCAAACACACCGCGCATTATTTCCAGATGCCGCTGGCGTTTCGCTATTACGACACGGCGCGCGTGCTGGCCGTAGCACTCAGTCGCAAATTCCGCGTCGACCGCGACATTGCCAGCCAGTTGCCGAAAGTTTCGGTCATTAGTCCGAGTTCCGGCGGCATTCCCGTAGCCTTCGGCGTCCGCGACGCACTGAGCGCGGAACAGATCTACTGGGCCGAGCAGGAAGGCGGAAAACGCATGTTTCGTCAGTACGTGAACCAGGGCGACATCGCTCCCTGCATCATCGTCGATGACATCATTCGCAGCGGCCACGCCATCGAAGAGACAGTCGAACTGGTGCGCGGCCTGGGCGCGCCAATCATCGGCTGCGGCGCGATCGTGCACTTCACTTCGGCGCCCGATCACATAGATGACGTGCCGATCAAGTCACTTGTCGAGTTTGACGAGAAGTTTTACAACTCAGCGGCCGAGTGCGTCGATTGCAAGGCAGGCGCGCCGGAAGAGCACGTGAGATTCTGAATGGCTAGTAAGCAGACCGCAGGAGGCAGACAGCAGGAGGCAGACGGCAGGAAGCACGAAGTGCGCTAGTTGCCGAATCTCTCAGGCTTGAGAATCATGCCGCCAAGCATTCTGCCGAGCTCTTCGTATCCCATAATAAGCTTCGCTTGGCGTTCCGGCTGAAGAAATCCGCAGTCACGGGCAAAATCCAACCATACTTGAGTTTCGGTTGCTTCACCATCGGCATCAGCCATCTTACTCACAAACATCTTGGGATACCGTTTCTTGCGATAACCCTCCGCGATGTTGGCGGCCACGCTCCGAGAAGCGCGACGAATTTGGTCGGTTAGTGAGTATCTCTCTTCCTTCGGAAATGATTTTGACTCGTGAAAAATTTCCATTGCCAGCCGGTAAGCCAACTGGTAGGCCTTGAGGTCTCTAAAGCCTTGTGAGGTCGCCATCGTGAAGTCTCCTGTCTCCTGTCTCCTGTTTCCTGCCGTCTGCCTCCTGCTTCCTGCTTCCTGCTCCTGCCTCCTGCCGCCTGTCTCCTGCCGCCTGTCTCCTGCCGCCTGTCTCCTGCCTCCTGCCGTCTGCCTCCTGCTGCCTACATCTCATGCCGATTCGACAGCGCCTTATCCATCGTCACTTCGTCTACGTATTCCAGATCGCTACCCACCGGCATGCCCATCGCCAAACGCGTCACGCGCAAGCCCAAAGGCTTTAGCAGGCGGCTGATGTAATTAGCCGTCGCCTCGCCTTCAGTGTTTGGATTGGTGGCGAGGATCACTTCACGAACTTCGATGCCGTCGTTGTTCTCTGGCTTCAAACGCGAAATTAAATTGTCGAGGCGCAGATCGCTGGGACGAATTCCGCGAATCGGGGAAAGGCTCCCGTGCAAAATGTGATAGAGACCTTTGTAGCTGCGGGTCCTTTCCACCGCGACCAGATCGTAGGGCTGCTCAACCACGCACATCAGCGAACGATCGCGCGATGGCGACGAGCAGAAGCGGCAGGGATTGATGTCGGTGAGGTTGTTGCAAACCGTGCACTCGCTGATGCGCTCCTTGACTTCGTGCAGCGCCGCAATCAAGCGCTCGACGTCGGCTTCCGGCGCGCGCAAAATGTAAAACGCCAGACGCTGCGCCGACTTTTGCCCGATGCTCGGCAGACGCTTGAATTCGTCGATTAGTTTCGTTACGGGTTCGGCGTAGTCGAGCATACTTCTAAGGAGCCAGGAGACAGGGGTCAGGAGCCGGCACTGCTCGCCGCGCTGGCTCTAGGTTTGAGAAGAGCATTGCGCAGTGCATAAAGCTGCCTGCCCAGTTGCGACAACTGCTCTAGCGAATGCTCGAATTGATCAGGCGATATATACTTGAGCCGTTTTGCGATCTCCAGTTGCGTTTCCACTTCAGCTAAAGACGCCTGGGCGATCGACAGATGTTGAAGATATTCCTTCGTGGATTCCCTAGCGTGACCCTCCGCAATGTTCGGGGGTATCGAGACAGCGGCGCGTTGGATCTGACTCGTTAATCCATACACTTCTTGTTTGGGAAAAGCTTGCGTAAGTCCATAGATCGCCTCGACCAGTTCGATACCGCCTTGCCAGACTCTTAGATCTCGAAAGCTTTTGATTTGCATGTTCTGGCCCCCGGCCCTCGACTCCTAGCTCCTGGCTCCTAGAACAAATTTCCCAATCCCGGCGGCAGCATCGATCCCAGTGTACTCTTCATGGCTTCGTCGCATTTGCGGTTCGCTTCGTTGATGGCCGCGACGATCATGTCTTGCAGCATCTCGATGTCGTTCTCTTTGACAATTTCCGGATCGACTTTGAGCGAGATGATTTCATGATTGCCTTTCATCTCGACGGTCACCACGCCGCCGCCCGCGGAAGCTTCCACGCGCAGCTCTTCCATTTCGCGCGCCATCTTCTCTTGCATCTGCTGCGCCTGCTTCATCATCCCCTGAATGTTGAGTCCGCCGGGAAACTTCATTGTGCCAACCTCGCTTCGACTAGTTTGATCTCAGAATCGCGAAATGCTCGGCCATCGTAACTTTCATTGGCACTGAATGCAAAGCTGTTCGACAAATAAAAGGTTTGTCGGACTTTCAAGAGCGTGTTATAAGCCTGCTTAGACGATGAGCGAGTCAACGACCAGTGAAACATCGGCGGCAGTTGAGCGAGCGCTCGCCGCCGAGATCAAACTTTACTACGATCTGGTCGCTGCGGAGTCTCGACCGGCGCCGTTGCTCATTGCGCTGCATGGCTATGGCGCAAGCAAGTGGCACGCGCTACGTGAAGCGCAAGCGATCGCTCCCGAAGGGTTCGCCATAGCCTCTCTGCAAGGTCCGCATCAGCATTTGAGAGAACCGAAAGCACCGGGCGGGAATTTGCGGTTCGGGTTCGGGTGGCTGACAAACTTTCGGCCCGAAGAATCGGTTGCGATCCATCATCGCGCGTTGCTTGAAATAATAGACTCGTTGGCCCGCGAAGGCGTCGCCGATCAGAAGCGAATCTTCCTGCTCGGCTTTTCGCAATCATGCGCGCTCAACTATCGTTTCGCATTTACGCATCCGGACGTAATGCGCGGCGTGGTTGGAATCTGCGGCGGTTTGCCGGGCGATTGGGAAACAAGCGAGCTCTACCAGCCAACCGACGCGGCCGTATTTCATCAAAGCGGCGAGCGCGATGAATACTATCCGCCGTCGCGGGTCGAGGATTACGACGCTCAGCTTCGCGAGCGAGCGCATGATGTTTCATTTCAGAGCTATGATGCCGGACACGAAATTGTTCAGCCGATGCGTGATGATCTCCGCGCGTGGTTGCAAACAAAGAGCGCTCGATAGAAATGCGGGGCAATAGCCCGACCGAGGGCTCGGACGTTAAATGAAGAAGACCTCAATGCGATCTCTTCCGGTTCTTGCACTCGCCCTAATCCTCGCGGGAGCATGCCAGGAACAGCACGCCGCGAAGCCGCTAAAACCTCCAGAGCAACAAACGGAGACACGCGCGCTGCCGGCTAACAGTTCGGCGCAACTGAAACTTGTTATCGATGGCGCCACGGATCAAGTCGGCAAGACGACCGGCTACGATGCTTCGTATCAGAAACTCGAATATCCGAACGGCGACGTTCCAATCGAAACCGGAGTGTGTTCCGATGTGATCGTGAGAGCCTTTCGCAAAGGCGGGATCGACTTGCAGAAAGATCTCCACGAAGACATGAAGGGAAAATTTTCCGCTTACCCTACGCGCTGGGGATTAAGCGGGCCGGATGCGAACATCGATCATCGTCGCGTGCCGAATCTGCAAACCTACTTCACTCGCAAAGCCAAGTCGCTGGCGACGACCGGCGGCAGCGAAAACTTTCTGCCGGGCGACATTGTCACGTGGGATTTGGGAAACGGTGTCGATCATGTTGGCCTGGTCGTGAATGTCTGGTACAAGCCCTCAGAGCGCTATCTGATCGTCCATAACATTGGCGCCGGCACGCGCATGGAAGATGTTTTGTTCGCGTGGAAGATCACCGAGCACTATCGTTACTTCTAAAGAGACTACTGAGGAGTTGAGCCATGAAAGCCACCTTCGCCACAGTTCTCGTTTTGATCATTTCATCTCTCGCGTCAACGATCACAGCCCAGACTGCGGCAAACCCGAAAACTGAAGCCGCCATCCGCGCCGTGCTCGACACGCAAGCTGCGGCCTGGAATCGCGGCGATCTCGAAGGGTACATGGACGGCTATGATCGCTCGCCGAACACCGAGTTCGTTTCCGGTGATCGGATTAATCGTGGTTGGCAGGCAGTACTTGATCGCTATAAGAAAAGCTACGACTCGCGCGAGAAGATGGGCGTGCTGACATTTTCCGAACTTGAAATCACTGTGTTGAGCAAAGACGCCGCGCTCGTCCTTGGTCGCTGGCGCCTGAAACGCGCGAATGACGAGCCGCACGGGACCTTTAGTTTGCTGTTTCGGAAAACGAAAGCCGGATGGCGGATCGTTCACGATCATAGTTCGTCTGCGTGAACGGCGGGCACTAGCCCGCCTCTAAACATTAAGATCTCGTGATGCCTGAACCCTCCAAAAGCGACGCCTCAAGTCTTGCCACCATCGAGCGCGATGTCGAGGCGCGCAGCACTTCTCTTAAGAAGGAGCTGGGCCTCCGGGATCTGGTTCTCACGCAAGTCGTCTTCGTCGTTGGCACCGTCTGGGTTGGCTTCGCGGCCAAGCTGGGCCAGTCACAGATGGCCTTCTGGCTGATCGCGATCGCCACCTTCTATCTGCCACTCGCCGCCGTCGTCATCTATCTCAACCGGCTGGCGCCGCTTGAAGGCGGACTCTATCAATGGGCCAAGGTGGCTTTCGACGATTTCGTGGCGTTCATGGTCGCGTGGAATTTTTGGATCTTCGGCATTCTGGTGATGTCCGGCATCGGCTTGATCATTAAGAGAAACATCGCCTATGCCATCGGGCCCCGCGCCGAATGGATGAAGGAGAACAAATGGATGACCACGCTGGTCTGCGTCCTGTTGATAACTTCTGTTGTCACCGCTTCGCGCAGAGGTCTTGCGCTCGGAAAGTGGGTGCAGAACTTCGGCGGCGCGATGCTGATCATAACCTTCATTACTCTAATCGTGCTGCCGTTCATTACGGCCAGCCGCGGGGCTCTGGCCAACTACCATCCGTTTTCACTTAGCTTTCCACAGGTCAGCACCTACAACATCAACGTTTGCAGCAAGCTCGCGGTCGGAGCGCTTTCGGGTTTCGAGTACATCGCGATTCTCGCCGGCGAATGCCGCGCCCCGGCGCGCAACATCGCTCGTTCAGTTTGGATCGCAGCGCCAATCATCGCGCTCATGTTCATTCTTGGAACCGGATCGGTGCTGGCGTTTGTGTCGCCCGACAAAGTTGATCTCATCGCGCCGATTCCGCAGGTGTTCAGCCGCGCCTTCAGTTCGTTCGGTTGGGTGTCGATATTGATTTCGATCACGATCTTCGGCGTGGCCGCGCGGCAGATCGCTTTGATGAGCATCTATTTTGCCGGCAACACGCGCTTGCCGATGGTCGCCGGTTGGGACAACTTACTGCCGGCGTGGTTTGCGAAACTGCACCAGCGTTATCGCACGCCGGTGAATTCGATCCTTTTCGTGGGCGTGACCACGCTGGTGTTCAGCCTGGCGCCTTTGCTCGGCGTGAAAGAGGCCGAGGCATTTCAGTTTCAAGACAACGCGGCGAACGTCTTGTATGCGCTAATCTACATGGTGCTGTTCGCGATTCCGATCGTCGCCATGAAACGGTTCGGCGCCAAAGCTCCGTGGTGGCTGAAAGTGGCGGCGGCGCTTGGCTTTCTGATGTCCGTAGTCGGCGCGTTCTTTACCGTGTTTCCGATCATCGACGTTCAGAGTCGCCTGCTGTTCGCGGCGAAGATTATCGCCGTCGTCGTCGCGGCCAACGCGATCGGCGCGGTGCTATACGCGCTCGGCAGAAAGCGGGCCGAATAACGCTGGCCTTCAACTCAATCCTGTGATATTCATCTGGCGCTCTTTGCTCCAGAATCAAACCCCAGTGAGGAGACAATTATGGGCAAGATTAACTTCGGACGCGTACTGCTCGGCGGTTTAGTCGCAGGCGCGATTTTGAGTGTCGGCGAGTGGTTGCTGAATGGCTTCGTCCTGGCCAAGCAAATGGAAGAATTCTTTAAGAAGTGCGGGTTTCCACAGCCCGGTCCCAAATTCCTGGTGATCGCCTTTGCGATTACTTTCGTCCTCGGCATCGTCATTGTTCTTGGCTATGCCGCGATCAGACCGCGGTTCGGTGCTGGTCCCAAAACGGCAATTATCGCCGGACTGTTCGCCTGGTTCGGCGTGGTCGTTTACCAAAACATCATCGGTGCCGGGCTGGGAATGGAGCCTACTAACCTGGTGGCGATAGTGCTTGGCTGGGAACTGGTTGAGTACCTGCTGGCAGCGCTCGTGGGAGCCGCGCTTTATAAAGAGGCTTAACAACGTCGGCTCGCCAAGGCTCTGGCTGGTTCAGCAGAACTCACGAATAGGGTTGTTCGGGTCATGAGCTGGAAACGACTTCTGGTCTCAATCCCGCTCGGCTTTCTCATAATGATCGCCGACGGGGTGTCATTGATGTTGGTCAACCGGCTCTATCGGCCGAGCCATCCGCCTGCCTGGATGATCCATGCATTCTTTTACTTCGACGCCTGGCCGCTCTTTATTACGCAGCACGTCTTCCCCCGCGCGCCCGGTGACACGTTTGGCGGCCCGACGTTTCTCGCGGTAGCCGCGGCCGGACTGATCGATCTGATCGTTTTCTCTGTAATCGTTTACGCGCTGCTTTCGTGGCGCGCGCGCCGGAAAGCCCGTGCCTGAAACTCTCGCAGTCGTCAATTGTTCGCAGCTAGTGACGCTCTCCGGACCCGCGCGGCCGCGCGTCGGCGCGGAACTACGCAACCTTTCGATTGTCGAAGATGGCGCGATGATCGTGCGCGGCGATCGCATCGAACATGTCGGCAATCGCAATGAAATTGAGAAGCTGATCGATGGCGACTACGAAGTGATCGACGCCGGCGGGCGTGTAGTGATGCCCGGCTTCGTTGATGCGCACACGCACACCGTCTTCGCTGGAAATCGCGCCGATGAATTCGAACAGCGCGCTGCCGGCGCAACTTATCAGGAAATTGCCGCGCGCGGCGGCGGAATCAAATCAACTGTTAGCAAGACGCGCGCAGCGACGCTCGATCAGTTAGTTGAGGCAGGCAAGCGCTACGCTGAATGGTTTCTGCGCTCCGGAACGACGACGATCGAAGCGAAATCCGGATACGGTCTTACGGTTGAAGATGAACTGAAAATACTTCGCGCCATCAAACAACTTGGTGATGAAACGCCGCTCAATTACGTTCCCACGTTCCTCGGCGCGCACGACATTCCCGAAGAATACAAATCACGGCGAACGGCTTACGTGGATTTGGTAATCAATGAAATGCTGCCGCGCGTTGCGGAAGAGAAGCTGGCCGAATACTGCGACGTATTCTGCGAAGCAGGCGTGTTCACAACCGACGAATCCTGGCGCATCCTTTCCGCCGCACGCTGTAATGGATTGGGCTTGCGCGTGCACGCAGATCAGCTTTCGCTTTCCGGCGGCGCAAAGCTGGCTGCTGAACTTAACGCGGCGACCGCAGATCATCTGGAGCACACAGACGCGACCGGCATCGCGGCGCTAAAGGCTGCCAACGTTCAACCTGTTCTATTACCCGGCTCAGTTTACGCACTCGGTTCGAATCACTATCCCGCGGCGCGCGAGATGATCGACGCGGGGCTCGCGGTCGTGCTCGCTACAGATTTCAATCCAGGATCATCGCCGACGCCGTCGATGCCGATGATCCTTTCGCTCGCCTGCACGCAGATGAAAATGACGCCCGCCGAAGCCATCACCGCAGCCACCATGAACGCCGCCTGCTCACTCGGTCGCGGCGATGAAATTGGTTCGCTTGAGAAAGGCAAGCGCGCCGATTTCGTGATTCATGATTGTGAGGACTATCGCGAGCTGGCTTACTTTTTTGGTGTCGAACAGGCGCACGAGGTTTACGCCGACGGGCGCTTGGCGTTTTCACGCAGCGCGACGGGGCATTAGCCCGACCGTCAGGGAGGGCTCCATCACAGCGCGAAAATAATTGAGCCCTCCCTGACGGTCGGGCTAATGCCCCTTCCCACCTCAGGCCTCAGCAACAGACAAAATTTTCGATTGACGAGTTTGCGCTTCTCTCTTATCATCCCCTCAACACTGGAAAGGAGGTGATCCAAAAATATATGAGTTCAAATCACAGTGAGGTGGCTGAGACCTAACCTCAGGATCGATAATCCCCTTCAAGGGTTAGTTGTTAGGATTGTCTTCCTGAGTGCTTTACTGTGACACCTCCTTTGCGGAAGCGGTCACAGCCACAGGTCAATCCCAACAGTTTCACCGGAAAGCCGTCCGCGAGCGATCGCGGGCGGCTTTTCTCTTGGTCCGACACGTCGAATGCGCTTCCCTTCTTGACTATCAACCCGCGCTTCGTTATAGACATCAAATACGTCCCGCAACTTAGAACTTCTCTCCGGTTGTCGGAAAGAGCGTCAAAGTGTCCGAGAAGATTCTGCCCAGTTCACCTGTCTTTTACGACCCGCGCGGCCGGCGTTGGCGGCACGTGAAGCGCACTTATCTGGCGTTGGGCGTCATCATCACGGCGCTCGCTGCGATTTTCATCGCCAGCGTTCTGGCGAATCCGCTGCTGCCCAGATTGAATCTGCGGCAATTGTCCAGTTTGCCAAAAAGATCGGATATCGGGCCGCAGCCAATCGCCCTGCCGAAGACTCCTGCGGAATTAGAAGCTAAGAAAGCGCAAGCCAAGCTGCAGAAAGAACTGTCGAAAACGCACGTGGTGCCCGCGCTGAGACCGCAACTGATGCCGATCGCGCCGCCGCCGACAAACACGCCTCTGCCGGCGCCGGCTCAGTTCACTTCGAGACCACTGAGCATCGGATTTTATGTTAACTGGGACGAGTCGAGTTACGCCTCGCTCCAGCGCAATCTCAATCATCTCGATTGGCTGATGCCCCAGTGGATACACATCGTTGACGCCAAGGACGGCGCGAGTCCAATCGAAGTCGACCTTGACGCTCCGGCCTTGAACCTGGTTCGCCAGCAGCGTCCGCAAATCCAGATTCTGCCGATGGTGCAGAATCTGGACGATGAGGTGTGGCAGAGTGATGTGCTGGCCAGAGCCGTTGCTGATGAAGGTTCGCGGCAGCGTTTGATTGCGGCGCTGGCGCAGTTTGTCGAACAAAACAAATTCGCCGGAGTATGCGTCGACTTTGAAGAGCCGACAAAGGACACGCAGCCGAACCTCTTGCGATTCATGCAAGAGCTTCAAGCCGCGTTCAACCCGCACGGCTGGATCGTCGTCGAGGCTGTACCTTTCGACGATCCTGATTGGAACTATCGCGATTACGCCGCCGCTTCGGATTACCTGATGCTAATGGCTTACGACGAGCATTACGCCGGCAGCAAAGACACCGGCTCGATCGCCGGGCAAAATTGGTACGAACAGAATTTGGTTAGGCGCATGAAGGACATTAACCCGGCGAAAACGATCATCGCGCTGGGAAACTATGGTTACGACTGGACCGCCGGCGCGCCCAACGCAAAAGAAGTCAGCTTTCAGGAAGCGGTAATCTCGGCGCATGACTCGAAAGCAGAAATAAAGTTTGACGAGGCAACTCGCAATCCATATTTCGGGTATGAAGAAGAAGACAAGTCACAGCACACAGTTTGGTTTCTCGACGGCGTCACGGCCTTTAACCAAATCCGCGCCGCTAGTGGCTATCGCCCGGCGGGCTTTGCTTTGTGGCGGCTGGGTTCCGAGGACCCTTCCATCTGGTCGATCTTTGGATCTGACCAACTCAATCCTGTTCCTGATTCTCTGAAACGGATCGTTTATGGATACGAAGTGGACTTTGAAGGCACCGGCGAATTGCTGCGCGTGCTGGCCAGTCCGCACGACGGTGAGCGTTCAGTTCAAACCGATCAGAAGACCGGCTTTATCACTACGGAGAAATACATCTCGACGCCGTCGTCGTACGTGATCGAACGCACGGGCGATCATCCCGGCACGATCGCGCTGACGTTCGATGACGGACCCGATCCCGATTGGACTCCGGCCATCCTCGACATCCTGAAACGTGAAAATGTGCCGGCGACGTTTTTCGTGATCGGCAAGAACGGTCAGGCCCATCCTGATCTGTTGCGGCGCATCGTCAACGAAGGCCACGAACTCGGCAATCATACTTTCACGCATCCGAACCTCGGCGAGATTCCCGGCCGCCTGGTCGATCTGGAACTCAACGCGACGCAGCGCTTGATCGAATCGGTCACCGGCCGCTCGACGGTGCTGTTTCGCCCGCCGTATTTCGGAGACGCCGAAGCCGACAAGCCCGAAGAAGTCGAGCCGGCGATGCGGGCGGAAAAGCTCGGCTACATTCTGATCGGTCTGCGCATCGATCCCAGTGACTGGACGCCAAACGTC
>DASZZL010000078.1:0-23055 GCA_035545035.1 Pyrinomonadaceae bacterium
CGAAGACTTGAAAGATCTGAAAGGAGTCGAGCGCGCCGGCGAAGAGCCGATGAACGGGCGCGTCGCGGAAAAGTATCGCTACAATGGGTCAACTAACACGAACACGAAAGCCGGAGAAGTAAAAGCCGAGGCGTTTGTTTACGTGGACAAGGAAACCGGGTTGCCGCTGCGTGCAGAATTAAACGCGGCAAGCTCGGGAGACGTAAAAGGCGTGAAAGCTGCGCGCGTCGTTGCCGAAATGCGCGACATCAAGACCGACATTGAAGTGTCGCAGTTTGAAGTGCCCGCGGGATACGCGCAAGTTGCGCCTGAGAAAGTTCGCGAACAAATCGACGCGCTGACCAGCGCCGTAGCTGCTGTTTTGAAAGCGATGATGGCCAATGCGTCGAACCCGGCCGCTTCGCCCGCGGCGTCCGCTTCGCCCAAATAAAACTGATGAAAAAAGGCGCCCTGCTTTTGCTTATCGGACTGTTAGTCGGCGCGGTCGCGACAGCATACTTCTTTGGCGCGCCCCGCGCGCGCAATCTTCCCGGCAATCCCATCCGGGCGCCCGATCGCAGCGGCGATACTTCAGGCACCGTAGCCGTTACTGTCGATGAAAAGTTTTTCGATTCTTTGTTGGGGACAGTTTTTCAAAAGCTTGGCCCGCCACAACTGAAGCTCTCACAAACTCAATCTGCGTCACCGATGCAGCCTGCGGTGTTCCAAGCCGCTTGCGCCAACGTGCTTGAGCTGGTTCTTGACGGCAGCAATGTGAAAACCGGGGTACGGTTCACGGGCGGCAAGATTACCGCGCCGATCGCCTTTCACGGCAGTTACAGCATCCTGACGACGTGTACGCAATTCAGCGGCTGGGCCAAAACCAGCGTCGATCTTTCATTTGATCAGGAAAAACAGACGGTGTTCGGGCAGTTGAATATCGACGAGGTAACGCTCGATAACACTTCGCCGATCGTGAGCACGCTAGTGACGGCGTTCGTGCGCAAGACCATCACTGAGAAGGTTAATCCGTTCGAAGTGCTCCGCGTCTCGCAACTGGCGCTGTCCCTGCCGGTGCGCGTCAGCGGCGGCAGCGTAAGCGCGCGAGTGAAGGACGTGCGCGCCGAAGTGCAGGAAGGATCGCTGCGGCTCTATCTAACTTACGACTTCAACGCCGAGCGGAATACCGCAAGCTGACAGGTTGCGCCACGTTAGCTTGCGTCTTCCCTGACTCCCATGCGGTGCTGGTAAACCAATTTGCCGCCGAGACTCGCAGAGATCGCCATCAACAGCCACCCAGCCACCGAAACCATGAACGGGATCTTCAAATGAAACCCCACCAGCGGCGCGCCGTAATTCTTCATGCGCAGATAGAGACTCACGCCAAACAGGATCAGCGCGAAGACATTCAAGATCAGGTGCCGGTTGCCGATTGTCTTGGCCGCTGGCGCGGTAATCCCCGTCCAATCGATGAGGCCGGGAATCGCGGCCAGGATCGCGCCCACGATGCCCGCGGCAATCAGAAACTTCGAGATCAGAATCAGACTGCTGTTCCGGCAAAAGTAGAAGATCAAATCCGTGATCACCGAAGTAGTCCACAAAGCGATCGGATAGTGAACCAGCATCGGGTGGATGGGTTCGCCCGCAAAGCTTGCTCTAGTTTTCATGGTTTCCCGCCTTTCATACTGCGCATTGCTGACTGGACCGAGAATGTTCACCGCAATTCTTGGTCTGATCATGGGTGGGCGTCAAGCTCGTATAAATTTTTGCCTCAGTCTTGAAATGTTTCGCTCGTTATCTCCATTCACCCAGTGAAGAAACGAATCAGCCCTCTGGAACAGAGGCTGACATCACGAATGGAGGAAAACTATGACCACGAAGCTCTTCGCAGTAGTACTCTTAGCGCTCGCCCTGGCGGCTTGTGATTCAAGCTCGACCACGGAGAGCAATTCGCCCGCCAACCGCAACGCAAACCCCGCCGCGAGTGCCACCCCGAACACTGGCGCTACCGAACAGGCATCACCGGCGCCGGCGTCCAGCACACTGAGCACGCCGCAATTCAAGGCTGGAGACAAAGTGAAAGTGAAGTCCAATGGATCGTCGAGCGATGCCACGGTTGTCAGCGTGGACGAAAAGTTGGGCAAGGTCGTCGTCAAGTTGTCGGGCGGCGAAGAGAAAACAGTCGCTCTCAGCGATGTCACGAAGCAGTAGCTCGCCCGGTTGAGCACGGGGCACTAGCCCGACTCCGGGGTCCCCGGCCGGGAAGCCCGGCTGGGCTGGGGCGGTGAGGGAGGACTTAGATCGAGACTCGGTAAGCTGATGATGGAAGGGCAACTCGAATGGGTTGCCCTGATCATCAAACCTCCGACGTTGTGGAGTGCGCCGGCCGAGCGAAGCGGCGACGGCGCTTTGGGTCTAACCTGATCTACGAATAAGCAAAAGCGGTGTCGCGCTGCGTTTACCACCGCACTCCAAAAAGTCGACAAAGTTTGCTTGATATGGCGCCCGCGAAAAAGCTTCAAACGCTCAAGCAGGAAGATTTTGATCGACTGCTGAGCTGGCTCGATCCCGATCCCGAGCGCGCGGGCCTGGTTTACGAAAGAATTCGCTGGCGACTGATCGCTATTCTCGCGTCGCGCGGCTGCTGTGATCCTGAAGAACTGGCGGACGAGACCATAGATCGCGTGGCGCGTCGCGTTGCTGATATTCGGGAAACGTACGCTGGTGACAAAGCGATCTACTTCTTAGGCGTCATGAACAACGTGCATCACGAATACCTGAAGCGGCCGGTGATTTCCCGGCTGCCTGAACCTGATGCCGAGGTCGCCGCCAAAGAAGCGACCCATTTCTGTCTCGAAGAGTGTCTGGAGAAGCTCGCGCCACATTCACGGCAGGTGATTGAAAAATACTATTCCGAAAACAAGCAGGCAAAGATCAATCTGCGCAAGCAAATCGCCGCCGAGTTCGGAGTTAGCTTGAACACGCTGCGATTGCGCGCGCTGCGCATCAGGGAAAAGTTGCAGGTATGCATCGAGCAATGTTTAGAGGCATAAACGGGGCAGTAGCCCGACCGTCAGGGTCCCCAGCCGGGCAGCCCGGCTGGGGTGGGACGGTGAGGGAGGGCTCAGTCTTATGGCTAACAGTGGGAACAACTCGCAAGAGTTCTCAGACGACGCGGTGCGCCGCTTTCTCTTCGGTCGATTGAGCCCTGCCGAGCGATCGACTTTTGAAGAGCACTTGTTTACCGACGACGGTCTGGAGGCGCGTGTCCGCCTGGCTGAATTTGATTTGGCGGACGATTACGCTCTTGCACGCTTGAGCGCTGCGGACCGCGAAGCGTTCGAACAAGAGTTTTTGTTGAGTGCGGGGCGCAAACGGAAACTGAACGTCTCGACCGCGTTGCGCGATCGTTTCGCTTCCGCCTCGACCGTAGCAACCACAGCGCGGGACGGCGCGAAAGCCTCGATCGGCGAGAGATTGCGACTTCTGTTCGGTCTCAATCAGCACGCATGGCGATTTGCTTTTGGTGTCGTGATATTCGTGGTGTTGGTGGGAAGCGTGTGGCTGGTGGTGAAAGGACCGCGCATCAAAGAAGGCATCAAGGCGCGCATCTTCAACCGGCGCGCGCCTGCTCCTGCTCCGAGCGCGCCCCGCATGGCTGGGCATTCGGACAACACATCGTCAATGCCCGAACACCAAACAACTCCTTCACCGATGGCGGCCCATGAACCGGCGGCCTCCCCTGTGATCGTGAGCATCGATTTATTCAGCGGCGCATCGCGCGACGGCGACAAGATTCCGCTCATCAATCTCCCGAGGGGCGAGCACGACATTGTGCGCTTGCAACTCGCGCTCAAACCGAATCAAACCGGAATCTATCGAGCGGAACTCTTGACCATCGACGATCAAAGCATCTTTAGCGCTCAATCACTCCAGTCGACTGAGACTGACGCAGGCAAGGTCGATTTTGATGTTCCCGCAGCCTTGCTGAAGACCGGTGATTATCAAGTTAAGTTGAGCCGAGCTGACGATGGATCGAAAGGAAGCGTCGCGAGCTATTACTTTCGAGTGCAGTAAATCATACGGACCGATTTGGGTTAGAGGTGTTTCGGAGTACCGACTTCAGTCGGGTTTTATTGTTGGGAAAGAGCCCAACTAAAGTTGGTACTCTAAACGCCTGTAATAGAGACTGGTGATCCTATTTGACTCGACTCTTTCGCCGACGCAGAAAATCGATCAGAACAAATTGTGAGAGATTCGATGGGTTGGCAAAGTAAGCTTTGCCGTTCGTCATGGCGGTCATCTGCTTGACGAATTCGACCAGGTAGTAATCGCTGGCCAGCATGAATGTATTAATCATGATGCCGGCCTTGCGACAGGCCTGAACTTCGCGGAACGTTGCTTCCATCACGTAGGGATCGCCGCCCATGGAATTCTTGTAGAGCCGTCTGTCAGTACCGCCTGCGTTAGCGGGCGGGTCAAAGCGTCGATATGGATGTCCGCGCGACGCGCCAAGCGCTCCATCCAGAAAACACGCCGTAGGTTTGCCATCCGTGACCATCACGATCTGCTTCATGTCTTTGCGCTGCGCTTGCAGAATGCGTCGCGCCAGCCGCAATCCTTCCGCCGTGTTCGTGTGATAAGGGCCGACTTGTGTCGTTGCCAGTTTCGCCAGCGGCAACTCTTCCGCCGTGTCGTGAAACAGCACGATCTTCAAAGAGTCGCCGGGATATTGCGTCCTGATCAAGTGACCGAGCGCCAGGGCGACTTTCTTTGCCGGAGTAAAACGATCTTCGCCGTAAAGAATCATCGAGTGCGAGCAGTCAAGCATCACCACGGTTGCGCACGACGATTGATAATCGCACTGATGCACATGCAGGTCGCCGTATTCGAGGTTGATCGGAACTGACAGACCTTCGCGCTGAATCGCGGACAGCAGCGTCGTGTTCACATCAAGATTGATCGTGTCGCCAAACTCGTAAGGCTTGCTGGCGGCTTCGGCTTCGATGCCCGTCGCCAGATGCAGAGTGTCGTGGCGGCCAAGCGAACTTTTTCCTAGACTTCCGAGGAGATTGCGCAGCGTCTTGTAGCCAAGAAAGTCCAAACCTTTCTCAGTAACTTCAAACTTAATGTTGCGCGGCAAAGGCTCTTCGATCGTTCCTTGTCCGCCGCCCATCATCTCTCGCCGCTGCTGTGAATTCACAGACTCCTCGTGCAGAGTCAGATAGCCCTCTTCGACCAAACGCTCGATCAGTTGATTCAGCATCTCCTGAAGTTGCGAACCTTCGTACTTGCCTTCGTTTTCGTCCAGCATCTGCTGAATCTGATGCTGGCTGAGCATTCCCTGATCCATCAGTGCCTGCAACAGCGCGCGTCGCAGCGCGTCGAGCGAAGTGTCCTGCGGCATCCGCTGCCGAGTCCAGTAATAATCGTCGTCGTACCCGGAAGAGAGCAGGGAATCAGACAGACCTTCCATCAGGTCGCCGAGATTGATCCCGAAGACATCGAGGCCGTTGAATTTTGAGTAACGAGTGAATCTCATTGTTCGGGCGGCTGGTGGCTACAACTCTCGCGAGCGCCAATATCCAGGGCGCCGGCTGCTGTGCGCGAAAGCAACAATTACAATTTCTTCTTTGCGTTCATAGAAGACGATCGAGTAGGGGAAACGTCTTAGCAAGACTCGACGAGCGCCTTTCGCACGTGTGACTCGTAGAACCGGACTGCCGGGTAAGACACCCGATCGGATGCGCTCAACCGCCCGATCGATCAGTTCGAGTAAGGACATTCCTAAACCGGGCTGCTTGGTTTCATACCACGAAGCTGCGTCCGAGAGTTCATCCTCGGCGAGACGGTGAATTCGGAGAGCCTTTGTCACGACTTCGTGAGCGTAGTCCTGATTCGGCTTCGCGCCTCTTCCCAGCTTGTTGTCTCAGCTTCGCCTGACTCGACTTCAGCAATTCTTCTTTCGATTTCTGCTGCCCAGGCCGCTTCCACATCGGCGTCCTTGCCCTCATCGAGACTTGCGATTAGTTCTGAGGCAAGCCAGGCGCGCTCGTCCGCGGGAAGCGCTAGCGCCGTTCCTAGGATTGTGTCTGCTCTGGTGCTCATTGTGCCCAGTCTAGCAAATGCTCGTGGCTGTGTTAACCAAAACTGTAGGTCACGAAAACTAGCTATACCTTCCACTCTCCGTCAGATCATCGTAAATCATCCCGCGCCGGTCCTTCTTCGCTTTAGTCACCGCCGTGTAACCACCTTCTTCGTTGCGGCTGATCTTGTTTTCGGCGTAGAGACCTTCGAGCGCGAATTCGCAGGCGGCCACGGTTTGCCCTTTGTCTTTCCGTTTGAAGTCGAAAGGAATCAGCACGGTGTCGATCAAGTCAGGAACTGATTCGAGCAGCATCATGCACTCTTCGGCAGACGCTGTGTCGGCCAGGCGCACGGTGTTGCCTTGATCGAACCAGGCAACTGCGCCGGCAAAGTCGATTCCGACGAAATAGCCTTCGAAGATTTCGCCGGCGGCACGCTTGATCAAATCTTTGGCGATGCGATTGGCGCCGATCTGTTCGCCTTCGTATTCCAGTTCCATTTTGCCGGTCATCGAAGGAATCGCGGCGTAAATGTCGGCGATGCGCGGGACGATCATTTCTTCGCCAGTCATCAGCGCACGGCGCTCGGCGTTTGATACGACTGATTCCGTCACGCTGATTGGCAAACGCTGCGACACGCCTGAATGTTTGTCGATGCGCTGATCGTCGCGCGCTTCAAACGCAATCTGCTCGATCGTCTCGCGGATGAAATCAGGAATCAGCAGACGATCTTTGAAACCGTCCCGCTCAGTCCAGGCTTCCTGTCGCGTAATCTCGACGCCCAGCCCGATCTCTTTCGGATAGTGCGTCATGATTTCGGTCCCGATGCGATCCTTTAGCGGCGAGATGATTTTTCCGCGCGCGGTGTAGTCTTCTGGATTCGCCGAGAAGACCAGCATCACGTCCAGCGGCAGACGCACCGGATAACCTTTAATCTGCACGTCGCCTTCCTGCATGATATTGAAGAGGCCCACCTGAATCTTGCCGGCGAGATCGGGCAGCTCGTTGATCGCAAAAATGCCGCGATTCGCGCGTGGCAGAAGCCCGTAATGAATCGTCAACTCGTCGCTTAAGAGATGTCCGCCCTTCGCGGCCTTGATCGGATCGACGTCGCCGATGATGTCGGCGATCGTCACGTCGGGAGTTGCCAGTTTCTCGACGAAGCGCGCGTCGCGATCGATCCAGGCAACGTGCGCGGAGTCACCATGCAATTCGAGCATCTGTCGCCCGTAAGCGCTAATGGGATGAAAGGGATTGTCGTTAACTTCCGAGCCGGCGATGATCGGAATTGCGTCGTCGAGGAGCTTGGTCAGTTGGCGAATGATGCGACTCTTGGCCTGGCCGCGCAGACCCAAAAGGATCAGGTTGTGCCTTGCCAGAATCGCATTGATAAGTTGCGGCACAACCGTTTCGTCATAGCCAACAATGCCGGGAAAAAGTCTTTCGCGGCGCTTCAGTTTACAGATCAGGTTCGCGCGCATCTCGTCCTTGACTGAGACGCTTTTGAAGCCGCTCGCTTTGAGTTCACCTAGAGTTCTTGCGCGTTCGATTGTCATATGGTTTGAAAAGATTCTAACCGCAAAGAGCGCAAAGGGAAACGCGAAGACGGTTTTGGAGCGCGGCGGCAAGCGAAGCGCGACGCCGCTTTGGATTGACGATCATAACCGTGTATCCAAAGCGCCGTCGTTGCCGGCGCACTCCAAATCAACGCGTCGCGTTAGTTGTTTGACGTGGTCGCGTGGTAAGCCGAGTCGGCAGTTCGTGAAACCATTCCATCCGCTTCCAACTTCTCCAAATGTGCGAGCACTGCACGTTCAGCCATCGCATGCGCTTTCGGCGAGACGTCCGTGTAGACGCGCGCCACGATTTGCTTCGGCGTTGGCGCACCTTCGCGCACTGCCGCGAGAATCAACTCCTCGCGTTGCAGACGATGCGCAATGTATTCGTCAATCTTCTCGTAAGGATTAGCGATCGCCGGGCCGTGGCCGCCAAACAGCACGGTCAGATTCCGGAGCGCGCGCATTCCTTCAAGCGAATCGAGATAGTCGCGCATGTTGCCTTCGGGCGGATCGATCAAGACGGAACCGAATCCGACGATGTTGTCGCCGGAGATGAGCGCGCCGGTGCGCTCGTCATAAAAGCAGAGATGCCCACGCGCATGACCGGGTGTGTGCAGCGCGCGCAACTTGATCGACGGCTGACCATTCAATTCCAGCACGTCACCGTCTTCGATATATCGATCGATGCTGAATTGATTCCTTAATGACTCTGCAGTCAGGCGATGCGCCGCCACGGGAATGCGTGTCCCATGCCTATGCTGCAAATGATCATTCAGAGCAT
The DNA here is from genome assembly GCA_035545035.1 of Pyrinomonadaceae bacterium. GTDB lineage: Bacteria > Acidobacteriota > Blastocatellia > Pyrinomonadales > Pyrinomonadaceae > UBA11740. Next base: position 8,406 of record DASZZL010000078.1, read on the forward strand.
TCACGCCGGCGACATGGTCCGGATGAACATGCGTAAGAATGATCTCACGCACAGTCCGGCCTTCGGCGATCAAATCATCAACGCACGCAGCCAATGCCACTTGCTCATCGTCATAAGGCGAACCCGGATCGATGATCAGAATTTCGCTTGAACTGGAAATCAAATAACAGTTCGTGTGGGTTGCCGGAGGCTTGGTCGGAGTGCGCACGGGAAAACAGATGTAGTGGGGGTGAAACTCAATGCGGCGTGTCGGTTCGCGATGCGCTTCGGGGACTAAGAGAAATCGTTCGACGAGATCGTTCGTGAGCCCGCCGGCCAGAGTCTCGAGCGCATGCAACACGGGCGGCACCGCGATAACTTCGCTGCGTTCCCATTTCGCATGGGCATCGCGCGCGACGATCCAATCGCCACTTTCCAACTCTGTATCTTCAGTCACGCGCGGCTGTTGCTTCGCCGGACAGGTAACGAGAAAGAACCAGGTGTCGAACCGACGCGGAGCGAACGGCGGCGTCACCCAACGTCCGACGAAAGTGAAATCACTCGCGTCGAGATGCAAACCGTAATGTCTTAGCAACTCTGGCCACGACATTCGCTTCGATTCGAGATCATCAAGCAGCGAAGTGCGTTGACCTGCGGTTAAGGTCTCCGATCCGCGAGCGGGCAACACGCCGACTTCTTCAAACAGCTCGCGTGCGGCGCAACTGATCATCGCTGCGCGTTCCTGATCGTCACAGTTCTCAACCCGCACTTCGGCATCGCTCGTTTCTCGCTGACCACCGGGAAACGCGTGGAAGCCGCCGAGAAAAGCGAGCTTCGTGCTGCGCTTCACCAGGTAGACTTCAGGGTTGTTTGGATCGGTGTTGTGACGAAGAAGAATGACGGCACCGGCGTCTTTGGGAGTGATGGCAGCCATTGAAGATGAACCAGTATCGGATTATTCACCGGGGGTGGAATGATACGAGGCGATGCCCTTGCTGACACATCGCCCCGTTTTAGTCTCGGCTGCTTAATGTATGCAATGCAGCAAACAAGCTCGATACCTTACGGCACAAGCACGTCTTTGGGCCAGAGTGTGCGCCGCGTGCAAACACCTGCGGTATACAATCAGGCACCTGTGCCGACAAGGATTGATCACAGGCTTCGGTTGCGGGGCCATGGTGGTTGAAGAATTTGTGTTCTGACCAGCCCCAGCAGATGCCGAAGTGACGGACATCTGAGGCGCAACTGCGAGCAGAACAATCAACAGCGAAAACCGGACGAGATTCTTTTTCATTTTTCTATCTCCTTTAAGGTTAAACTCGCGCCATCTTCCCATCGAAGTGACAGACCGACAGCGGCAAGCAGGGTGAGTAGCTTTCAGCATAATGCCAAAGAACTTAACCCCTTGAATCAGCCAAACGCTTATTTTCGCGAAGCGGGGATTATGGATGGACAGGCGTGAGTTCGAAGACACGCGCCAGTTCGCTTGCCCGCCTAAGATCTTCGCGACGCAAAGCCTGCCGCACCTCATCTAGCTTTTGAGCATCATCAAGAGAAAGATAGGGTGACCATGCTTCATCGCCCTCGAGAAGCTCGACGTCCACCTCGGCCGCGTACTGTCCTTCGTGAATTAGCTTTGTGTGTCGGCGTGCGATCATTCGTGTCTCCTCATGAAGTCCGTGCTCCATCGACTTGGATCGGGACGATAAGCCGTCACTAAGACAGCGGGCGAAGCCGAATGTTGAGGTATTCCCCAAACCACATGAACAACTTGCCCTTGCTCATCTCGCTGCAATACAAGAACACATGGGCCTTTGTGATAGTTCGGATAATCCTCAACAACCACGGCGGCCGTGACTCCCGCGAGGATATCTTGAATGAAGAGTCCATCATTTGCCAACTCATCATATCCGTGATCTGAGACGTAAACTTCTTGCTTGCTGATAAGTTCACGAATTCGTTCGAGGGTTTGGCTCATCTCACAGCGTCAGGACCACCTGAATCTTTCACCATCGCCGCTCGTCCATGGGTTGCCGCGCATGTGATAGCCGCCCTCTTCCCAGAAGCCCGCCTGATCCTCGGCGAGGAACCGCACACCCTTGACCCACTTGGCGGATTTCCATGCGTAGAGTTGGGGAATGATCAGACGCACCGGCCCGCCATGCTCGGGTGGTATCGGCGCACCGTCATGCAGAAAAGCGAAGAGCGAATCCTCTTTCAAGAAGTATTCGATGGGAACATTCGTGGTCCAGCCGTAATCGTAACCGAACGCGACCACGAACTTCGCTTCTGATTTCACGCCGGCGAGCTTCGCAATCTCGCGCGTCGGGACGCCGGTCCAGACGTTGTCGAGCCGCGACCAACGCGTGACGCAATGAAAGTCGGAATAGACCTTTACCACCGCCAACTGCATGAACTCGTCGAGAGAGAACCCGAGCGGCTTTTCGACCAGGCCATCAACCTCAAACTTCCACGTCGCCAGATCGATTGACGGCGCGCCGTGAGCGTCGAGCACGGGCCACTTTTTAGTCCGTGTTTGTCCGGGCGGAATCCGATTCTCGCGCTGCGTGTCCGGGCTGATAATCACATCCGGCTCGTTGACTTCTTCCGGTTTGCGCGGGTCGGTTGTCTGGTATTTAGGATCTTTGATTAGGCTGTTAAGGAAGCTCATGTCTATTTCAAACTCGCTAAATTTGGAGAGTGCGCCGGCAGAGCTAAGCGGCGACGGCGCTTTGGTTACGATGTCGAGCAGAATATCAATCCAAAGCGGTGTCGCGCTACGCTTGCCACTGCACTCCAAAAAAGCGTTCGCTACGGTTCGCGCTTCTGTACGTTTCTTTCCGCCAGCTTCATCAACTCTTCCGGCATCCATTTGCCGACGCCTTTGTCGGTTGCGCCTTCGATGCCAGCCGAACGGTCGTGCCAATCGTCGCGCGTGCCTTCGCCGCCGCGCTCGCGTTCGTAATTCTCAGTCTGCTCAAGCGAGAGCACGATGCCTTGTGCGATGCCCTTCCAGTCTTTCTGCTGAATGCCGCGCAGGACCAGAGGCAAACCCGCGGACCAATCTTCTTCCGGAGCGCGCGCATCCTGTTCCGGAATCGTCAAGTTGTACGTCGGCGGAAACGGTCCGCCGGAAAACTCGCGCACCAGTTGCGCTGCGATCTCTTTGCGCGAAGCCTGTAGGTTTTCGCCACGAATCGCTTGCGCGCGGCGAAAGATGTCGGCAACCGATGGCGTTTTGTCAGTGTGCAAATATTCTCCTTGTCAGCGTTTTACTATACCCGCCCGCTACCCCGACAGGTCGGGGTTGTGTAACTATTTCGTAATCCCCACCTGCCAGAGCATGAACGCGTAGTCGAACGCCGTCTCGTGGTAAGCATCGTAGCGTCCTGATGCGCCGCCGTGCCCGGCGCCCATGTTCACTTTCAAAAGCAGCGGGTTGCGATCGGTTTTGTAATCGCGCAGCTTGGCGACCAGCTTCGTGCCTTCCCAGTAAGGCACCTGGCTATCGTTGAGCGAAACTTTCACGAGCATCGCCGGATAATTCGCCTTGTGAACGTTGTCGTACGGCGAATACTTCTTCATGTAATCGTACGCCGGCTTCTCGTTCGGATTGCCCCATTCGATGTATTCGCTGGTCGTCAAAGGCAGCGACGCATCGAGCATTGTGTTGATGACATCGACGAACGGAACCTGCGCTACGACGGCTTTGAAAAGATCGGGCCGCATGTTCGTCACTGCGCCCATCAACAAACCGCCGGCGCTGCCGCCCTGGATCACCAGCCGATCGCTGGAGGTGTATTTCTGTTTCGTCAGATGTTCCGCGCAGGCGATGAAATCCGTGAACGTGTTCATCTTTGTCATCATGCGACCGGCATCGCGCCAGGGTTCGCCCATCTCGCCGCCGCCGCGTATGTGCCCGATGACGTAGACGACGCCGCGATCGAGCAAAGCCAGACGGCTCGCTGAGAAACTCGGCGGAATCGGGATGCCATACGAGCCGTAACCGTAAAGCAGCATCGGCGCGGAACCGTCAAGCTTCACGCTGCGACGATACACAACCGACATTGGAATCTTTGTGCCGTCCGCAGCCGTCGCAAACACGCGTTCGGATTTGTAATTGGCCTTATCAAAGCCACCGGGCACTTCGGTCTGCTTCATCAGCGTCGCTTTACGCGTGTTCATGTCGTAATCGAAAACAGAACTCGGCGTTACCAGCGATTGATAGTTATAGCGCAGCACGGTCGTTTTGAATTCGCGATTCGCGCTGAGCCCGGCGGAATACACCGGCTCGGGAAATTCAACCCGGTGACGCTTGTTGGTTTTGAAGTCGATAATCTCGATCTGCTGCAAGCCATTTTCCCACTCGGACAGCACTGCGTGATCGGCAAACAGATCGACGCCTTCGATTTTCACGGCCGGGCGGTGAGCCACAAACTCTTTCCAATTCTTCTCGGACGGATCGGAAACCGGAGCCGTAACGACGCGAAAGTTCTTCGCGCCTTTGTTCGTGCGGATGTAGAAGAGGTCGCCGCGATGCTCGACATCGTATTCGTGATCAGGCTGCCGCGGGATAATCACCTTCCACTCCGCGTTTGGATTGTTGGCCGGAATGTATCGAGTCTCGGTCGAAGTCTTGCTGACAGCATCGAGTCCGATCATGGCTTTGTCACGCGTGCGGCCGACGCCGATATCAAACAGTTCGTCCTTCTCTTCGTAAACTAAGTCGTACTTGTCGCTGCCCAGCACGTGGCGAAACATTTTGTCGTTGCGCTTCGTCACCGCGTCCTCGGTAACATAAAAGAGCGTCTTGTTGTCGGTTGCCCATGCCAGATCGTCAACGCGCTCGATCTTCTCCGGGAAGAGCCCACCAGTGCGCAGGTTCTTAACTTGCAAAGTGTATTGGCGATAGCCGGTGTTGTCAGTCGAATAGGCCAAGAGATTTCCGTCATCGCTCGGCGCGAAACTGCCGACGGACATGAACTTTTGTCCTTTGGCCAGTTCGTTCACATCGAGAATAATCTGCTCTGCGGCGTCGAGTGTCTGATGCTTGCGACAAAAGATCGGATACTGCAAACCTTCTTTCGTGCGCGTGTAATAAAAATAATCGCCCCAGCGATAAGGAACGTTCTCGTCGGTCTGTTTGATGTGACTGAGGATCTCGTTGTAGAGCTTGTCCTGCAGCGCTTCGGTCGGCTTCATGGCCGCCGCCGTGTAAGCATTCTCAGCTTCGAGATGAGAAATAACCGCGGGGTTGGATTTCTCGCGCAGCCAGAAATAGTTATCAACCAGCTTGTCGCCGTTGATCTCGGTGATTTTCGGTTTCTTTTCCGTAGCTGGAGGTTGCAGCATTGAGTTTCCGTTCTGGGCTGTGACCTTCATAAACGTAATGGTTGAGATCGAGAGAATCAAGAGCAGCAGTAAGAATCTTCGGCAGTTCATGGGAACCTCCCGGCAGCTAATGCAATTTAGGCTTGGACCAGAGCTGAACTATAAACGCAAAGGGCGCAAAGTTAGTTTCGCAAAGTACCGCAAAGCAAAGCCTCTCTGCGCGCTCAGCGGAAAACTTCGCGCTCTTTGCGGTTTGTCTCTTGCTGGCAATGAATGTTCTTTGACGAGCGCACCGCCCGTCAATCATGAACCGTTCAACCGCGGAGCGGATCGCCCCAACCAGACTGGACGTATTTGCCGTTCTCGACGATGCACGGCACGGTTGGGTCGTCGCCCGAAAACTTGAACATCTCGGCGCGCCGCGCGCGATCGTTTTGCGCGTCGTAGTCGATGAACGCTATGCGTTTCGAGTCGTAATAATCGCGCGCCTGCTGGCAGTACGGACAGTCAGGCTTGGTGTAAATAAGCAAAGCCAATTCTGAATTACCTCCGCGGGTGCGGGTAGTTTAGCAGCTTGTCGACGGTCCTGTCAGTACCGCCTGCGGTAGCGGGTGGGTGATCTTCCAAAAGAAAAAGGGACGAGCGTGCCTCAACACTCGCCCCCAACAGCGTGACCAAGCAGGTTATCCGGAATCAGCCCCTCCGGGTTGAAACTTTAGTCACGCTGATCTTGATACGCCCCGCGCGTTACTTCGGGGGCTCTTTCTTGTCCTCGCGAATGTCGCGCACATCACGCCGCCGGTCGTGCCGATCTTTTCTTGCGTCGCGTTCATCCTTGCGAACATCACGAGTGTCGCCGGCGATGTCTTTCCGATCCGCTTGCAACTCGGCTTTCGACGCGCCCTCTTTCCTATCGTCGCGAAGGTCGCGCACATCGGTCCGGCGTTCGCGTTCATCCTTGCGAATGTCGCGGCCATCGTGGCGAACGTCGCGCGCGTCGCGCCGAATGTCACGGCGATCCGAACGCAAGTCACGGCCTTTCGGCCCGGCCGCGGCCACGCCACAGAGCGTGGTGATTGCCGCAAACAAAAGTAAACTACGGAAAAGTATCTTTCTCATCTTTTCGGTTCCTCCTGATTTTCGAATTCGTTCCCTGCTCGTCATTTCGAGCGATTCAGGTTCGCCTCCGAAGAGGCAGGAGGAGACTAAACGCCTACTCGACAGTGACCGCCGAATCCAGCGTTTACTTTCGCGGCGAAACCCCTTGCCAACTCCTTAGACGCGAGGCCCGCGCGAGTGGACGATATTTTTGCCTGGATTGAGAAAGCAATTCTGGCGTAGGCTCGGGTTCTCGGCTAAGATGCTCAGCCAAACTCGGACGGCGACGAGTTTCAATCTCAGGATCAGAGGAAAGGCAATCGTGACCATGAAGAAGTCTTCGATAGCTGGAAAGATCGCCTGGCTCGCATTAGTTTAGAAGCGGGTTATCGCCCGTCAAACGTGCGTACTAAGCGGCGACTCGTGGCCGCACTCCACAGATGAAACGCTGCCCTACATGTGATCAAACTTACCCGGACGAGACGCTTCAGTTCTGTCGCGTGGACGGGGCGCTGCTGGTCAGCGATTCGCCAGAAGCTGAAGTAACGCGCGTCTTGCCCGAATCACGCGCCACGGGCGAAGCGCCCACCGAGGTACTTCGCAACACCGGCGAAGGCAGGCTGACCACATCGGCGTTGAAGCCCGGACCGCCATCGGCGGCCATCGGTGCGCCACGAAGATCCAAACGCCGGCGCAAGCTCGCGCTGATCACTTCTCTCATTGTGCTAATCGCGGTCGTACTCGCCGGCTACATCAGCTATCGCCATGCGCGTGACACGGAAGTCGCAATCGATTCGATTGCGGTGCTGCCGTTTGAAAATCAGAGTCACGATGTCGATTCGGACTATCTTTCGGATGGTGTTACTGAAAGCATAATCAACAATCTGACACAGCTTCCCAATCTGAAGGTCATCGCGCGGAGCTCGGTTTTTCGTTACAAAGGCAAAGAGACGGATCCGTTCGCGGTCGGCAAAGAGTTGGGCGTTCGCGCGGTGCTCACCGGACGCATCATTCAGCGTGGTGACAATCTATCAATCAGCACCGAGTTGGTCGACGTGCGCGATAACAGGCAACTCTGGGGTGAACAGTACGAGCGGAAGGTCTCAGACCTGATGTCGCTGCAACGTGATATCGCCGGTCAGATCGCGAACAACCTGCGGTTGAAAATCTCTGGTGAAGAACACAATCGCATGATGAAGCACTACACGGACAATCCCGAGGCTTACCAGCTCTATCTTAAGGGCCGGTATTTCTGGAACAAACGTACCAGCGACGGCCTCAACAGATCGATCGATTATTTCAATCAAGCGATTACGAAAGACCAGGCTTATGCCCTGGCGTACGCCGGACTGGCAGATGCTTATGTTGTTCTTCCCTCTTACAGCCGAACGCCCTCGAAGGAAGCCTACCTGAAAGCAAGAGCCGCGGCGACACAGGCGCTGGCGCTTGACGATAACGTGGCAGAGGCCCACACGTCTCTGGCAATGGTGAGGTTTTGGTATGACTGGGGCGCGGGCGCAGAGCCGGAGTTCAAGCGGGCTATCGAACTAAACCCAAATTACGCAACCGGGCATCATTGGTACTCGCTCTATTTGTCGGCTATGGGCCGCCACGATGAAGCGATCGCCGAAATGAAACGAGCGCAGGAACTCGATCCCTTTTCGATTGTCATCAACGCCGAGTTGGGCCTCCCCTACCTGTACGCACGTCAGTACGATCAGGCAATCATCCGATTTCAGAAGGCGATTGAGATGGATCCAAGTTTTGCTTTTGCTCATTTCGCTCTCGGCGAGGCCTATGACCGGAAGGGTCGGTACGAAGAAGCTATCGCAGAGCACGAAAAAGCGCTTGCATTAGCCGGAGGCGATGCCCCTCAAGTCTGGTCAGCAATGACCGGTCAACTGGAAGGGGCCAATCAGACCCTGGGCGAAAAAGGTTATTGGCAGAAGCGGCTTGAGTTGACAAAGAAGCTGTACGAGCAACATGCCGCGACTGCGGAAGCTGTGGCTGAAATGTACGCCATTGTAGGCGACAAGGAACAAGCATTCGCCTGGCTGGAAAAGTCCTACCAGCAGCATGAGGACTTTTTGGTGTTTCTGAAAATTCAGCCTGAATTCGACGCCTTGCACTCTGACCCGCGCTACGCCGACCTGCTGCGCCGCGTCGGACTGACTCCGTAATTTTGGAGCGTGGTAATTTACTGTTACGGATAACAAGAGTCAATGAACAAACGAATACTAATTCCTAACCTGGTTGGGTTGCTTTGCATCATTGCGATGTGCGGCGCGGGGGCAGCGCAGTTCATCTCAGCAGACACATACACTCGCTACGAGTTGTTGGCGCCGGAAACTCATCAGTTCAAAATCTATTACGAAGTGACCGAGACGCGAGTGGGCGCGCGTTTTCACTTCAATCAGATCCGCGAAGGCAGCGAAGCGTCGGATGAGTCGGTGATAGATCTGGCGACGGACCGGCCTTTGAAGTTCGAAGTCGTCACGGGAACGCAAGCGAAAGCTGATTCGCCGGCCGAGAATCTCGGCCCGACCGCGCATTACATCAAGGTGCATCTGGCGCATCCGGTTCCGGAGCGCGGCGAGTATCGTCTGGCAATCATTAAGACCTATAAGGACGACAAGAGTTACTACACGGAAGGCGAACAGATCGTTTCCAAGCGCCCGCTGGGGATTCCGCGTGACAGCATCGTTCTGCCGGCGGGCTATGAAATCATTTCGTGTTCAGTGGCGACGCAGGTACTGCGGGAAGCGGATGGCCGGTTGAAACTAGCGTTCGTGAATGCGGGAAGTGGTGGGCAACTCGAGGTGACAATCAAAGCGAAGAAACTGGGTCAGAACCGCCTGCGGTAGCGGGCGGGCCAATTCTATGAAAGTCTTAAGAATGTTTATTGTTATTGCTGGCGTTGGTTACGCTCTGGTGTGGGCCCGCCCGCTACCGCAGGCGGTTCTGACAATTTGCGCCGCGCAAAATCCTAATCCGCTCACCGAACGCGCCTATCAGGATCGCGAGATTCTCTACGAGCTACAGACGCCCGAGTCGCACGCTTTTCGCATCACGCACGACTACACCGTGCGCAAGGTTGGTGAACAGTATTATTTCAACGTCGTGCGCGCGGGCAGCTACGTGTCGGATCCGGAAAGCATCGACCTCGACACCGGCGAAAAGCTGAAGTGGGAAATCATCAGCGGCAAGCAGGCCACAGAGCGCAAGCTTCCAATCGGCGAAGCAATCAAGGACGACACCGAGATCGTCGTCACTCATCTCGCTCATTCGATCAAGGCGGGAGCGACGAACAGGATTCGCTTGAAAGAAACCTACGCTGACCCGAAGAGCTACTACCTTGATGGCGAAGAGCTGGTCTGGGATCGAAGCTTCGGCCGTTTGCGTAACACGGTGGTGTTGCCGGCAGGCTGGTACCTCACCGCGCTGGCCTCGCCCGCGATGATCGAGACGCTGCCCGATGGACGTGTTTCCGTTTACGTTGTAAATCCACGAAACGACGACATTCGCGTATACTTGCGCGCGCGCCGGCGATCGATTTCCAGGTAATCCGACACGTCAACTCTTCTAAATCTGGCGCACGTAAACGAACGCAGATAGAATGTGCGCGTCTCGTCTCCATCGAAGCTTTACGACGTGAACTAATGCAGCTATGAGCCTTGCTGCCGGCATACGACTTGGCCCATACGAAATTATCGCCCCCATCGGCGCGGGCGGGATGGGTGAAGTATATCGCGCGCGCGATACCAGGCTGGGACGCGAGGTGGCGGTGAAGGTTCTGCCTTCGTCTTTCTCAGCCGATCAGAATCGCTTACGTCGCTTCGAACAAGAGGCCTCCGCTGCTGGCGCGCTCAACCATCCGAACATTCTCATCGTGCATGACGTCGGCACCCATGATGGTGCGCCCTATGTCGTTTCAGAGTTGTTGGAAGGCGAAACGTTACGTCAGCGAATTAGTGGTACTGCATTGGCCCAGCGTCGAGCGATCGATTACGCGCTCCAAATCGCACATGGTCTGGCTGCCGCGCACGAGAAAGGAATCGTTCATCGCGACCTGAAGCCCGACAACATCTTCATCACCAAAGATGGGCGAGTGAAAATACTCGACTTTGGTTTGGCAAAGCTGACGCAGGCCGATGGTGGACAGCCGCAAACTGATATCCCGACGCGACGGGTTGATACTGATCCCGGCGTCGTGATGGGTACGGTCGGCTACATGTCGCCCGAACAGGTGCGCGGTAAGCAGGTGGACCATCGCTCCGACATCTTTTCGTTCGGCGCGATTCTCTACGAGATGCTTTCCGGCCGTCGTGCTTTTCACGGTGATTCTGGGGCCGACACGATGAGCGCGATTTTAAGAGAAGACCCGCCTGATCTCTCTGAGACAAACAAGAACGTCACGCCTGCACTTGAGCGCGTGGTGCGCCATTGTCTGGAGAAAAATCCTGAAGAGAGATTTCATTCGGCCAGCGATCTGGCCTTTGCAATTGAAGCACTTTCGGGCTCGATGGCGACCTCTTCTCAGACACTGGCGATGTCAACGCTTGCACCGCGATGGATAAAGACGCGCGAGCTGATCTCATGGTCGATTGCCGCTATCCTTCTGCTTGCCGTAATAGGGTTTTCGGTTGCCTACTTTCATCGCGCACCGGCGGACGGGCAAGCTATACGCTTTTTCGTGTCCCCGACCGAGCAGACGGCTTTTTCCAGCTCGGTAGTTTCGCCCGATGGCCGTCACATGGTCATCCAGGTCAGAGATTCTTCGGGAAAGAGTGTCCTCTGGGTTCGCTCGCTGGATTCGCTAACCACGCAACCGTTGGCTGGAACAGAAGGCGCTGCGTACGCTTTCTGGTCACCCGATAGTCACACCGTTGGTTTCTTCGCGGGCGGCAAACTCAAGAAGATTGATGTCTCCGGTGGCCCGGCGCTAACCTTATGCGATGCATTAGACAGTCGGGGTGGCGCCTGGAGCCGTGATGGAGTCATCATCTTCACGCCTGATACGGCGAACAGTCTGTATCGCGTGACGGCATCGGGCGGAGTGCCGACGCCTGTCACGACGCTTGACGCATCGCGCCAGGAAGTTTCCCATCGCTTTCCCCAATTTCTGCCGGACGGCAAACACTTTCTGTATCTGGCTCAAGGCGCACTACTGGAGAATACCGGGATTTGTGTCGGCGCGCTCGACTCGAAAGAGACAAAACGCCTTTTCAGCTCCAGAGTGGAAGCAGTCTACGCGCCACCCGGTTATCTGCTGTTCATGCGCGAGCGGACGCTGATGGCCCGACCGTTCGATTCCGATAAGCTTCAATTCACAGGCGAGCCATTTCCTTTGGCCGAGCAGGTGAGCCTCAATACCATCCCGGGATTTGCGAACTTCTCTGTCTCTGATAACGGGGTGCTCACATACATGAGCGGGAGTGTCGGGAACAGTGAGCCTGCCCTGTTCGACAGAGAAGGAAAACTCTTAAGCACGGTCCGGCCAACAGGCGAATACTCCAACGTCTTCTTCTCCCCTGATGAAAAGCGAGTCGCCGCGGCCCTCATCGATCCGCAAAGCGGCACCCGCGACATCTGGCTGTTGGACATTGCGCGCGGCACGCCCACGCGCTTCACCTTCGACCCTCTTGAAGATTTCCTTCCCGTCTGGTCACCTGACGGCAGTCGGATCGTCTTCGCTTCGGATCGCGATGGGCCCGGAAACCTTTATCAGAAGTCTGCCAGCGGCGCTGGCAACGAGGAACAGATTTTTAAGACGAACGAAAGGAAATGGCCCAGCGATTGGTCAAAGGACGGGCGATTCATCCTCTATACAAATCTAAGCGCGAAGACGAAGACCGACCTGTGGGTGCTGCCAATGACGGGAGAGCAAAAGCCCGTGCCATTTTTGCAGTCGCCATTCAACGAAGATCATGCCAGGTTCTCGCCCGACGGCCGTTTCATCGCGTACTCCTCAGACGAGTCCGGAAAGTTTGAAGTGTACGTGCAGACTTTTCCGGTCTCCGGAGGCAAATGGCAGGTCTCGACCAACGGCGGCGCGCAGCCGCGCTGGCGGCGCGACGGGAAAGAGATTTTCTATTTAGCCCCGGATAGAAAGTTGATGGCCGTGGACGTGAAAGCGGACGCTACTACTCTCGACGTCAGCACTCCCAGAGTCTTATTTCAGACACGCGTTGTCAGTTACCCAGTCCCCCGAAATTCTTACGATGCCTCTGCCGACGGCCGGCGCTTTGTCATCATCACCCCGCTTGAAGAGGCAACCGCGACGCCTATCACCGTGATCATCAACTGGACTGCGGACTTGAAGCGATGACGATTGCCTCAGGCACAAAACTCGGTCGCTATGAAATCCGCTCGCAGCTCGGCGCGGGCGGGATGGGTGAGGTGTATCTGGCGCTGGACAGCAAACTGGATCGCAAGGTCGCGCTGAAGATTTTGCCGGCTGAAGTTGCTGCCGATCGCAATCGGATGAGCCGTTTCGTGCAAGAAGCAAAGGCTGCTTCGGCGCTGAACCATCCCAACATCATCACGATTTACGAGATTGAGCAGATCGACTCAGTAAATCTCATCGCGACTGAGTTCATCGATGGTGAAACGCTACGCGAGCGGATGCGAAACCCGCCGATGAAGCTCGCTGACGTACTCGATGTGGCCACGCAGATCGCAAGCGCACTTGCGGCAGCCCACGCAGCGGGCATCGCCCATCGCGACATCAAGCCTGAGAACATCATGCTGCGGCGGGACGGCATTGTGAAGGTTCTGGATTTCGGTCTGGCAAAACTAACTGAGCGACTACCGCCAGAGTCGGTGGACATGGAGGCGCCGACGCGCGCTGTTGTCAACACTGAGCCAGGCATGGTTATGGGCACGGTCATCTACATGTCGCCCGAGCAGGCGCGTGGTGTCGATATTGATGCGCGCACCGATATTTGGAGCCTCGGTGTTGTGCTTTACGAAATGGTGGCGGGATGTTTGCCGTTTGTGGGCTCAACGTCCAGCGAAGTACTGGCTTCTATTCTTGGCGACAAGGAGACTCAACCACTGGCCCGTTATTCGAGAGAAGTGCCCGCCGAACTTGAACGCATCGTCTCGAAGGCGCTGCGCAAGAACAGAGACGAGCGCTATCAAACGATCAAAGACCTGCTACTCGATTTGCAGAGTCTGAAGCAGGAGTTGGAATTTGAAGCCAAACTGGAGCGCTCCACGCCGCCGGATGTAAGCGGTGGCGCGATAGTAACAGCCAGCGGCGGACAAACGATCTCTGAGGACCCTGAGTCGCCTTCATCTCAAACTGCCGAGTTGTCGACGCGCCGTCCGCGTTCGCGCAAAGCGATCAACTCTCTTGCCGTTCTCCCATTGCTCAATGCCAGTGCCGATCCGGACATGGAATACCTCAGTGACGGCATTACCGAGAGCCTCATCAACAATCTCTCGCAACTTCCCAAGCTTCGAGTGATGGCGCGAGCGACGGTCTTTCGCTACAAGGGGCGAGAGGTAGACCCACAAGAGGTCGGGCGCGAGTTGAGCGTGCGTGCGGTGCTCACGGGCAGAGTCTTGCAGCGAGAAAACCGCCTGATCATCAAGGTGGAGCTGGTTCACACTACGGATGGGTCACAGCTTTGGGGCGAGCAATACAATCGACAGCTCGCCGACATCTTCGCGGTTGAGGAGGAGATTGCGAACGAGATTGCGGAGAAGTTGAGGCTGAAGTTGTCCAGCCGGGAACAGAAGCGAATGGCGAAACGATACCCGGAAAACACCGAGGCGTATCAGCTCTATCTCAAGGGACGTTATTACTGGAACAAGTGGACGGCCGAGGGAACGAAGAGAGGGATTGAGTACTTTCAGCAAGCCATTGCGGTTGATCCGAGCTACGCGCTCGCCTATGCCGGCTTGGCCGACTGCTACAGCTCAATGACCGGGCAAGGGCTCGGCTTATCTCCCGTTGAAGCTTTTCAGAGAGCGCGGGCGGCTGCCGTGAAGGCGCTCACCCTTGATGACACGCTGGCAGAAGCGCACACCTCGCTGGGCTTGATCAAGCTGAATCATGATTGGGATTGGTCTGGGGCGGAGAGAGAATTCAAGCGCGCTATCGAGTTGAACCCGAACTATCCAACTCCTTACCACTGGTACTCGCACTATTTGATCGTGATGGATCTAATCGAAGAATCCCTCATCATGAGCGAACGCGGGCTGGAACTCGATCCGCTCGATCTGGAAATGAATG
>DASZZL010000079.1:0-10491 GCA_035545035.1 Pyrinomonadaceae bacterium
TACGGAATGAATAAGATCGGTAAAACCTATGAGGTCGCTATCGTCGATAGAAGTCGGGAGTGATGGCGCGACATTGCTAGTTTTCGCCACGTAGCAGATCAGGGGCCTGCCGGTTGTGGCTTCGACGCGTAAGAAGGTTTCTTTGCGGAGAATGAAAGGCGGTGATTCCTGAAAGCTCTGGTAGTAGTCGTGTATCTCCTGATAGCTGACCGGCAGTCTGTCCAGCTTAGATGGGTCAGGCTGAGAAGACTTGGCATGGATAGTCTGGATCGTATTCAGTAGCTTTCTCCGGCGTTGGCGCTTTCCTTTCGAGGTTTTGCCCATCTATCGCACCGTGAGAGAGTGTGCGGATTCGCCTGGCTCGAATGAAATAGTCACGTCGGCGGAGTTTCTTACGGCGTCCGCAGTTGGTGTCCCTGCGCCCATCGCCTCAAGCGCGCCTTTGTACACGCGCTCGACTTCCTCGTACACATCGAGAATGAGCGCGACGTCTGTGTCGGATTGGCGGAGCGATTGAAGCTGTTTGTTGATCTCGGCCATTATGAGCCTCGTTGAGAATTACCCGGAAGGGGGCGCTTATTATAGTCAGGTCTTTCCCGTATGGGAAGTCCTATACGTATTCTATGATATGAGACGCCACGGGCGCCTTGAGTCTTGAGAAAACGGGCCTAATGATACACGTTTATGAAAAATCTGGGCACGACAGATGAGGGCGGCGCGGAGAAGGCCGACAATCTCAGCACTGTCAGTAATTATCGGCAAGTCGGCAAGAATATGGCAACGGAAACAAAAGCGGTGATGCCTCACTCATCTCCTAACGGCGGTTTCGAGTTTTGAGTTCGGAGTCTAGAGTTAAGAGAAGCTCACCTTGTGCCTTATAGAGGCAAGGTTTAGATCCGGATAGCACTTCAGAAACTAAAGGACTCTTGAATGTGCGGGCGCTACACACTTCGATCGCGCGGCATGGTCAACGGCTTCATGAACTCGCTGGAATACCGGCAGCGCTTCGGACCGTGAGCTGAGACCAGACCTTAACCCTGGGCCTCAAGGCCATTCAACCAGCCGCCTTCGTGAAAGCAGCGATGGCGGCTGGAAGGTTTTTATCGGAGCGTGGGGAAAAACGAAGTGAGACGCGAAGCGGCAGCAAGGGTTCACAACTCCAGCACGTCGGCGTAAACGGAATTGACGGCCGAGTGGAATCTTCTCGAACAGCAAGCAGCCGGAAGCGATTGCCAAAAAGAACAAGGCTGCGAGTCCGCTACCTGGAAACTGACTCTTCAAACGAAGAAGTCTGACGTCTCCAAAGCATTGGCGGCGGTTCGTCACGATAAATCGCGAGCCTGGTTAGAAGTTTTGCTGACGCTGGCCGGACTCCTATTCATTCTGTTGCTGTATCCGGAATTATGGTCTGTGCTTCGGTCTCGATTAGGCATCAAGCCGCAGCAACCTCCCGAAACGGCCACTTCTTAACGAAGGAGCGAGAATTCGAGCCCTCCCTCACGGTCGATCTAGTGCCGCAGGCGTTATATCAGGGGAAGACGCGATCAATCGGAACGGCGAGCGCGCTAGAACTTGAACGGTTTCTTGAGAATGTTCCAGGTCGTTTTCAGCGTAGCGGTAAGTTTGGATTCTTTACGATTCGCATTCTTTTTCGAATCTCTCTCAGGTGCGCTCTCTTTAGATTCTTTCTGAAGCGCCTTATCTTTCGGTTGCCTCTGAAGCGCAATCTCGGGTCTGCTCTGCTGATTCCTGATGGAGGGCGAGGAACGAAGTCGCGCCCGTGAGCGGGAAGCCGTTACTGACCGCTCACGCGTTGAAGAAATATCTTTTGTTGCTTTCGGTTTGCTGATCTCAGAGCTGCTGGTGAAAGGGGCCTGTGTCCCAACTCCAGCCGCGGGCTGAGTTGGAGTTTGAACTGGAGGAACCAGACTTACGACGGAATCCCGCGAGGCCTGACGTTCGGCAAACGAGTTGGGCTGACTGGCGGCATCGAAATAACCGATCAGCAGCGCGCTCGACAGAAGACCAGCCAGCGCCAAAACTGCTAAAAAAACGGGAGACTTTATCAGGCGGAGATATGGTGACTGGGTGGCTGCCACCAGCGCTGAAACTCCTGGGGAAACCGGAAGGGTCGACAGGTCATCAACCAGGTCGGTGCCGTCGAAATCGCAAACGTGGTGAAAGCTCGCAAAACTAAAGTCGCATTTTGGGCAGCGTTTCATGGTTAGACTCCTGTCGTAGGTAAGACTCTGAAATCGAGTTGTAGGGCGAGGGGCGCGGGAGGAGAATCCGCTTGTAAACCTTACACAAATTACGGGGAAGAAACAAGGAAAAGTAGAAGGCAGACGGCAGTTGTTCGATTGCGGATTGCGAAATTCGAATTGCGAATTGAACAGGCAAAGGGCGAAGAGGTAAGGGCGGTGAGCAGTGGGCGGTGGGCAGTGAGCAGTGGGCGGTGAGCAGTGGGAGGAGAGCGAAGGGCAAAGGGCAAAGGGCGAAGGGTAGATCTACTTCTTCACTGACCGAGAGCGAAAGCCAATTTGTTTTGGGGCTACCGCGCGGGTGGTCCGAATTTCACGTTCCGCCTCCAGCCAGTCGAGTTGATCAAGGAGGCTCTCAGGCAGTGGAGAATCAGCCTCCAAGACGCGCCGCGATAGGCGCTTCTCCCGGAAGCGCTGCCATATCGCTTCTTCTTCATTGAATCGACGAGCAAACTCTTGTGTGTCTGATATCGGCGTCATGAAACTAGGCTCCTCTTTGCTTGCGGCGATTCGCGCGGCGAGAAATCGCGTCGCGGGCAATATCCCTCCCACTATTTGTTCCTTCGGGTTCGAAGACCACACGCACTCGGGCGTTGAGAACCTGGGCGACGCGGCGCAGATTTGCCAACGAGTGTCCTTCGTAACCGGGTGATTCGAGCCGGCTGATGTGCTGCTGCGAAGTCTTAAGCCGGCGAGCAAGATCCTTCTGCGAGAGCCCGGCCTGCTGGCGGAGGGCCGCCAGTTGCACCGCCACCTCCCACGCCTCGCCCGCTTGGTCAAAGCGCGCGGCGAATGCTGGGTCTTTCATCTGTTCGTCTAAATATCGATCGAAATTGGTCTTCTTCATTACTTCATTCTCTTTCGCCAGTCCGCCATTCGTTCAAGGGCGGTGCGCAGATCTACTTCTTCACCGACCGCAAGCGAAAGCCAATTTGCTTGCGACCGGGGAGCGGCGGCGACATCAGTTGTCGAATCGCGTCGAACACGATTTTGAACTGGCGATCGTATTTGCCTTCCAACTCACCCAGCTTGCGGGCCAACTCGGTGTTTGACACGAGCATCTGGCGCAAGCGCACGAAGGCCCGAACCACTTGGACACTGGCTTGAACCGCTCGTTCGCTGCTCAAGACATTCGCCGCCATAATTGATCCGTGTTCCGTGAAAGCGTACGGCAAGTACTTAATGTTCTGACCGTGTTTCAAGGTCGCAATTTGCGACCTTGAGCTTTGCAGTAATTTAGCTTCCTCGCTCGTAAGTTGAAACATGAAATCCCCTGGAAATCGCCCACGATTGCGCTTGACCTGCTCGTTGAGACGCTTCGTGGTAACCCCATAGAGTTTCGCAAGGTCAGAATCCAGCACCGTAGCGGCTCTTTTTGGAGTGCGCTGACTTGTCAGCGCTTTTCAAGGCGGCGACAAGTCGCCGCACTCCAAACTTGCCCCGAACCCGCTTCGTCAGATACGCGATGGCGGCTGGAGTTTTTTTTCAAAGCGTGAGGGAAGCAAATACTCGGCTCACAACTCCAGCACGTCGGCATAAACGATGCGCTTTTCGAGGCGGGTCGCTTTTGGATCAGCGATGAACCATTCGTATTCTCTGATCACCAGGCGCAGCTTCACGCCATCGCGATCGCCAGGCAGCATAATTCTCCCGATCCATGTCGTCTGTCCGTTCGGTCCCGCCGTCGGCGACAGACGCTCGTCAGACCTGGGGACCGGCATCCAGCCCAAATCGCTGCCGACGGCCTGCACTTCAAACGAAATCCACATCTCGCTGCCGCCTTGGCCCTTGTTCGCAATGCGTTGCAGCACAGGCGCCATCAACTCGGCCTCGCGCGCCGTTTCGGGCGGCATTTCGGGAACCATGATCTGCGCGGGTTGCGAGACGCTCTCAACATCGATGCCCGACGCTTTGTAAGTGAAGCCGGTGACAGAAACCAGAAGAATATTGTCGGGATTGTAAGTGACCGCCGCCGTGCGGTCCGGTGTCAGCTGAGCGAAATCGGCGAGCACCACGCGCGAAAGATGCGCGTCGGGAATTGAATTTGGCTGAAACCGAGCCAGCGCCATTCGCACGAATGGATAATAAGAAGTTCCGGCGTCGATCTCGATGTCGCAGAACCAGAGTTTGCGATCAGCGTCGTACTCGACATCGTGACCAGCGACGGCGACCGTCACTCCGGACAGTTCATCCAGCGTTAACCCGGCCATTGAAGCTGAAGCCAGCTTGAAATCTTCGACTCGCGGCGATGGCTTCGGCAAAGCTGAACTCCAGATCGGATCCATGCCCCACTGCGTCACGAAAGGCTTGAGCGGGTCGTTCGGGCCTCCGCTCGAACCGCCTGAACCCGAACCGGTAATCGCGCTGATTATGCCGGGAGCGATACTGATTAAGCCCTTCGGCGCCTCGCGCAAAACCACGCCGAGTTTCTCTTCGTCGCCGGACGAATACCACGGACGCTCGAGATAAACGCGCAAGCCGTTGCCGGTGCGTCTGCTCGCGAGGGTCTTGCCGCCCCTCCCTCGCTGCGCTGATTCTGCCAGCAGCCCCAGGCCTATCTTCGGCGCCCGCCACTCATGTTTGCGATCGCCGGTCTCCGAAGGCGGCGGATCCCATTTGAAAGTCGGCACGACGTAAAGAACCTTCGGCGCCGCGGGCCGCGCCGAGTTCAGCACTTTGAAAGTGGCTTTAGGAACTTTCGGAGTAACTTTCTGCTCAGGATGCAGTCTCCAAGAGGTGTCAGGATCACTATCTCGCGAGATGTTCTTTTGATCACCAATGATCTCAGGCGGAAAATATTCAGCAAAGCGCGTGGTCGCGACGATGTGATAATCAATCTTGCGATAATGGGTGTCGTGAAATTCGTGTTTGATGACGTTGGAAAGGCTCAGCCCTGGATTGACGTCGACAATATCTTTCGTGTCCTGAGCAATCGATCCGTCAGGCCTCAAGCGATAGTCCGGCGCCGGAATCTTCAGCTCGAAAGCTGTGCCCTCAACGTTAATTCGCCTGGGCCCTGCTTCCGCGAGAGAGTCCACCCACTCGCTCCACTGTGCGAGTACTTCGATCTTTCCACTGCTCTTTGAATCGAGATCGACGTTGCCGTCAAAGACCGCGAACGTGTCGCCGTACTTCAATTTCCGCGTCTGCATTTTGTAGAACTTTGGTTCCTTGAGCGGTTGCTGCACGGCGTGGACCAGTTCCAGATGGCGGAACGGTGTCAGCATCCAGTGCTGTCCCGCGGTCGCATACGGCTCGAGCTTCAACTGATCAGCGAACCAGCTCCAGACGCCCATCTGCCCAAGATCGTCTTTGTTGAGATACGAGCTGTAACGAATGCGCGCGGTTTCCGCCTTCTGCAAAAAGACGGTGAGCACGTGATTCTTCCACACCGGAGCGCCGCTGCCTTCGACGATAGAGATGCGAAATGGTTTGGCGTCGGGCCACGCACCGTCGAATTGAGTCTTCAGCAGACTCAGCTTTTGTTTTTGATCGACGGGATCGAGACTCATGATTTGAACTTTAGTCGCGCCCGCGTCTGAACCGAGCGCGCCGGCGCCGGCGACACGCGGCAACCCGACAAACGCCACGCCGCGCGCGAATGGATCGGGCAGATACGGCAGCAGCAGATCGTCTTCCTTGTGAATCACGTATTGGCCCGCGGTCAGCGCGCTGCCCGGGGGACTGAGCGGCAGCGTTGTCTGCGCCGCGGAAACGCCGGCAGGCGTGACTAATTCAATGCCGCTGACCGGTTTCTTCGAATCGGTTTGCGGATCGTAAACTTCGGTGTCGAGAAACGTTCCTTCTTCTTTCAGCGCCAGTTTGTAGCCTTTGTCGTAATCTTTTTTGGTGCTGGTCGCCGCGTCGAAGCCGATGAAATCGTCAAACTTGCTGTGCAGCTCGGCCATCTGCTGCGAAGTTTTCGGCGGCGCGATGTGACGCTCGTTCTCTTTCTGATACTTATAATCCTTGCCGCTGAGCGCGTTCGTTACGGCCGGCAGCGCGATGTAGTCTTCAACTTTCTTGTCGTAGTTGCTGCGAATCACCATGCGCTCGACCGACTCGCCGCCGCTCGTGCGATCGCGCAGGACCAGAGCCGGCGGAACTACGGGATCGAATCGCGCGAAGAGATGTTCCTGCGACGCCTGTGAATCGTCTTTCGATTCCGCGGGGAGCGAATTGCCGGCGATGTCGGCAGCCCGCACGCGCATTCGATAGGTGTGACCAAACCGCAGGCGCGGCAAAGTACCCGGCTGTGGCACGAATGCGGTTTCGATGTTGACGCCATCGATGGCGGTGTTCCGCGACGGCTCGACCTTCTCGTCCTGTTTCGGCAAAGGATTGCCGTTGTTGTCATAGTTCTGCGCGATAATCGTCTTGCCGGGTCGCGGCGCGCTCAGGCTCCAGCCTTCCCATTGAAACAGTGTCTCGTGCAAGTAAAGATCGCTGTCGCTCGCGCCATTGACCGTCGAACTCGCCGTCGCGCCTTTGACGTAACCTTCGTCGGGAATTCTCAACGCCTTCTGACTTGAAGTCGGAAACGAATAAGTGCCGACGCGTTTGCACAGCGAGCGCCACGCTGCGGTGCTGGCATTCGTCTTGTCAAAAATATCGACACGATAACCGCGCACCAGATCGTCGGCGAAAAGCAGCACCGGCAAATTCATGTCGACTGAAGGCGGACTGTTCTCGACCGCCTGATTGTTCGGGGCCATTGCCAGCAGAGTTGAGGCCAGCTTGAATGCGCGCGCGCGTTTTACCAAAGCCAGACCGCAAGTTCGAAATGAGGGAAGTCCGCCGTCATTGGGCGCAGTGTAAGCCCGCGGCACCGAAAGCCAGCGCCGCATGTTGCCAGCGAAATCGAGCGTCTTCAGCGAGCCGCCGTCCACATCAAGTTGCAGCAGATCGAAATCGGCTTTGCTGTCAGGCAAAAACCGCGCATCAGCATTTGCCAGCTTCAGCATGCCGTTCAAAAGATCGCTGGCGGGTTTTGGTTCGGCGACGAATTTTCCGGCGAGCAACTTCGTCCACGGCGCAAAGTCGTTATTGAAAGCCGACGCGGGCGAAGTCCACTCGGGCAGAATGCGAATCGAGTGCGAAGCCAGCAGCGTTGCGAGCGATCCGCTGGTGGAAACCTCGACTTCAAGGTCGATTAGCAATCCGAGCTTGCGCTCGAGTTCCGGATAGTCGCCGAGCCCTGCCACCATCTGATGAAAATCGAGCTTCGGATTGAGCTTGTCGGCGGCATTCTGAAATTTCGCCAGACGCTTGGGCGTCGGCTTCGGGTGCAGTTGTTCGTCGGTGAGATTCTTGTTGCGTTTGCGATCGTAGAAAAAGTCGAGCTGCACAAAAGCAAATTGCTGCGCCGTCATGCCGGGAGGAGTGTAGTTAGGCCGAATCACTTTTCCGCCTTCGCGATTTCCAAACAGTGCGTCGAACTGCTTCTCAAATGACGCACCCTGACTAAGCAGACGATTTTGTCTGGTGTCGCGAAGCGGGCCGAGCTGGTTGAGCAAATCGTTGAGTCCGAAATAATCTTCCTCGCCCTTTCCCGTTTTCAGGCGCGGCAGCACCGTCGGCGATTGCTGGCCGGCGGTGGTGTAGAGACCTTTCAGATAACCCATCACGCCGGCGACGGGAAACGATCGAATCACGCGCTTGCCGGCGTCCGCAAACTTGTAAGCGCGGACAAACGTGTTGGACTTGAAAACCGTGGTCCAGAGATCGTTGTCGGCTTTGTCGGTGACAACCTTTGCCTTCAGCTTGGGGCCGCCCTTGAACTCGACGCTGAATTTGACCTCGTTGACGCGCTTCGCCCAATTAACAAAGTCAGGGTAGTCGCTAAGCTGCGTATCACTGTTGTTGTAAAGCCGCGGCGAGACAAAAACGGAAAGCTTCAGCGTGGTGCCGTTCACGCCGTTTGGCAAAGCAGTCCAGATGATGCGTTGAGTCTTCACCATGATTCGTATATCTATTTCACTCCCTCTCCCTTTGGGAGAGGGCTGGGGTGAGGGCTTGAAGCCGTCCAGCTCATGCCCCTCTTCCCCGACCCTCCTCCCAGAGGGAGAAGGGAGAAATCCTCTCAAGCTGCGAACGCCATGCTGTAATCATCCCACGGCTTCACAGTCGCGCCGTTGAGCATATAAGGCCCCATCTGTTGCTCGAAGTTTGGATCGCCGCTTGAGCCGGCAAATTTTCGTTCGCAGCTAATTTCGACCGATGCGCTAAAGAACAACACATGAACTTCGACGGTCAGCGTCGCGCGGCCCACGCACTTGCCCGAGCTGAACTCGTAACTCAATTCCATGCGCAGCTCGATCGATGCGGAAATCAATCCGAGCACGTCAACTTCGCCGCCGATGCGCAGGTAGCCGGTGAGCGAACCATTGCCTGCTTCGATCTTGAAATAGATCCCGGCCAGGATGTGCACGCTGCCGCTGGCCACGCCGAAGTCAAGCGCGAGCACGGCCCCGAATTCGAACGCGGCTTCGAGAATTTGCACGCCGTGTGGATCGAGCGTGATGCCGAAGAATCCGCCGCCGCCAAGCATCGACACCGTCAGCAGGAACGGGCTCTCGCGTTTGCAGAAATTGAAATAGACACTCAGCGGATCGCCGATGAACGGAATCGTGAAGCCAGCGCCCAGGCTCAGGTTCTGCATGCTGAACATGCCCATGGCCAGGTTTGGCAGCGCGATTGAAAAACTGGCGTGGATGCCGCTCGCCGAAACGTCGATGGCCGGCGGATCGCTGAAGCCGTTCAGCGGGATCAAACTGCGCAGCGCTTCGACGAACGAAAGCACGCCGACAAACTTGATGCCGCCCATCTCGACATTGACGTCGGCTTTCTTCGCCGTGCCGGCCAGGAACTGAATCTTGTTGAAAGAGAGTTGGATAAAACTCGCCGGCGCGATCAAATCAAGCGTGAAGTTTTCGAGGCTGCAAATAATGTCCGCCACCGGCGCTGATTTGCCGTCGGTCTTCGCGCGCACTTCGACGCCAATCAGCAGCGTGCATGGAGTTGCGCCGTTGTGCGCGATGAAGAGCGGATGGCTGGCGTCAAATCCCCAATCCGTCATCTTCGGCTTCCAGTCGAACTTGACCTTGATCTCTTTCGGCAGTTCGGTCGGGATCGCGCCGGCAAAGGCTTTGACGTCGTTGATGAACGACGCCACGTCGTTCAGATAGTGATTGAAGTTCGCGATGTTTTTCTGTAGCTCGCGCTTCGCGCCATCGGCGATGTTGGCGCCCGGCAAGCCACTGCCCAGCGTCGCAAAGTCGCCGCTGAAGGTGCTCAGATCGGAAGAGAGTTTCGCCAGCTTTGCATTCCAGATCGTATCGAACGGCGGCTTGAGGATATCGGGCAGGTCCGTTTCGATGATCGTCTTCGCGTCAGCGATGAGCGCATCGACCGTGCTTTGCAGACCGCCGACCGATCCCGAAATCGACTTCAAAGTGTTTTGGAAGTTCTGTGCCTCGACCAGGAATGCTTCGATGTTGTTGAGCGCCTCGGTAATAAACTTCGGTACCAGGTCAAGCTTGTCGAGGAGCTTCCCTGGATCGACGCCGCCGATAAGTTTGAACAGATCGATGCAGCCGAAGATCTGTGGCGAGAGGCCCGCGAAAAAGTCTTTCGGATCAAAGCCGCCGCCGACTACTTTGTTGACATCGCCCGCAACCGGCCCCATCAGACGCGACAGGCCGGAAATTTTCATGTTGGGCGTGACCAGCGCACCCGACTTGTCGCCCTTGCCCGAGAAATTCAGATCGATGCCGCTGATGAACTCGCCGAAAAGCTGCCCGTGGTTGTTAGCGGTGTCGTTGAGGCCGAACTTGAGATACGCATCAGCGAATTTGATCTCGCCGGCTTGATGATTGTCGGCGATGTGTTTGAGCGACGGAATGATTAATTCGGCCTTGCGCACAGCCGGATAGAACTGCGGACTGTCTTCGCCGAGATGACTCATCTGCGGGTCGGTGGGAATCTCGGCGCCAAAGGTAATCGTCTGTGTTTCGAAGGTCGTGTCGCCCGGCTTACTGCTGTCGGCTAGCATTATTTTCTGGCCGCGCAGGTCGCGTTTGCGCCGCTTAACCATCTGGGGGTTAGTGCTTTCGTAGTCCTTCTGGGCCTTTTGGATCAAATCATGATTCTTTGCAAAGGCCTGATCGGCGAACAGCAGCGGCGTTGTGAACTCGATCTTGTTTCCCTCGAAATCCTCAGCGACCAAATG
>DASZZL010000080.1:0-1917 GCA_035545035.1 Pyrinomonadaceae bacterium
AGAGCGTCGCGCGAAAACGACTGCCGAGGCAGAGATGGCGGAAGCTGCGCGTCGCGCCACCGGCGAACGAATCGATCAAGCAGGCTCGGTGCTGGCGAACGTGCGACGACAGACAGAAGCGGAAAACGAGATTCTTAATCAACAGCGTTCGGAAGCAGCCGCGGCGGCCGAACGGCGCCGGTCCACGTCGTCCGATCTGCGCCGCCTGCAAGCTGAGCGCGAAGACGTCAGCTCGCGGATCGAGCGACACAACCTGGAGATCGGCGAAGGCACGACTCGCGTTGCAGGGTTACATGGCTCGATCACGGAAATCGATCGCCTCGCGGCGACCGTCGAGGAAGAGAAAGCACGGGAAGAAAATCAGATTGCTCAAGCGACGACGAGTTTGACTGAAGCTCGCGAACGCGCCGATGCGCTCGCCGCAGAGCTGGCGGAACTTAATCGCACAGCGGCGGCATCACGCGACGCCCGCGCCGCCGTCGAGGTGCAGCGCGCTGAAGCGATGGCGCGGGTCAACTTTGTGCGCGAGTCGTGCGCGAACGAACTGAATCAGAGTCTCGAAGAAATCGCCCGCGAACTGCCGCCGGATGAATCGTTCGATCTCGAAGAGGGCCGCGCTCGCGTCGAAGACTTGCGCGAGAGACTCGAGAATTTCGGCGCCGTAAACATGATGGCTTTGGAAGAATTGTCAGAGAACGACGAACGTCTGGCTTTCCTGACGACGCAGCGCGAAGACATCACGCAGGGGATCGCTTCGACCCAAGAAGCTCTGCGCGAGATCAAGCGACGTTCGCGCGAGCGCTTCCGCGACGCCTTCGAGAAGATCAACCAGAACTTCAGCGAGCTTTTCCAGGAATTATTTGGTGGCGGCCGTGGCGAGATGAGCCTGATCGATACGGACGACGAACTCGAATCTGGCATCGATATCATCGCGCAACCGCCCGGCAAGCGTCTGCAAAACGTTTTGCTGCTCTCAGGCGGCGAAAAGGCGATGGCCGCTTTGGCGCTGGTCCTCGGAATATTTCATTATCGTCCCTCTCCCTTCTGTCTGCTTGACGAGGTTGACGCGCCGCTGGACGAAGCGAACATCGGGCGCTTCACCGATAAGGTTGTCGGCATGTCAGCGGACACGCAATTCATCGTCATCACGCACAGCAAACGCACCATGGAAACAGCGCGCGCGCTTTACGGCGTGACGATGGAAGAAGTGGGTGTGTCCAAACTCGTCTCAGTCAGGTTTGAATAGCGCCGCGAGCGTGGGCTCTCCGCCCGCATTGAATGCGCAGCGCGAACTGATCTATCCTGCTTGCCTCAAATGAGAAAGTTAAATCGATTGATTCTTGCCGCTTTGGTCATTGTGAGCGCGGCGATCTGCCACGGGCAAGATCAACCTCAAACAAAACGTAACGATCGTCCGCAGGAAGCCGGCTCAACTGCCCAGCGGCGTGAAGAAAACAAGAAGCTGCCCGATCCGACGCGCTACTCGTGGGAGTTCACGAAGCAGGAGTTTCTCATCAGTCATATCTTGATCGAGCATGACGCGAGCGGCCGCGGCAAAATTACCTTTGAGCACCGAGGCGACGCGACGCCGATCATCGAGCCGATCGAATTGTCGACCGGCGCGCTGGGGCGCATTTTTGGTTTGTGGAGCGATTTGCGTTTTCTTGATTCAAGCGAGAATTATCAGGCGGCGAAGAATTTTGCGCACCTGGGCACTTACCACTTGCGCATGGACGACGGCCAACACAAGCGAGACGCGGAATTCAACTGGAGCGACAACAAGCAGGCCTGGGCGCTGACAAACGAGTATCGGCGCGTGTCCGATCAAGCGATCCTGGTGTTTGATATCAAGCTGGCGCGCGAGATGCAGCCGCTGAATGCGCCGGAGCTCATGAACCAGATGGAAATGTATTTGCT
>DASZZL010000081.1:0-1854 GCA_035545035.1 Pyrinomonadaceae bacterium
AAAGTCGCTTCAGATTGAATCGCGACTTTGCTCTAAGTTTCTGTTTTGGCGCATGATCTTATCCGAAAAGTCTGCAACTTTTCGGGATCATGCTGGTGGTGTAGCAGGGGTGGTTGGAAATTGAAGGCGGCGTAATCTCCAGCTTGGTCCAACAAGCGATTCCGGCGTTGGAACGCCGGCGGAGATCACGCCATGACAAGCAATAGCACGTCCTCCTACGTACCGCAGTCAGAAACCGACACAGCTCTCAATCTTTTCGACAACTGGTTTGACCCGATAGAAGCCGGCCTGCGCGATCGAGTTCGCGAATTCATCCAGGCCATGATCGAAGGCGAGCTCGACGAGGCGCTATCGCGGCCGCGCTATGCTCGCCGAGCGAAGTTGCCGAGCGGCGAAACCCAAGACGCAGGCGGCGTCACGGGTCACCGCCACGGCCACCGATCGCGGTCGCTGCTGGGAAGCTTCGGCCAAGTGAAGATCGATATGCCGCGCGCCCGGCTGAACGCTCCTGACGGCAACACCACGGAATGGAAGAGCCAAGCGTTGCGGACCTACCAGCGCCGCACGCTCGTTGCCGACGCATTGATCGCCGGCACTTACCTCGCCGGCACCAATACGCGCCGGGTGCGCCGTGCGCTCGGCTCCCTATTTGGTGGCGCGGTCGGCAAGGACACGGTGAGCCGAGTCTGGCGCAAGGTGAAGAGCGACTGGGATGCCTGGAATGCCCGCTCGCTGGCCGAAGAACCGATCGTGCGGCTCATTCTCGATGGTACTGTCGTGCGCGTGCGGCTCGACCGCAAAGCGACATCCATCTCGTTGCTCGTCGTCATTGGGGTGCGTGCCGATGGTCAGAAAGTGGTGCTCGCGATCAAGAGCATGGGCGGCGAGAGCACCGAGGCCTGGCGCACCGTCCTCGACGATCTCATCAAGCGTGGCCTGCGGCAGCCCGAGTTCCTGATCGTTGATGGCGCGCCCGGGCTTGAAAGCGCGATTGCCGCCGTCTGGAATGGCGTGCCGGTCCAGAGATGCACGGTTCACAAGCACAGGAACCTGCTGGCGCATGCGCCCGAGCGCCTGCACGACGAGATCAGCGCCGATTACAACGATATGATCTACGCGGCGACGCGTGAGGAGATTGAGGTCCGTCGCAAAGCCTTCATCCGCAAGTGGCGGCTCAAGCATCGCGCCGTCACCGACAGCCTGGAGGAAGCGGGAGATCGTCTCTTCACCTTCACCGGTCTGCCGCCGAGCCAGTGGCGCAGCGCACGCACAACGAATGCCATCGAGCGATTGCACGAGGAGTTCAAGCGCAGGATCAAGACTCAGACCGTGCTGCCTTCTGCAGAAACTGCTGCCATGCTGTTCTGGGCGCTGCTTGCTTCCGGTCAGATCAACATGCGCAAGGTTGATGGTTGGCAGACCCTCGCCACCAAGCCCATCGATCAAGTCCCCGGGCTTGACCCGGGGATTGATCTCGTCGCGTGATGGACGCCGCCGCCGCATTAAAATGGGGGTACTTACCTAAGCCCCCGACTCTCAAAAAACTCACCGGCGGGCTTCCTACAGGCTCGCTTTCTCTGCGCGAGGCCTACTTTGAAGCCAATCGACAATCTGATACGTTCACATCGCTGGAGATTGCGCCGCGCAAATTCCAACCACATTCCGGACGGCACCTCGACGGACAGAACGCTTCTCTACGTCCATGGCGGAGGATATGTCGCGTGCTCGGCGCGAACACATAGATCGTTCAGCTCGGCCTTCGCCCAACAGGGATTTCGCGTGTTCGTGCCAGATTATCGTCTCGCGCCGGAGCATCCGTTTCCGGCCGGTCTGATGGATGTGATCGCAGTCTAT
>DASZZL010000082.1:0-2086 GCA_035545035.1 Pyrinomonadaceae bacterium
ATTCCTTCAGCTTGCCGCGCTTTTTCAAAGTGTCGTCGAGCTCATAGGAGATGTCGAAATGATCCTCGATGACCGCCTTGTTGCGCCCGGTCACGAAGATAAAATGCTCGATTCCGGCCTCGCGCGCTTCCTCGACGACATGCTGAAGGACCGGGCGATCGACAACGGTCAACATCTCCTTGGGGATCGATTTGGTGGCAGGAAGAAACCGTGTTCCCAAACCGGCGACGGGAAAAACAGCCTTGCGTATGCGTCTGGTCATCAATCTCCCCGAAGCGATGCGCCGCGCCTCTTTGGGTTTGTGGCCACTCGGCAGCTACCGAGACAAGCATGGCCGCGCGGAAAAGGCGAAGCGAGCGGCGTTCCTATAGCACAAGGTTGTGGTTAGATGGTGATTCTGCTTGCCTCGGGGCAGAGGCTATCGCGGACGCAGCTCTGGTACTGCGTATCATTCGCCCTAGTGGATAAAACCAAACGCTTGGTACCTGACCGATAGGTCCGCATTGGGTGGATAGCCGCCATTCGCTCAAGCCGCCTGAATGACGCCAGAGCGCCAGAACCAGATATATTCGCGCTATGACGAAATCCGCCATATTCCCTGACGCAGTATCGAACACCACGCTTTTCCTAAATCGTTGCCGCCGCTTAACCTCTTGATCGGCAAGAACCGCTTTGCGGTTTTCAAATTTTAACGAAGCGTTCGTGTTAAGAATTATGCGGTTTGCCGTGAGTGTGCAGATATGAACGACGGCCTATCATTCAGCACTCTTCTTGCGTGCACGCTATGTAGGGCATATCCTGGATTCTTATTGCGATGCCAGTTGCCCTAACTTGGTACAAATGGCAGTCGATGCAGGTAATGGATCATCCTTCTGGACGCGTTGACAATGCCAAAAAACCGAACCCTAGACAGAAGAAGTAAATATACATGCGGCGATAATAAATTCTGTGGGTATCTTAACTTCTGTAATTGCAGCAGTTTTTGACTTTATCTTGGCAATTATTAAAGCATTGTTTTCTATTTGAAAATATGAATGTCTAAGATGTCGAAGGTGTTTCTTTGTCATGCTGAAACATGCTTCTAAGAGGGTGAGATGAGGGAATCTGGACGTCATATTGTCTTGGTATTATTTATGCTCGTCTTTATCTGTACTACATGTGGTGCTATTTATGAAGTGATCAGTAGGTGTCGCGCGAGAAACGAGTTCCCACCGATTGGCGAACTGGTGGATATAGGTGGAAGGCGTATTCAGCTAGACTGTCGTGGTGCCGGAACACCTACCGTAGTATTTGAGTCAGGCGTGGACCTCAACGGTTCTCTTAGCTGGTCAGCGATCCATGACGAGATTGCGAAAGCGACGCGAGCCTGCGCCTATAGCCGGGCCGGGATCATGTGG
Source organism: Pyrinomonadaceae bacterium (assembly GCA_035545035.1). GTDB lineage: Bacteria > Acidobacteriota > Blastocatellia > Pyrinomonadales > Pyrinomonadaceae > UBA11740. Next base: position 1,398 of record DASZZL010000082.1, read on the forward strand.
AGCGACCCGAGCGGTGGAGCTCAAAATGGGAAAACCATCGCGGAGGACCTGCATCTCACATTGCTGAATGCCGGTGAGAAGGCACCGTACGTGCTGGTCGGACACTCTCTGGGTGGCCCTTACATCATGATTTACACGAAATACTTTGGTTCGGAAGTGGCGGGATTGGTTTTTGTGGACGCATCACATCCAGATCAGGGCGAAAGGTTCAAAGCCGTAGCGTCGCTTTCCAAACCCGTGCAGTTGCGTCTCATTGAAAAGGCCGCTGCAGCGCTCGCGTGGACAGGGATAACGCGTATGGTCATAGTGCCTTTATTAGAGAAGTCCCCTCGTGAGCTACGTAACCGGCCGGCGTTCGCATCTGATGCTGTGTTGGCCTATAGCCCGACCTCCCTAGACTCGATGCTGACGGAAACTGACGCATACGGCGAAACCCTCGCAGAGGCGGGAACAGCTCGCCAGCTAAGTGACCGCCCCCTGTTTGTATTGACTGGAATGGAGCCGATGTCTGCCGAAGTTCTTGCGTATCTCAAATTAACTCCTGAACAAGGCAGGCAGTTTCAAGAAATTTGGAAAAACTTGCACGATGAAGAAGCATCGTGGTCGGCTCAAAGCCAACATCAGGTTGTTTTCGATGCGGGTCACTATATTCAGTTTGATCGGCCGAACGTCGTCATTGCTGCGGTGCT
>DASZZL010000083.1:0-52415 GCA_035545035.1 Pyrinomonadaceae bacterium
TCCACGACTTTCCGCCGTTGACCGTAATGATCGCGCCTTGATCGCTGCCCAGCATGATCACATCTGAATTGTTCGGATTGATCCAGACGTTCTGATAGTCGTCGCCGCCGGGTGCGCCGCGAAAGGCTGTCCAAGTCTTCCCACCGTCAGTCGATTTCCAGGTGACAGTGCTCGCAACAATGACCACATCGGGATTCTTCGGATCGAATCGTGGCACGCAAAGATCGCCACCACCAATTCGACCAGCGGGCCTGGGATCCGTCGTCGCGATGGTCCAGGCATTGCCGCCGTTATCAGAGCGATACAGGTTCACGCCGTTCGGAGTAGCGACCGAAGCAAAAAGACGATTGGGTGAACTCAGCGAGATCGCCAGGTTCGCCTGGACGATTCCTTCGGGAAGGCCGCCCTTCAATTGCTGCCAGGTTTTGCCGCTATCGTTTGACTTGAATATTCCGCCGCCGGTTCCGGTCCACGCGCCGTTCTCCCACGGGCCCTGGCGCGCTTCCCACAACGACGCGTAGGCGACGTCCGGGTTCGCAAGATCGATCACCACGTCCGCGCCGCCAATGTTCTCGTCCTTGTAAAGGACTTTCTCGAAAGTTTGCCCACCGTCAACGGATCGAAAAATTCCGCGCTCTTCGTTGGGTCCGTAGGGATGACCGGCAACTGCAACCAGGACGTGATTCGGATCGCGCGGATCGACTGCGATTTGTGGAATCTGTTGGCCGTCGCGCAAGCCCAGATGCGTCCACGTCTTTCCCGCATCGGTCGATTTGTAAATGCCATCGCCAACCGAGAGGTCCGGCCGCTGCAACCCTTCGCCGCTGCCCACATAAACAATGTTCGGATCAGAAGCCGCGACCGCGATGCAGCCGACTGAGCCGGTCGGCTGATCGTCAAAGATCGGCGTCCAGGTGCGGCCATAGTCGTCCGTCTTCCAAACGCCGCCGTTGACCTGCGCGATATAAAACACGTTCGGTTGCGAAGGCACGCCCGCTACGGCGCGTGTTCTGCCGCCGCGAAACGGCCCGATGCTGCGCCAGTGAAGAGACTTGAATAGTTCGGGATTGAACTGTTGGGCAACGACTGAGCCGCAGGCGCCGATCAAGAAAGCGAGCACGAGTACCGGTGCGAGTCGCTGAAGTTTTGAATTGAAGAATTGGTTTATCATGGCGTTCAGACCTTCGATTGAGTTTGAAGCATTTGACTACAAAGGCCGCGCATAGAATTACCATGCAGCCGCCTCCGGTTCATTGCTCCGCTGGCAGCGACGCATGACCAACGCTCACCAGATCTGGCAGCGCTTGTCCGGCGGCCGCACCATCGCGTCGCCATCTTTGCACTGGAAAGCCTGCGCGAACAGCGGCATGTTCGAGAGCGGTCCGTTTACGCGAAACCGCCCGAGCGGATGCGAGTCAATGACTACCAACTGACGCTCGAACTCCGGGCGCACGTTCTGCGCCCAGATTTGCGCATAGCCGAGAAAGAAACGCTGCTGTGGCGTGAAGCCGTCGATGTCCGGCGGTCGCGGCTTTCCCTGCATCGATTTCTGAAATGCCGCGTAAGCGATCGCCAGTCCGCCCAGGTCGGCAATGCTCTCGCCGGTCACGAGCTTACCCTTCTCGTGCAAGCCCGGTTGCACTTCGTAGCTGTCGAACTGATCGATGATGCACTGCGCACGCGCTTTGAACTTTTGCAGGTCATCATCCGTCCACCAGTTCTTCAGATTCCCCTGCGGATCGAATTTCGCGCCGCTGTCGTCAAAGCCGTGTGTCATCTCGTGTCCAATCACGACGCCGATGCCGCCGTAATTGATCGCGTCGTCGGCCTGCGCGTCAAAAAACGGCCATTGCAGGATGCCCGCCGGAAAAACGATTTCATTCATCGACGGATTGTAGTAGGCGTTCACGGTCGGCGGCGTCATGCCCCATTCTGTGCGATCGACTGGCCTGGCAATCTTTGCCCACTGACGATGTACTTCGAAGCTGCTGACCCGATCGATGTTGCCGGCGTAGGACTGCCGATCGATCCTGACGGTCGAGTAGTCGCGCCATTTGTCCGGGTATCCGATCTTGCGCATGAACGCTTCGAGCTTGGCGGTGGCGCGCTGGCGCGTCGTCTCGCTCATCCAGGAAAGCGTCTGCAGATCGTCATGCAGCGCTGCGATCAAGTTCTGCACCATAGCCACCGCCCGCGCTTTGGCTTCCGGCGGAAATTGCCTTCGCACGTACATGGGCCCGATCGCTTCTCCCAACGCCTGGTCGGAGGATTGCACGCAACGCTTCCAGCGCGGCAGCAACTCCTGCGCGCCGGTAAGCGTTCGGCCTTTGAAATCAAAGTCTTCGTCAACGAATGTTTTCGGCAAGGCCGTCGCGCGCGCATTCACCAGATGCCAGCGCAGATACGTCTTCCAATCGTCGAGCGAAGTTGTCGTCAACAGCTTGCTCTCTGCTTTGACAAAATCCGGCATGCCGACGTTCAAGTCGGCGAGATTGACTCGGACGCCTTTGAAATACGAGTCCCAGCCAAAATCAGGCGCCAGAGCTTTCAGGTCAGCAACCTTCATTTTGTGATAACGCGCTTCCGGCACGCGCAGGTCTTCGCGCTTCATCGACGCTTCAGCCAGCTTTGTCTCGATCGACATCACTGCATTCGCTTCATTCCCCGCCGCGGTCGCGTCGTCGCCCAGCAACTGAAACATCCTGGTTACGTGCGCGACGTACTTAGCGCGAATGGTTTTCGATTTCTCGTCCGGATTCAGATAGTAGTCACGATCCGGCAGTCCCAGCCCGCCCTGATTCAACTGGCCGATCACCTGCGTCGCATCTTTGAAATCCTGTCCCGATCCGAACCGAAACAGCACGGGCACGCCGATGCCGTGCAAGTGCGCAACGTCGGCCTGGAGCGTCTGCTGATCTTTGATCTTACTGATGCGATCGAGTTCCGACTGAATAGGTTTCACGCCGTCAGCTTCCACCCTGGCTTCGTCCATGCACGCCGCGTAGTAGTCGCGAATCTTCTGTTCGTTGCTGCCTTTGGCCGCGCTCCGGTTCTTTGCCGCATCTTCCAAAATCTGGTGCACCACGTCGCGGTTCTTTTCCGCCAATTCGTCGAACCGCCCCCACCTCGAATACGCCGCCGGCACGGGATTGCTCTTAGTCCAGCCGCCATTCGCGTACTGGAAAAAGTTTTGGCAGGCAGCGGCGCTGCGATCCATGTTCGCTACGTCAAAGCTGTGGCTGTCGCCGGGTGTCGGCAAGCTCGACGAATCAAGAAACACGGCCGAGTCGTTTTGTGCACTCGCTCGCCGCGTGTTGTCACCGACGACGACGAAACAAAGTACGAACGCAATAATGGATAGACACAAACACGACAGTTTGAATTTACGCATGGATGATCTCCATCAAAAGCTGTTAAAGAATACTCCGGAAAGTGCGCGCGAATTCTATCGCAGCATGGCGGGCTTGTCACGAAGAGATCGGTCAGGCGGTCGTCAGGCTTTGAGCTTCCTGATTTCCTCGGTAAGCACGGGCAGGACTTCGAAGAGATCGCCCACGATTCCGTAATCGGCAACGTCAAAGATTGGAGCCTCTGGATCTTTGTTGATAGCGACGATCGTCCCGGAGTTTTTCATGCCGACCAGATGCTGAATCGCGCCCGAGATACCAATCGCGACGTAAAGTTTCGGCGCCACCGTCTGTCCCGATGATCCGATTTGCCGATCGATCGGCAGCCATTCAGCGTCGCAGATCGGACGCGAGGCCGCCAGATCCGCGCCCAGAACTTCGGCGAGCTTTTCCGCCAGCGCGATGTTGTCTTTGCTCTTGATGCCACGTCCGACAGCGACGATGATACTAGCCTTCGTTAGATCGACGGCCTGCTTGACTTCCTGAAATGGCGCTTCGGGCTTCATGCGAATCTGGCCAACATCGACGTGCATAGTTTCAATAGCCGCGCCGCTTCCCTTCCGTGCCTGATCGCCGCGGAAAGCGCCCAATTGGAACGTCACAAACGTCGGGACCTCGCCGTCCGATATGACATCCGCATCCAGCTTGCCGAGAAAAATGCGGCGCGTGAATGTCACCTTCCCCGCGTCGACGTTCATGCGAATGCAGTCGCCGATCAGTCCCTTCCCAAAGCGCGCGGCCACTTTCGGCGCAAAGTCGCGCACCAGATAGGTGTGCGACATGATGACGTATTGCGGCTCGCGCGCGCGCACAACTTGCTCCATCGCTGCGGCGTAAGCGTCGGGTGTGTATTCGGCCAGTTGAGGATGATCTACGTTAACGACCTTTGCCAAATCGTAAGCAGCGATGTCCTGCGCCAGCGTCTGCGCGCCAGAACCCAACACCACGGCCGTTGCTTTTTGGCCAGTATCGCCGCCGAGTTTTTGCGCGGCCGCGATGGCTTCGAGCGAAGTCTTGTTCAACTCGCCTGCTTTATGTTCGATGAAAGCTAGAATTCCGTTACTCATGACGTCTTAGTAGCATAGACTTCAGTCTGTGACCCTTTCCCGCGAGAAGCTTGCGCGATAGTAATCACAGACTGAAGTCCATGCTACTCAAATTACGCGCGCTTCAGTTCGAAGTTTCTCTGCCAACTCGACCGCGCCTCTCTTAGCGTCGCCGCCGCCCAGCAACTGCGTCTGCTTTGATTTCTGCGGCAGGTAAATCTTTTCGATGCGCTGGTGCGAAGGTCGATTAGTGATTTCGGCTGACGGCGCGACCTCCTTTATCTCTTTCTTCTTGGCCGCCATGATCCCCTTCAAAGTCGCGTAACGAATTTGGCTGATGCCGGATTGAATGGTTAGCAGCGCCGGCTTTGACATCGTGTACCACTGGTACCAGCCGCTTTCCAGCTCGCGCTTAACGCGAAGTTGTTCACCCGTGGCGTCAATTTCGATCACGATCGTCGCGTGCGGCAGGCCGAGAAGCTCCGCGAGAATGACGCCGGTTTGCGCGTAGCCATAGTCATCCGACTGTAACCCAGTCATGATCAAGTCGGCCTGTTCATCGCGAATCGCTTCCGCCAGCACGCTCGCCGCCGCGAATGGTGACAGATGCACAACATCGTCGCCGAGCACGTGGATTGCGCGATCAGCGCCGCGCGCCAGCGCATCTTTGATAACGCTCTTCGCGCGCTGCGGGCCCATCGAGCAAACCACGACTTCGCCGCCGACTTTTTCTTTTATGCGCAGCGCCTCTTCGAGCGCATAACCGTCCGATTCGCTTACTTCAAACGAGAGGTCGGCTTCTTCAATCCAGGTTGATTCCTTATTGATTCGCAGGATCGCGTCTTTGTTGGGGACCTGCTTCATTAAAACTAGAATCTTCATGACAAAGTGACGGGTTCGATCTTTGAACTTTGCCCTTTGATCTTTGACGGGTCGGCGGGCGGCTCCGGTAACGGTCTAAGACCAAAGATCAAAGTTCAAAGATCATTCCTATTCTTCGTATCTCTTGAACAACAACGCCGCGTTTGTCCCGCCAAATCCGAAGCTGTTCGACAAGGCATAGTCGATCTGCGCCGCGCGCGCCTGGTTGGGAATGTAGTCCAGATCGCATTCGGGATCCGGCGTAACGTAGTTAATGGTCGGCGGCAGCATGCCGCGGGTAATCGCCAGCAAAGAAAAGATAGCTTCGACACCGCCCGCCGCCCCCAACAGATGGCCGGTCATCGACTTCGTCGAGCTAATGGGTATCTTGTAGGCGCGTTCGCCGAACGTCTTCTTAATCGCCATTGTTTCGAACTTGTCGTTGTAAGGCGTCGACGTTCCGTGCGCGTTGATGTAGCCGACCTCTTCCGGCTTAACCTTCGCGTCCTTCAAAGCCTTCTCCATCACGCGCACCGCGCCCGAGCCTGTGGCGTCAGGCATCGTGATGTGGAACGCGTCACCAGTCATGCCGTAGCCCACAACTTCGGCGTAAATTCGCGCGCCACGACGCCGAGCGAACTCAAGCTCTTCCAGGATTACGATCCCCGCGCCTTCGCCGATCACAAATCCGTCGCGTTCCAAATCGAACGGTCGCGACGCATGGACCGGATCGTCGTTCCGAGTCGAAAGCGCGCGCAAGGCCGCGAACCCCGCCACGCTCATCGGAGTGATCGCCGACTCGGCGCCGCCGCAAATCATCGCTTCAGCGTCGCCGCGCTGAATAATTTTGAAGCTGTCGCCAATCGCATGCGCGCCCGCAGAGCAGGCCGTGGCCGTGGCCGAGTTGGGCCCTTTCGCGTTATGTCTAATGGAAACTTGTCCGGATGCGAGATTGACGATGGCCGAGGGAATAAAGAAAGGCGAGACGCGGCCGGGGCCGTCTTTCAAAAGCTTCTCGTGTTCGCGCTCGATGGCCCAGAAGTCGCCGATGCCGCTGCTGATGTAGGTGCCGACGCCTTCCGCGATGTCGTCGCCAATCTTCAGTCCGCTATCGTCGACGGCCTCCTGCGAGGCAGCGACGGCGTAATGAATGAACGCGCCCATCTTGCGCGCTTCTTTCTTTTCAACGTAGTCCAGCGGATCGAAATTCTTTACTTCGCACGCGAAGCGGGCCGCAAACCTGGCGGCGTCGAACTTCTTAATGTAGTCGGCACCGCTTCGCCCCTCCAATAATGCCGACCAGGTGGACTCGACTGAGTTGCCAACAGGCGTTACCAGGCCAATGCCCGTAACGACGACGCGACGATTCAAACCAAACTCCTTTCGTGACAGGTGACGCGCGGAATGCGGACCAGCCGTAAGCCGCTCACTCAGCCGAGCGTCCGCTACTTTCCAGCCTGGCCCGTCACTTACTCTTGTGTTGGTCGATATAGTTGTACGCGTCGCGCACGCTTTGAATCTTCTCGGCGTCCTCGTCCGGAATCTCGATTCCGAACTCTTCTTCGAAACGCATTACCAGTTCAACCGTGTCCAGCGAGTCGGCGCCGAGATCGTCGATAAAGCGGGCGTTGGGCGTCACTTCATTTTCGTCCACGCCAAGCTCGTCAACGATTATCTGTTTTACTTTTTGCTCAATCTCTTGATCGGGCATTCGTTTGCTCCTCTATGAAAAATTTATTTTGCCAAAGTTACTCAGGCGCCGAGCGCCTCACGTGCAGCGCGCAGACTAGCCTCATCCTCGATGTTTACGCAACTCAAGTTGTGATCGATCTGGCGTGCCAGCCCACTCAAAACTTTTCCAGGTCCAATCTCTACGAAGCTTTGTACACCGTGACCAGTCAAAAATTCAACTGATTCAAGCCAGCGAACCGGCTGTGTCACCTGGCGAATCAGCGCTTCGCGAGCCTGCACCCCGCTTCTAACGACGCCCGCGTCGACATTTGTCACCAGAGGCACTTTCAAGTTAGCGAACACAATACTCTGCAAGTCCGCTGCCAAGCGCTCCTGCGCCGGACTCATCAATGCACAATGAAAAGGCGCGCTCACGTTCAGTTTCACGGCCCGCCGGGCGCCGCGTTCTTTCACCAGAACAATCGCGCGATCGATCGCGGCCGAGTCTCCGGCGATGACCACCTGGTTTGGCGAATTAATATTCGCCGCGCTGCAAACCAGGCCCTGGCTGGCCTCTGCGCACGCCGCCCCGACGACCTTGATGTCCGTGCCCAGAATCGCCGCCATCGCGCCTGTACCTACGGGTACAGCTTCCTGCATGTAGCGTCCGCGTGCGCGCACGGTTCTGACTGCATCAGCCAACGAAAGCGATCCTGCAGCTACCAAAGCCGAGTATTCTCCCAGACTGTGTCCCGCTACGAAATCAGGGGCCGCGAAGCCTTCTGATTCCATCGCGCGCAGCGCCGCTACGGAAACTGTCAAGATCGCCGGCTGCGTATTCTCGGTCAACTGCAACTGCTCCGCCGGACCGTTGAAACAAACTTCCGAGAGCGCGAAACCGAGTGCCGCGTCTGCTTCTTCAAAGACCTGCCTGGCCGCCGGAAACTTTTCGGCCAGGTCTTTTCCCATGCCCGCATATTGCGAGCCCTGGCCGGGAAATAGAAACGCTATTGCCGATTTCCGATTGCCAATTGCCAATTTGCGGTATTCCTTATATGTCCTTATCGAAGATGTCCTTATCGAAATCGACGATGGACGACTGAGTCCAAAAACGAATCGACAATTGGAAATTGGCAATCGGCAATGCTCGTCACCAGCGCATCACGACGCCGCCCCAGGTCACGCCGCCACCGAACGAGGCCATCAAAATTACGTCGCCGGCATGGATGCGTCGCGATTCTACGCATTCATCAAGGCCGATCGGAATCGACGCGGACGAAGTGTTCCCGTGCATCGCAATGTTCGAATACACCTTCGAGCTATCGACTTTCAGCTTGCTCGCGACGGCATCCGTGATCCGTTGATTAGCCTGATGCGGTATGAAGAGGTTGACGTCTTCTGTCTTCAATCCCGCCTCGTCCAGCACCTCGCTTGCGATGTCGGTCATCGAGCGGATAGCAACCTTGAACACTTCGTTCCCTTTCATCTTAAAAAAGTGGTCGCCGCGCGCAATCGTCTCGGCGCTGAAGCCACCCTTTGTGCCGCCGCCCGGCGCGTACAGTTGTTCTTCGTAGCGGCCGTCGGAGCGAATTCTTGCTGCCAGGATGCCGCGATTAGCTCCCACCGCCCCGAGGATCGCGGCGCCGGCGCCATCGCCGAAGAGCACGCACGTCGAACGATCAGTGTAATCCACGTAGCGCGTCAGAATCTCGGCTCCGATCACCAGCGCGTATTTGGATTGTCCGCCGCGAATCATTGCGTCCGCGAGTGACAAGCCATAGAGAAAACCTGAGCACGCGGCCACGATGTCCATCGCCGCTGCTTTGTTCGCGCCCAGCTCCGCCTGAATCAGACATGCGGTCGAAGGCAGAATCTGATCCGGCGTCACCGTCGCGCAGAGTATTAGGTCGATGTCATGGGCCTTGATCCCGGCTCGCTTGATCGCTTCGCGCGACGCACGCACCGCGAACTGGGACGTGTATTCGCCGGGTCCGGCTTTCCGGCGTTGCTTGATGCCGGTGCGCGTGGTTATCCACTCGTCCGAAGTGTCAACCATCTTCTCCAGATCGGCATTCGTCAGAATGCCCTTCGGATAAGAACGACCAGTACCAAGAATGCCTGCGTTGACTTTCGACATCCAACGACCTTTCGAGGTTGTTTCGGAATCTCAGGAAGCGTCTAGGTAGTCTGTTCCACGTGCACGATTTCACGCCCTTTGTAGTAGCCGCACTTGGGGCAGACGCGATGCTGCATGCGCGGCTCCTGACAGTTCGGGCAAACGACGGTTTGCGGCGCGCGCATCGCATCGTGCGCCCGACGCTTGCCGCGGCGCGCTTTTGAATGACGACGTTTTGGGTTTGGCATGACTACTCCTGTGAATCTAAAATCTCACATCTGGAATCTGAAATCTTGAATCGTGAATTTGAAATCTTCGTGTTTAGCTTCGTGATTGCAACTCTTTCAACTTCTTCCAGCGCAAATCACCGTCTGCGCTTTCGCAGGGGCAAGTGCCCGCATTCCTATCAATCCCGCAAATCGGACACAATCCTCTGCAATCCTCGCTACACAAAACGTGGCCGGGCATCGCCAACAGAATCTCTTCCCGAACCAGGTCGTTGAGTTCAATCGCTTCGCCGTCAAAGACCGCCAGATTCAGATCCTCTTCCCGCAACTCGTGCTGCTCTTCGGCGCGCCAACTGACTGCGGGAACAAACCTTTCGGCGAACTCGGCATGAATCGGCAACTCGACGGGCTTCAAACATCGGCTGCACACGGCTTCGATCTTCGCGTGCAACTCTCCGCGCAACTCAACTTCGCTTCCGCTGCGCTTAATCCGACCGCGAACCTCGGCAGGCTCCGTTAACCGGATGTCCCTGTCGTCCAGCGGCAGGCTATCAACTTCATAAGACTGCGAGAACTTGCCGCCAAGTTCCTCCAGCCTGTCCACGTCGATCCGCATAGCTGACCCGCCCTGAATCGCACAGACAGCGTCAGGGGGCGGAGCACAAAGTCGCTAATTATAGCCGGGCGTCCGGCGCTTTCAAAGCGCAGGCGGGTCTTAGCTGCTGGTGCTCGCCTTTCGCTTGGCTTTCCGCGATTTCTTTGGCTGACTCGTCGCCGGCGAGGATTCCGTGGTTTTCTCGTTTAGCTTTTCGCATTCCACCCGCCACATCGATTCCAAACGACCATTATCCACCACGCCACATTCGTTCAGAATCTCGATCAGACTCTTGACCAGCGCGTGATTGGTGTAGGCCGTCTCAGATTGTCGCAACAGCAGCTTGAGTCCCTGCTCGAGCCGCTCAGCCAAACGCGCCAGCGTGTTCTCAAGCATCGTCAGCCGTTCGAGCAGGTGCTCTTCGTGCGGCGTAGTCTCTGTAAAGTCCACGCGCGCCGAAGGCGGATGCACGACGATCATCAAGCGCGTGCCGCAGCGCACACAATATTCCTGGCCCAGCGGATTCGCTGCGCGGCATTTCTGACAGTAATGAGAAATGGTTCGCTGTTGCATCGTAAAATCAGACCAGCCCCTGGCCTCTAGTCTCTGCGCTCTAGTATTCGTAGAACCCGCGACCTGTTTTCTTTCCCAACCATCCTGCGTCCACGTAACGTTTCAGCAGCGGGCATGGACGATATTTTGAATCGTCGAATCCATCATGTAGCACGTTCATGATAGCGAGGCAAACGTCCAGGCCGATGAAATCAGCGAGAGCCAGCGGGCCCATCGGATGATTCATACCGAGTTTCATAATGCCGTCAATGCTCTCGCGTGTTGCAACGCCCTCGTACAACGCGAAAATCGCTTCATTGATCATCGGCATGAGCACGCGATTCGATATGAAGCCGGGTGAATCCTGACACTCTAAAGGCATCTTGCCAAGTTTTTCTGCCAGCGCGCCTGTTCTTTCGTAAGTCTCGTTCGAAGTCGCCGCGCCGCGAATCACCTCGACCAGCTTCATTACAGGCACTGGATTCATAAAGTGCATGCCGATCACTTTGTCAGGCCGTCGCGTCACGGCGCCAAGTTTCGTAATCGAAATCGAAGAAGTGTTCGACGCCAGAATCGCGTCCGATTTCGTCGCTTCATCAAGCGATCTGAAAATGTCGCTCTTGATTTTCAGGTCTTCCGTCGCCGCTTCGACCACGATGAATGCATCGCCCACCGCGCCAATGTCGGTTGTCGTCCTGATGCGCGCCAGGATCGCGCGCTTCTCGTCCGTGCTCAACCGATCTTTATCAACGTCGCGTTGCAAGCTCTTGTCGATCGCCGTCATGCCGCGCGCCAGAAACTCCTGCGCCACATCGCGCATCACGACCTCGTAACCCGCGCGCGCCGCTATCTGGGCAATGCCTGAGCCCATCGTGCCTGATCCAACTACTCCGAAAGTTTCGCTCATATGTTTTCGAGTGGCACAGACTTTAGCGTGTGACGCTTCTACGCGAGCAATGAAGTCAGTACCACCTGCGTAAGCAGGTGGATCCATCGGTCAACCCGACTTTGGGTGTTTGACCCACCCGCTGACGCGGGTGGTACTGACTTCACTACGCTCGATACTGATAATCACAGACTGAAGTCTGTGCTACTTCAATCGATCGGCCCAATTCATCAGCGGCCGCGCTCCGCGTAGAGCATCCTGCAGTTCACTTTCCTTCGCCGTGGATGCTTTACCGCCGTAAAGCTTGACGCCCCACTCGCTTCTGAAAAACTTGATTGTGTAGATACCCAGCGCCGTGCCGATCGGAATGTTGATAAGCGATATGGTGGCCAGCAAGACACCCAAAGGTTTCGCCCATCGTCTTCGTTTCGTCAACGCGTAACCAACTAACAGCGGCAAGAGCCCTACCGCAAAGAGAAGAATCACAAAAACTAAAACGCTGACCGTAATCCAAAATGTCGAGATCAGACTTGCTGCCGGTGACGCAGTCTGAACCACGAAGACCAGAAGCAACAGACCCAGCAGCGTAAGCCCATGCATCGCGCCGTAGATGAAATGCAGCGTGGCCAGGGTCTTGTTGTGTTCTTCAGCGGTCATCACTTCGCGAACTAACTATCTTTCCACAGCCATCGCCACTGCATTCCCGCCGCCCAGACACAGCGCCGCAATACCCCGATGTGCATCTCGTCGCTTCATCTCGTAAAGCATCGTCGTCAGGATGCGCGAGCCCGATTGTCCTATCGCGTGGCCCAAGGCGACCGCGCCGCCATTCACGTTGACCTTTTCAGGATCGAGATCGAGTTCGCGGATGATCGCTACAGCCTGGACTGCGAATGCTTCATTCAGTTCGATCAGATCGACTTCGTTAAGCGACCATCCTGTCTTCTTCAGAAGTTTTCGAATCGCCTCGACCGGCGCCATAATTACCAGTTTGGGCTCGACGCCTGAAGTCGCCTGCCCAACAATGCGCGCCAACGGCTCAATGCCGCGCGACTTCGCGCGATCCGCCGAGGTCACAACTACCGCGGAAGCTCCGTCGTTCACGCCGGGCGCATTGCCTGCGGTCACGGTGCCGCCTTCTTTGAAGGCCGGCTTCAACTTCGCCAGGGATTCCAGCGAAGTGTCTTCGCGCACCGGTTCGTCGGTATCAAAGACGATCGCAGCGCCCTTCCGCTGCGGAATCTCGATTGGCAGAATTTCTTCCTTGAACTTTCCGGCCTTGATTGCCGCGCTCGCTTTGCGATGAGAGTCGAGCGCGTATTCATCCTGCTCTGCTCGCGAAACATGGAATCGTTCAGAAACGACTTCGCCGGTGCAGCCCATGTGCTGATCGTCGAACGCGCACCACAGACCGTCCTGGATCACCGAATCGATCATCAGCCCATTGCCCAGCCGATAACCTTCGCGCGCATTCGCAATCAAGTAAGGCGCATTCGACATTGATTCCATGCCGCCGGCAACTACGATTTCAGTATCGCCGAGCTGTACGCCTTGCGCGGCCATCATCACGGCTTTCAATCCCGACCCGCAGACTTTGTTCACCGTCACCGCCGAAACCGTGTCGGGCAATCCTCCGCGCAGCGCCGCCTGCCGCGCAGGATTCTGACCGAGGCCGGCCTGAATCACGCAACCCATGATCACTTCGTCAACGTCTAGGGGCTGCACACCGGCACGCTTGACGGCTTCGCGTACCACCATCGCCCCGAGATCGGTGGCTTTGAAACTCTTCAGCGCGCCGAGAAACTTTCCTACTGGCGTGCGCACCGCGCTGATGATTACTGCTTCCTTGATTGATGCCATTTCTGTTTAGTGTTCGCTTATTGAGATGATTTAGCATTACTGTTAATTCCAAAGAGTGTCAAGCAGACCGTTAGTGGCAGAAGCCCGACCGTGAGGGAGGGCTCGTTCCGCTTGAGCTGCCCTTGCTTGCGCGCGGGCTTCTGACACCAAATTGAAAACTCGTGCGCGTGAGTGTTAGACTCGCCCCTTGCAATTCAACCTCGTAATCATCCGGGCTTTTCGAATTAAGTAATCATGCAAGCACTAATACTGGCTGGCGGAAAAGGCACACGGCTGCGTCCGCTGACCGTTTACACGCCCAAACCGATCGTTCCGATCTGCAACCGGCCGTTTCTGCTCTATCAGATCGATACGCTGCGCCGCGCCGGCGTGACTGATATCACGCTCTCGCTTTCTTATCAGCCTGAGAAGATCGAACAGCAACTCGGCGACGGCTCCAACTTCGGTGTGAAACTGAAATACATCGTCGAGCCGCAGCCGATGGGCACGGCCGGCGCGTACAAGTTCGCGGAAGATGTCATCCGCGAGCCAACCGTAGTTTTCAACGGCGATATTCTCACCGACCTCGATCTGAAAACAGTCATTCGGCAGCACAAAGAACGAAACGCGGTTGCGACGATCGTGCTCACGCCGGTCGAAGATCCGAGCGCTTACGGCGTAGTCGAAACGGAAGACAACGGCCGCGTTCGACTTTTCCTTGAAAAGCCAAAGGCCGACGAAACCACCTGTAAGAACATCAACGCGGGTACTTACGTGCTTGAGCCGCAAGTGCTCGATCTGATCCCGCGCGGCGAGAACCACTCGTTCGAATACGGCTTGTTTCCGAAACTGCTTGAGAAAGGTGAACTGTTCTTCGCGCACGTACCCCAGCGGAGCTATTGGATGGATATCGGCACGCCGGCGCGTTATCTGCAGGCTCATCACGATCTGTTGGCAAATCGCGTTACGCGCATTCATGTCAAGGATCGTCGCGGAAAGTTCGACGCAGCGACGCTTTCCGAAATCGACGAGCTCTCGATCATCGCCGACGAATGCACGATCAAGCCCGGCGCCAAAATCATCAACTCAGTTCTGGGACGCGGCTGTTACGTCGAAGAGCGGGCGCGGATCGAGAATTCGGTTATCTGGAGCCACACGCGCGTCGGTACCGCTGCTGAGGTTTCCGGCGCAATCATCGGCCGAGGCTGCCACGTCGGGCGCTCCACGGTTGTGGGTCCGGGCGCCGTGCTCGGGGACAAGACTTCGTTGACCGACTATACAAAAACCGGAAGCGCGCCGAAGTGAGCGGCGTTTAGAGTACCAACTTTAGTTGGGTTCGTAATCTCAGTGAGCAAACGCCCGACTAAAGTCGGTACTCCGAAACGCGTGCTAAGCAAAGGAAAGGAAGTAGATCGTGAATTGGGAAATCTTTCGCGCGTATGACGTCAGGGGCGTCTATCCAGACGACCTCGACGAAGAAGCGTACCAGCGCATCGCTAAAGCCTACACGTATTTGTTTCACCCAAAAGTGATGGTCATAGGCCGCGACGCGCGCGAATCATCGCCGGCTTTAAGCGATGCTCTAACCTCCGGCTTTCTTGATGCAGGCGTCGACGTCGTGGACATCGGCGGCATCACCACCGACATGCTTTACTACGCCGTGGGTGCGTCGGACGAATACTCGGGCGGCATCGTCGTTTCCGCTTCGCATAATCCAAAACAATACAACGGCGCGAAGATGGTGCGAGAAAAAGCGGCGGCCATTTCATCCGAGACGGGTCTGTTTGATATTCGTGATGCGCTCAAGGCCGAGAAAGACAAAGACGTTTCGTCGGCCACGAAAGGCAAAGTTGAAAAGAAAGATGTGCTCGATGATTACCTCAAGCACGTGCTCAGCTTCATCGACACAGATGCGATCAACCAGTTCACCTTCATTGGCAATGCAAACTTTGGATACGTTGGCCGCGGCGTTGCCTTACTCGCCGAAAAGTTAAAGCTGAATTTGATTCCCTTGAATTTCGAACCCGACGGCACATTTCCGAAAGGCACGCCGGATCCAATGCTCGCGGACAATCGTGCTGAAAGTGCAAAGCTCGTCAAAGAAGCCGGCGCCGACTTTGCGGCGATCTGGGATGCCGACGCTGATCGCTGCATGTTTCTTGACGAGAACGGCGAATTCATCTCCGGCGCTTACGTCACGGCGCTGCTGGCCGACATTCTCCTGACCAAGCATGGCAGCAACAACAAAATCATTTTCGACCCGCGCGTGATCTGGCCGGCGATGAAGGTTTGCGAGCAGCGGGGCGCACAGGCAATCATCTCCAAAGGCGGGCACGCGTTCATCAAGGATCGCATGCGCAAGGAAAATGCGCTGTTCGCCGGAGAAATGAGCGCGCATTATTACTTCCGCGATAATTTCTATGCCGATAACGGCGTGATTCCCTTTCTCCTGATCCTCGAGCATCTATCAAAAACCGGGAAAGCGTTTTCCGAAGTCATGCGGCCTTACATGGAAGGTCACTACATGTCGGGCGAACTGAACTATCGCGTCAAAGACATCAACAAAGTCATTGCCGACGTTAAGGCGCGCTTCAGCTCGGAAGGCAAGCAGGATTTCACCGACGGCTACTCGCTTGATACCGACGACTGGCGCTTTAACATTCGTCCGTCAAACACTGAGCCTTTGCTGCGCTTGAATCTTGAAGCCCACAAGCCGGGGTTGATCGAGAAGATCCGCGCGGAAATTGAAGAAATCATTGGCTCGAAACCTCATTAGTCAAGAATCGCGCTGGCGCAGCGTTTGTCTCTTACGCTTCTCTGTGTCCTCTGTGGTTAATTGTTCTTTATGCCGGAACTTCCCGAAGTCGAACACGTCGTGCGCGCGCTGCGCCGGGTTATCGTCGGTCGGCGCATCGTTGCGACTCAGGTAAGACTGCCGAAACTGGTGGCGCCAACATCGCCTTTTGCATTCAATCGCAGACTGAAAGGCTTGACGATTACCGGCGTTTCTCGACGGGGTAAATTTATCCTGATCGAATTGAATGAGACAGATGCCCTCCGTGACGGTCGGGCTTCTGACACGTCCGTTGGGCGCGAGTTTCAGAAGCCCGCACGTAAGCAAGGGCTTGTACTGGTCGTGCATCTGCGCATGACCGGCAAGTTTCTGTATTTGTCTGCGGATGGGGCGTTGCCGAAACATGCGCACGCGATTCTCTATCTCGACAACGATCGGCGTCTCGTATTTCGAGATCAGCGAAAGTTCGGGGTGATGAAGCTGGTTGCAAGATCGCGGCTGAGCAAGACGAAAGGCCTCAGCGAGCTTGCGCCCGAACCGATGTCGGATGACTTTGGTCCTGGGTATTTGAAGGCAACGCTCGCTCGGTCGAGCCGCACACTGAAGACTCTGTTGCTCGATCAAACGAAGGTGCTGGGCCTCGGCAACATCTACGCCGCCGAGGCTCTGTTTCGTGCGGGCATCAATCCCTTCAAGATTGCCGCCGAATTATCAACGAAGAGAGTCGAGCGATTACATGCTGCGATTCTTGACGTACTGCGGGACGCAATCACTGACGGCTCAATATCGCGAATTGACCTCGAGCGCGCGGACGGTTTCTCTTATGGCGAAGCCTTTGAAAGATTCTGGCAGGTGTACGAACGCGAAGACGAGCCTTGCTTCAAATGCGGCGCGCGCATTCGGCGCGTCACGCACGGTGGGAGGTCAACTTACTGGTGCCCGCGTTGTCAGCGAAGATGAGTTCTCGCCACAACGCCGGAGTTAGACGTATAATCCAAACCATGAAGATCAAAGTGGTAGTCCATGACGCAGAAGAAGGCGGCTATTGGGCCGAAGTCCCGGCCATTCCAGGATGCGCCACGCAAGGCGAGACGTTTGAGGAATTGCTTCGAAATCTCTACGAAGCAGTTGAGGGCTGCTTATCGGTGGACGTTTCGCCGGCGCAAGTAACGGCAGAAGATCGCGTATTGGAAATCGCCGTTTAGCATGCAGTGAAATGACTCGATGCCTTTATTAATCCGGCCTTTGGTGGAGAGTATCGGCCACCCTCGAAAGCGCCGAGCCAAACTTTCCTGCTAATCTCTCGCCGCATGAAATCTATCTCCGGCAAAGACTTCGCGAAAACGCTTGAACGGCATGGCTGGTCCTTGTTCCGCGTCAAAGGCAGCCATCACATCTATGGCAAAGCCGGAAGCGAGGTTCGGATCTCAGTTCCTATTCATGGTAATCAAGCTATTAAGACTGGATTGCTTCGTCACTTCATGAAAGTCGCGGGTCTTACGGAGAGCGATCTTTAGTCTTCGTCCTACAAGTTCCCCAAAATAAAATCCGTCATCATCTGCCGCATGTGCTTGACCAGCACGGGATCGGTGACGCCGTGGCGTGACTTGGGATAGACCATTAACTGAAACTGCTTCCCTGCTTTCTGCAACTCGTAAACGAACTGCACCGTGTTTGCCATGTGCACGTTGTCGTCAATCGCGCCGTGAATCAGCAAAAGCTTCCCGTGCAAATCCTTCGCAGAACTAACGGGCGAACTCTTCTTGTAACCGTCAACGTTATTCTGCGGCGTTTGCATGTAACGCTCGGTGTAAATTGTGTCGTAATCGCGCCAGTCAGAGACGGTGCCGCCGGCGATGCCGATCTTGAATGTCTGGCTGTGCGTCAGCGCATAGCTCGTCATGAATCCGCCGTAGCTCCAGCCCCACAAGCCTATGCGCGAGCCGTCAATGTAGGGCTGAGTCTTCAGCCATGCAAATCCATCCTCTAGATCACGCAACTCCAATTCGCCGAAGTTCTTGTAAAGCGGCCAGGCGGAGCCCACACCCTTGTTGCTGGCCGTGCGGTTGTCGCACATCCAGATGATGTAACCTTTTTGCGCGAGCATTTGGTGCCACATGTACACGGGCCCGCCCCAGGCGTTGCGCACCTGCGGCGCCTGCGGCCCGCTGTACGTGTAAGACCAGACCGGATACTTCTTCGACGGATCGAAGTCCGGCGGCTTGATCATCATCGCTTCCATCGTGAAGCCATCGCGCGTCTTCACGTTCATGAATTCGACCTTGCCGAGCTTGTATTGCTTTAACGCGTCAACTTTATTCTCATCAATTGCGCGCACCAGTGTGCCTGCTGAATCATAAAGACGAACTTGCGTCGGCGTGTTCACGTCGTTCCACGAATCGATGAAGTGCGAAGCGCTTGAGTTGAACGATGTGCGGTGATTCCCTTCCGTCTGAGTCAAACGCGTGAGTCCTGAACCGTCCAGCTTGATTGCGTATGCGTGACTGGCGATGAAGCTGTGTTCCGTTCCGCTGAAATAGAGCGTCCCTTTCGCTTCATCAACCGACTCGAGCGAACGCACGTCCCAATCGCCATTCGTGACTTGCTTGATGAGTTTGCCGCTCGCGTCGTAATGATAGATATGCCGCCATCCGCTGCGATCGCTGAGCCAAAGAAACGATCCGTCCTTCAACCAGCGCAGGCCTTCGTCGACGACTTCGACCCAGGCTTTCGTCGTCTCGCGAAACATCGTCGTTGATTTACCGTCGTCAGGACCTGCGAAATTCAGATCGAGAAAAGTCTGTTCGCGATTCTGCGCCTGGAACCAAACCTTCTTGCCGTCCTGCGTCCAGCCGACGCGCACGATCAGCAAATCTTCCGGCTGATACTTGTAGGTATCGAGCCAGCGCACGTCGCCGCCGGCGGAGTTGACCACGCCGAGCTTCACAATTGGATTTGGATCGCCGGCCTTGGGATACGGCGTCACTTCAACGTTTTGATCGTAGGGAATGTGATCGACGACGGTGAATTCCGGCACGGGATGCTCATCAATGCGCAGGTACGCAATCCTGGTCGAGTCAGGGCTCCACCAATACGCGCCGAAATTGCCGCGACCGTAAAGCTCTTCCTGATAGACCCAGTCGAGCCGGCCGTTCAAGACTTTCGGATTTCCGTCGCGCGTCAGAGCGCGTTCGCGCTGCGTTCCGATGTCCTCGGTGTACAGATTGTTGTTGCGAATGAAGCTGATCATGCGCCCGTCAGGGCTGAACGATTCGCCCACCTCTTCTTCGGGATTGTTCGTCAGACGCACTGCGCGATCGCTGCCTAATTCGTAATAGAAGAGATCGTTCGCGCTATTGATGAGCACACCCGTCCCTTCCGGATTCATTTGATAGTTCGTTTGGTTCGCCAGACGATGCGCCGCTTCCTTGCCGATGCCGGATAGCGCCGCGAATGCGGCTTCCATCTTCACCGCGTCATAGAACGGCTGAGACTCGCCCGTGACGGCGTTGACCTTCAACAGACGGGGAAACGCGTTGCGGTCTTTGCTCGCGACTATGTAGTTCACGCCGTCTTTCAACCAGCGCGGATTCGATGGCGTGCCGTTGAAGTTGACGCGCTTCGCCGGCGACGGATCGAAGATGTCGTCAATCGTGAGCAGTTTCTCCTGAGCACGTGCAACGGGCGCGAGAATCAGTAGAAAGAAAATAAATGCTGGCTTAAGAAATTGTTTTGGCACCTTGAATTCTCCTCACTTAATCAAGCCGCCTCCACGCGCGGCGTCATTTTCTTAATTAATGGCGTAAGGACAGCCAGCAGCAGCGCGGCTACCAGCGTGATCGCCGCGAAGGTTCCAAACGCGCGCGTCAGAATCGCCGGAGTATTACCCTGGAACAATTGCGTCGTCCGTCCCGCGATGTAGCTGCCAATTGCGATTGACAGAAACCAGACGCCCATCATCGTGCCCACCATGCGCGCAGGCGAAAGTTTTGTGATCGTGCTAAGGCCGACCGGACTCAGGCACAACTCGCCGAGCGTTTGCAGAAAGTAAACCACGACCAGCCAAAGTGGAGAGACACGACCCGCACCCGTTAGTGTCGACGCGAACGCAATGATTACGAATGCAATTCCGGCGAACAGCAAACCAAACGCAAACTTCGCTGGGCTCGATGGCTGTCGCTCTCCCATGCGCTGCCAGATGAAGGCAAACACCGGCGCGAACATGATGATGAATATTGGTTGTACGGATTGGAACCAACTGGACGGAAAAGCCTTTCCGAAAATCGAATTATTCGTCAACCGATCTGCGAATAATGTCAGGCTTGATCCGGCTTGTTCAAAGGTCATCCAGAAAACGATCGAGAATAAAACCAGGATGAAGATGACCAGGACGCGCCTTCGCTCATCGCCTTTGAGCAATCGAGTTGTACCGGTGAGATAACCAATAAAGTAACCGACTACAGTCCAGAACGGCATCGAAATCCAACCGCCAGCGCCATAACGGTAACCGAACCCTGCGCCGATCAGTGCGCCAACCGCCGCCAGCACCACGGTCAATAAATCAAGCCTGACCGATGGCTTTTGCTCAGCACTAATTGTGGCCGGTTTCTTGCCGACGCCGCGCAGCCGATTGCGACCGACCACGTACTGGATCAATCCGAGAGTCATTCCAACTCCTGCGGCGCCGAATCCCCAGTGCCAACTGTTGTTCGGATTCAGACCCAGAGAGGAAATGAAATGCTTGAACCACGCGTGCTGCGCCAGAAAACCGGTAACAAACGGGGAGAAGAACGCTCCCATGTTGATGCCCATGTAGAAGATCGAAAACCCAGCATCTCGGCGTTTGTCGGCGTCGCCGTACAATTGGCCCACCATCGCACTGATATTTGGCTTAAGGAGTCCAGTGCCACAGGCGATCAGAATTAGACCGCCGTAGAAATTTGGCAGAGTGTCGATCGCCATCGAATAGTGTCCACAGGCGATAACGATTCCGCCGATCAACACGGCACGCCTCGCTCCGAGTACCCTATCCGCGAGCCAGCCACCGATGAGTGGCAGATACCAGACAGACGAAACGTATGTGGCATAGATCACGCCCGCATATTTTTCATCGAAGCCGAGTCCGCCTTCAGCGAGCGCTTTGGTCATGTAAAGCGTCAGCAGAGCGCGCATGCCGTAATAGCTAAACCGCTCCCACATCTCGGTGAAGAACAGCGTGGACAGTCCGCGCGGGTGGCCGAAGAATCCGCGGTCCATCGATGCGGCTTCGGTGCTGCTTCCGGTGGAATCAATCGGTGTGCTCATTAGCAAGAGTCCTCAATTCGAGAATCAAAGAGAACGAACCGCATCCTTGTCTTACTGCAGAACAGATCGTGGGAAGAGTCGCGAGCATTCAGCCAGAAGCGGGGCGGGCTGTCAAGACTTTGGAGTGCGGTGGCAAGTGTAGCGCGACACCGCTTTGGATTCCCGATAACCACTTAGCGCGATTCGAAACCCAAAGCGCCGTCGCCGCTTCGCTCTGCCGGCGCACTCCATACGCGCTGGCACCGTACCAACTGGCTTGACAGGCTTATTCGCCGAGGCGTATAAACTCCCTTGAAAAACGTGGTGAGTTAAGGCGACTTGCGGCCACGTAAAACAAACGGCTAAACAGCACGGCTAGTTCGCCAAGGACGAACCGAAAAGCTTCAGACGAATTGAAGTCCCGCGTTGTTTAGCGGGATTTTTGTTTTGGTTTCGCCACAGAGGCACAGAGACACGGAGGAATGAACGTACTGGAAGTGACGCCGGTACAGCTTGTCCAACACCGATGCCCATTCTGACCTTTATTGATTTGACTTCTCTCCCCTCTGCGCCTCTGTGTCTCGGTGGCAGTTTAGATATCCGATGAAGAACTTCAGAGAACTACTCGATTCCGACACCATCCACGTCTTCGATGGCGCGATGGGCACGATGCTCTATTCAAAGGGTATCTATATCAATCGCTCCTACGACGAACTGAATCTCGTCGCGCCCGACCTCGTGCGCGAGGTTCACACCGAATACGTGCGCGCCGGCGCCGACATAATCGAGACGAATACCTACAGCGCCACCGCGAATAAGCTACAGCCCTACGGTCTCGAAGCCAGTCTCCGCGAAATAAATATCAGGGCCGCGCAAATCGCGCGCGAGGCGGCAGGCAATCGCGCGTTTGTTGCCGGCGCCGTTGGTCCGCTCGGCTTGCGGATCGAACCTTACGGACCCACATCGTTCGACGAAGCCAAGGAGATGTTTACGGCGCAGGTGTCGGCGCTGCTCGAAGGCGGCGTTGATCTGTTTGTGCTGGAAACATTCTCAGATCTTTCCGAACTCCATCAGGCAATCAGGGCCGTGCGGGAATTGTGTGACTTGCCGATTGTTGCGCAGATGACGATTCAGATCGACGGCAACACTATCTTTGGGGCGACTCCCGAGTTGTTCACCAGCCAACTGGATGAATGGGGCGCCGACGTCATCGGTCTCAACTGCGGTGTCGGTCCAGCGATCGTGCTCAACGCAATCGAAAAGATGCGCCCGGTTACGACTCGCAAGCTCTCGGCGCAGCCGAATGCCGGCTTGCCCCGCGACGTGCAGGGCCGACAGTTTTACATGTGCTCACCAGAGTACATGGCCGAATATTCGCGACGTATGATTCAAGCAGGCGCAAGATTCGTGGGCGGCTGTTGTGGCACGACTCCGGCGCATATCAAAATGATCGCCGACGCAATTCGCCAGTTTAGCCCGCGCACTCAGCAAGTCGTGGTCGGCGATGAAGTGAAAGTGGCGGTGCATGATTTGAAACCGCCAGACGTGACCGTCGTCCCGCCAGAGGAGCGATCGAATTGGGCACGTAAAATCGCCAGGGGTGAATTTGTCACGACAGTCGAAGTACTGCCACCGAAGGGCTGCGACCCTTGGAAGACGCTCGATCAGATCAGGCTGCTGAAAGCCGCCGGCGTCGATGGCGTCAACATTCCGGATGGACCTCGAGCGCAGACGCGCATGGGTGCGATGGCTACCGCGCTCATGGTTGAGCGCGAGATCGGAATGGAGTCAGTGCTGCATTATTGTTGTCGCGATCGGAATCTGTTGGGAATGATGTCTGACTTGTTGGGCTGCGCCGCGCTCGGCTTACGCAATCTGCTGTTAATTACCGGCGACCCGCCAAAGATGGGGCCGTACCCGGACGCCACCGCGGTGTTCGACATAGACGCTATCGGCTTGACCAATATGGTGAACAAGCTGAACCACGGTCTGGACCTCGGCAACAATCCGACCGGCAAGCCGACGGCTTTCTCGATCGGTGTCGGCGTCAATCCCGGCGCGGTGAACATGGACGAAGAGCTGAAGCGCTTTGAGTGGAAGATCGAAGCGGGCGCCGAGTACGCCATCACCCAACCAGTGTTCGACACTGAGCAGCTTCGCGAGTTTCTCAAGCGCATCGAGCACTGCCGCATTCCTATCGTCGCCGGCATCTGGCCGCTGGTTTCATTTCGCAACGCAGAGTTTCTGCACAACGAAGTACCGGGCGTGCGCGTGACGCCTTCGATCATGGAGCGCATGCGCGTCGCCTCGACCATCAGCAAGGAAGCCGGCCGCGACGAAGGCTTGAAGATCGCGCGCGAATGTCTTCTGGAAGTTCGCGATCTAATTCAAGGCGTGCAGGTATCCGCGCCGTTTGGGAATGTGAAGTATGCGCTGGAAGTGTTTAGCGTGCTCGAAGATTTCGCCGCCGACAAGTAGCTGCCGAATAAACGTCATTGTTCGTCGAGAGATTTAGATACTCTCAAGCCAGGCCTCAAGAATTCTGATTTATCTTCGGACTCATCCAACACTGTCCAACGGACACTGCTTTGAGCCGGTTATCTTTACCTTAAAAGGCGGCTTCGGCAGATACTGCGTATTTAGCTGCACTTGTTTGGCTACGGCGATCCCGCTGTCAGGTCCCAGCACCTGATCGCTGATCAGGCGCACCAACTCCAAAGATTCATCGAGACCGGAAGCTATGCCTCCGCCCGTGACGATATATTGGCCGCTGTCCTTACGTTGGTTCACGACATATCTCGGATAACCCCTGGCCACTTTGATTTTCTTAAACTTCCGCAAGCAGGAAATGAAAGCCCAGTGCGTCGTCGCCTTATAGCCGTCCAGCAAGCCGGCGCTGGCCAGCAGCAGCGCGCCTTCACAGACTGAAGTAACGAATTTCGCGCCCTTGCTCTGTTCCCGCAGGAAATTGAGGAAGACCGGATCATTCATTCGATCTTTCAAAGCAGTTGGGTAACCGCCGGGCACCCAGAGCAGATCGAGTTGTGGACAGTCGGCAAAGCTCAGCTTCGGAATTATCGGGACGCCCTCGATCGTCGCCACCGCTGCAGTTGTGGCGGCGACCAGCGAGACCTCGACGGACTTCTGTTTTGAAGTTTGGCTCTGCCAGGCCAGGTTCATCCAGAAAAACATCTCGCAGGGCGCGGCGATGTCCATCAAGTTGACCAGGTCATAAACGGGAATGCCAATTTGGAAAACTTCTGGTGTGGTCATGAGGTTGATGCTCCTTTGGGAAGATGGAATAAAGAAACCAGCGCGCCAGCTCAGTGAAACTCGGTGCGGCTGATTTTCTCAACGAATAGAAGTTAATTACAAAGAAGAACAGGCATCACGTAGTTCCACGCAGGCTTTGTTTGCAGTCCCGTTAGGGACGACATCTTTATAGCCTCCAGCCTCACCAAGAAAACTCTTGAGCCCATTTATGGGCGACAGAACATTTCGCTCCTTCGGAGCGATGAATCATTTGAAGATCGCGGTTGCTATAAATATTTCGCCGCTACGCGGCTTGGGGTTAGCACCCGACAATAACGATTGAGCCTGCGAAGCTGGCAACAGAAAGGTACGGAACCGATTGCGGTAGCGAGCGGGTAACGCGGCTTGATAGACCCGGTCGCTAGCGCTCCCGGTTCTGTACCCTCGGGAGTGCGTTTGTTTCCCAGTCCCGTTAGGGACGAAATATTTATAGTTGCCACCGCACACCTCAAAACTCTTCGAGCCCATTCATGGCCGACAGAACATTTCGCTCCTTCGGAACGATGAATCATTTGAAGATCGCGGTTGCTATAAATATTTCGCCGCTACGCGGCTGTGCAAATAAACGATAGTGTTCTCTGCGTCGGGCCCTCGCTGCTTTGGGCCTTCGCTGCGGTGAGCCCTCCCTGACGGTCGGGCTAGTGCCCCGACTACCCAAGCATCGCCCGCACCGCGCCTTCCAATTCCGGATACTGAAATTCAAAGCCGGCGTCGTTGAGGACCTTCCCTGCGACGCGCGTGCTGGACAGCATCATCTCGTCCGCCATCTCTCCAAACGCCAGACGCGCGGCGAACGCCGGCATCGCCATGAACGTCGGCCGCGACAAAACGCGACCGAGTGTCTTGGTGAATTCTTCGTTCGTCACCGGGCGCGGCGCGACTACGTTGATTGGTCCGCGCAAAGATTCGTCGTGAAGAATGAAGTTGATGGCCGCGACTACGTCATCCATCGCGACCCAGCTTATAACTTGCTTTCCCGATCCAACTTTGCCGCCCAGGCCGAGTTTGAAAGGACGCAGCATCGATCCCATGATGCCGCCGTCTTTCGTCAGTATTACGCCGAAGCGGAGCTTGACGACGCGAATGCCCGCTTGCTCAGCCGGCGCAGTGGCCGACTCCCATTGACGACAAACGCTGGCCAGAAATCCTTCGCCCGGACCGCTTTCTTCGTCAACCAACTCGTCGCCGCGGCTGCCATAGAACCCAATCGCTGAGGCGTTGATGAACGCCGCGGGTTTGCGCGAGACCTTCGCCATCGTTTCGCTCAATAGCCGTGTGCCGTTCACGCGGCTGTCCAGGATGCGACGCTTCTTCTCTTCCGTCCATCGTCCATCGGCAATTCCATCACCCGCCAGATTAATGATCGCGTCGAAGCCTCCGAGGGCGGGCGCGTCGATCGATCCACGATCAGGATGCCATTCAATTTCACCGGACGCCGCCGCCGCCGAACGAACCAGACGCGTGACCTCAGCTCCTTCAGCTTTCAGCAACGGAACCAGAGCCGAGCCTACCAGACCGCTGGCTCCGGCTACGACAATCCTCATACCTTTGATTTCCATTTTTCGCCTTGCCTCAAACTTGCTAAATCATCGTAAGGCTTTAGCTAGAAAGAGTACTACCAAACATGAATCCTTGCGAACTGCGTCACGCTTTTCTTTTGCCCGAAAATCTGTAGAATCCCGCTTCAATTTTGTGCTGAGTTTGCCCTGTGACGCGCTTCAGAACACTTCCCCTCATTCTCGCCTGTGCAGCCGTGCTCTGCCTGAGTGGCCTGCGCGAAACGCGAACGCAATCGATATTGCGCCGCATCACTAACACGACCGAAGAGGGCATCAACATCAACCCGGCGATCAGCGGCGACGGGCGCATCGTCGCTTTTGAATCGACGGAAGACATTGCCGGCGCCGGCGGCGGCGATCACTTCCGCGCCATTCGCGCCAACATCGCAGTCGATCCGCCAACATTTTTTCAGATGGGAGGAACACGCGCGGTCGCGCCGGCGATTTCGCACGACGGGTCGCGAATCGCGTTTGCTTCCAAGGACGATCCGCTCGGTACCAACCCCGACGGTAACTCTGAGATTTTTCTTTTCGACGGCGCCAGGCTGATTCAGATAACGAACACATCGCCGGGCGACATCGCGACTCGCGTCACGAATGGAAATTTCCAACCTTCAATCTCTGACGACGGACGCTTCATTGCTTTCTCGTCAAACCGCGACCTCGTTAGCCAAAACGCGGACGGCAATCTCGAAATCTTCATCTACGACACGGTCGCGACGACGTTCACCCAATTGACGAACTCCACCGGAATCGTCGGCTTCAGCGACGCCAAGATCAGCGGCAATGGTGCGAAGGTCGCTTGCGTGCGCGACACCGGCGCGACGCCGAGCGTCAGACGCGATTTGATGATTCAGGATCGCGCCTCCGGTCCCGGCTCGATCATCGCGAGCCAGGTTCAGACGCTGCTGCTGACTTACGGACGCGCGATCAGCGACGACGGCACGCGCGTAGTTTATTCCGGAGAAACGGCAACCAACTCGAGTCAGGTTTTTCTCTTCGATGGTCGTGGTGGTAACGCCACGCGGCAGATTACTTCGCTCGGTACACGCGTCACGGAGGTTCCGCTGCACGCGACTATCGGTGGTGACGGTGCGCGCATCGCTTTTGCCACGCGGCGAAATGTTATCGGAGGCAACTCAGATGGCAGCGTGGAGCTTTACGTTTACGATGGTCCGACGGCGACGTTTTCAAAGATTACGAGTGCGCCATCAAGCGCCACGGCCGATGTTGTCTCTTCCTTGAATGACGACGGATCCATAGTAGCATTTAGTTTTCCCCGCGTGCTCTCGGGCGCAGTCAACGACAGCAGCACCGCCAACAACTCAGAAATCTATGTCACCGCAACTCCCGCGCGGCCGCCTTTCAGCGCGTTAACGGCCATCTTGAACGGCGCTTCATTTGGCAATGAACCATCAACAACGAAAGCGGTCGCGCCGGACAGCATTGCGGTCGCGCGCGGCAGCGCGCTGGCGAACACGACGCTGCAATCACAGCGTCTGCCGAACGGAACGTTTCCGATGAACGTTGGCGGCACGACCGTGACGGTCAACGGTCGCGCAGCGCAAATCTTTTTCGTCTCTCCCGGTCAGGTCAACTTTCTCGTGCCTGCGGCAACAGAGATTGGCACGGCGGATGTGGTCGTCACTAACTCTGAAAACTTTCAATCGCGCGGCAGCGTGCCGACTCTTCGCGCCGCGCCCGGCGTCTTCTCAAAACCCGGCGACGGAACCGGCGAAGGAATGATTCTGAACAGCGACACGCTTCAGTCAGGCCCGTTCGATCCGACCGGCGGCAATCTGCGTCTGACAATCTTCACGACCGGCGCCCGCAACGCCACGCAGACGTCGGTAGCGATGGGCGGCCGCGTCGTCAACGCCGAATCAGTAATCGCATCGCCGGACATGCCGGGGCTCGACGAAGTGCACGTGCTGGTCCCGTCGGATCTACGCGGCACGGGCACGGTGAACCTTTCCGTTCAGTCTGAGGGTCGCGACAGCAATCCGGTAACTGTCACCTTCAACGGCGATCCCAGCCGCGACATTTTCATCAATGAAGTTTTGGCTGACCCGCCCGATGGCCTCGCCGGCGACGCCAATCACGATGGAGTCCGCGACGGAACTCAGGACGAGTTTGTTGAACTGGTCAACGGCACCGCGCACGACGCCATCAGCGTGGGTGGATGGACAATTCGCACGCGACCGACCGGCAGTTCGACAGAAACCACGCGGTTTACCTTCGCCGGCGGAACGACGCTTTCGACAGGCGAAGCCATCGTCGTGTTTGGCGGCGGAGGTGCAACCTTCAATCCCAACGATTCGGTGTTTGGCTGTGCTCAAGTCGTGAAGGCTACTTCTTCCAGCGGCCTGTCGCTTACGAACGGCGGTCTCGCGATTTTCGTCCGCGATGGATCGGGCAACCTAATCACACAGTTTTCTTACGGCGGCTCGACCGGCCTTGATGGTGATAACAATCAGTCCTTGACGCGCTCTCCGGACATCACGGGAAGCTTTGTGCAGCACACAACGAACGCCGGAGCGCGAAGGTTTTCGCCGGGCTTGAAGGTTGACGGCACGCCTTTCGGTAACTGTCCCGGTCATCCGGCCACGGTGACGATCTCGCCGCCCACCGCGAGCATCAACGTCGGACAAACAACGCAGTTCACCGCGCAGGCGTTTGACCAACACGGTCGCGCGATGACCGGAGTGATGATTACCTTCGCTTCGGACAACACAACTGCCGCCACGGTCGATTCCACTTCGACCAATCCGGGCACCGGCATCGCGACAGCAACGGTCGGCGCGCACAATCCCGGCACGGCGCACATCACCGCAACTGCGACTGATGGAACGACGACGGCCAACAGTAGTCAGGCGACGCTGACCGTCACAGGTCCGTTGCTGACGATCAATGATGTCGCGACAAGCGAAGGCGATAGCGGAGCGACGACGCTCACCTTCACGGTCAGTTTGTCATTCCCAGCGCCAACCGCAGGGGTAACGTTCGACATTGCGACGCAGGACGGCACGGCAACCGCGGCGAGTGGTGATTACGTCGCGAAGGCTCTGACAAATCAATCGATTCCGGCGGGACAGCAAACTTATCAATTCAGCGTGACCGTGAACGGCGACCGGCTGGTCGAGTCAAACGAAACGTTCTTGGTGAACGTTCCGAGTGCCTCCGGCGCAACTATCTCGGATGGTCAAGGTGTGGGAACGATTCAAAACGACGACGCCGCGGATTTGGTGATTAGCCAGCTATACGGCGGGGGTGGTAATTCTGGCGCGACTTTCAAAAACGACTACATAGAACTCTTTAATCGAGGTACCACGACCGTTGATTTCGCGGTAACGAATTACTCGTTGCAGTATGCATCATCGACCAGCAACTTCGGCTCAACCGCCGTTTCAAACAAGTTTGATCTCGTATCTGGTACAGTCGGCCCTCACCAGTATTTCCTCGTCAAACTGGGGGGCGGAACAAGCGGCGCAGACCTGCCGGCCGCGGATGCCACGGGCAGCATCTTGATGGCCTTTTCCGCCGGCAAGGTGGCACTGGTGCGGGGGACAACAGCCCTCGCAGCAGCCACATGTCCATCCGATCCCAACATCGCTGATCTTGTCGGCTACGGAACAGGTCCAAATTGCTTCGAGGGATCGGGAACCGCGGCGGCGCCCGGCAACACGACGGCAGACTTCAGGAAATTCGGCGGCTGCCAGGACACGAACGACAATACGTCTGACTTTCTCGTCTCGGCCCCGAACCCGCGCAATAGCAGTTCGCCGATAAACGATTGCACCACCGCAGATCTTGGAATCACCAAGACTGACTCGCCTGATCCGGTGACCACCGGTTTTGACGTGACCTACACCATCACCGTTACGAACAGCGGTCCAGCCACGGCTCAATCGCTAGTAGTGACTGACAACCTTCCCGGTACAGTGACCTTTGTCTCCTGCGGCTCGACTGGTGGCGGCGTCTGTGTTGGCACAGGCAACAACCGCACGATAACCTTCTCGTCTCTTGCGGCCGGCGCGTCGGCCACCATTACTCTTGTGGCTACGGCTAACGGGGCTGGCGGGACGACGATCACTAATACGGCAACGATTACATCAGGTACGCCCGATCCGAACGCGGCCAACGACTCTGCCACTGCGATCACTACCGTGCAGGCGCCACCACCGTCGCCCACACCTACGCCATCACCATCGCCTACACCGACGCCGGCCACTAACATCATTATCAATGAAGTGGATTCTGATCAGACTGGCACTGACACCGGTGAGTTTGTCGAACTCTATGATGGCGGGGCCGGCAATACTTCGTTAACCGGGCTGCTGGTCGTTTTCTACAACGGCAGCGATGACAAGTCGTACGCAGCTTTTGACTTGGACGGCTTCAGCACTAACGCCAACGGCTACTTCACGCTTGGCAATGCGGCGGTCTCAGGTGTGGATATGGTGTTCGCTGATAGTCTGCTTCAGAATGGTGCCGATGCAGTTGCGCTTTATGTAGGCAACTCTTCTGACTTTCCCAACGGCACGTCTGTCACCACCACGAATCTGCTCGATGCCCTCGTCTATGACACAAATGATGCAGATGATCCTGGGTTGCTGGTCTTGCTCAACGGCGGCCAGCCACAAGTTGATGAGGACACGGGAGGCAATGGCACGACCAATTCCAATCAGCGATGTCCAAACGGTTCAGGCGGCCAAAGAAACACGTCCACATACGGACAGTTTCCACCGACGCCCGACAGCGCAAGTGTGTGTGCCACGCCTACGCCCACGCCGACTCCGTCTCCTTCGCCCTCACCATCGCCCAGTCCGAGCCCAAGTCCGTCTCCTTCTCCTTCTCCGTCGCCGAGTCCTAGTCCATCGGCCAGTCCGTCGCCGTCGCCTACACCAACACCGACGATTACATCGCCGATTGTGATTAGTGAGTTCCGCACTCGTGGGCCTAGCGGCGCGAGTGATGAATTCGTCGAGCTTTATAACAACAGCGATAGCTCCTTTGACGTGAGCGGTTGGAAGATTCGCAGCTCAAGCAGCACGGGCAGCACGACCACGCGCGTTACCATCGCCGCCAACACAATCATTCCGGCGCGCGGACATTTCCTGGCCACCAGCAACAGTAACTATAGCGGTGCGACCGTTGGCGATCAGACATATTCGGCGGGCATTGCTGATGATGGCGGCATTGCGATTACTGATTCCACCGACGCAATTTCGGATCAAGCGGGCATGAACACCGGTTCGCCTTACAAGGAAGGCGCGGTGCTGACGCCGTTCAGCTCTAGCAACACTACCAATCGCAGCTACGAAAGAAAGCCTGGACGTACAAGTGGCGGCACGCAGGACACGAATGACAATGCGAACGACTTTCAGATAATCACGCCCAGCGATCCGCAAAACCTCGCTAGTAGTCCAACTCCCGGACCTTCGCCGAGTCCGAGTCCATCTCCTTCACCGTCTCCGTCGCCTAGTCCCAGTCCATCGCCGAGTCCGTCGCCATCACCATCGCCGACACCAACTCCAATTACTAAAGTTGTAATTAGCCTGGTCTATGGTGGAGGCGGCAACGCCGGCGCTACTTATAAGAACGACTTCATCGAGCTTTTCAACAGCGGTAATCAGACGGTCAATCTCACGGGCTGGTCAGTGCAAGTCGCATCGGCGACGGGCTCAAGCTGGTCAGTGACAAACCTCACGGCGGTCTCGATCGCGCCGGGGCAGTACTATCTGATTCAGGAGGCCGCTGGTGCCGTTGGAACCACCAATCTGCCGACTCCAGACGCAACGGGCAGCATCGCGATGTCAGCTACGGCAAGTAAAGTTGCGCTCGTCAATACCACCACGGCTTTCGCGGTTTCCTGCCCAACCGGGGCAAGCATTCTGGATTTCGTCGGATATGGCACAACCGCGAACTGTTTCGAGGGCACGGGGCCAACGCCTGCACCCAGCAATACGACTGCGGTGCTGCGAAACAACAACGGTCGCACCGACGCTAATAACAACTCGGCTGACTTCACGGCCGGCGCACCAACTCCGCGCAACACCGCTACCACGTTGAACCCGTGTAGCTGCAGCACGAGCTATTCTTCGATTTTCATCCTCGACAGGGAGTCATGGAAGGCGAGCCTAGCCACACTCTCAATTGACGGCCCCGACTTTCTTAAACGGCACAACTCGCCATGACATCTTGCTTTTCTCTCGCCTATGGCGCGGAAGCCCACTGCTCGTTCATACCGGCGCTGTGATGCACGCGAACGTAATAGATGTAGCCGGAAGCTGACGGCAGGTTCGGGCAGCAAAGATCAAAGTCCAAAGTCCGGCAGGGGTCAATCTTCTTGTTGATCACCTTCCTGGTAACGCAAATCCGCTTGCAAGTCTTTGCGTCGTAAATCCAAAGCTCGACGTAGGACACGGTCAGCGTTGCCGCTCGAAGGTTTTTGAGCGTGCCTTTCACGCAGCCCTTGTCCGTGTCGACATGTATCGCCACATTCGGATTTTGTGCGAAGAGCGGCGCAGTGAAAGCCAACAGGAAGAGTACTGCAATCATCGGTCGGAAAATGGATTTCATGGACGTCCTCCTTTGAGAGATTGAGAGTTGCAGGCCAAAGAAACCGTCCCGCGTTTGTTGTGATTTTCCGGGAGGACAACGCCTGATTGGCCTCTCGGAGAATCAAAAAGTCTGCCGCGCCTTCTCCTCGTCCTTAAGTGGTCCTTAAGTGACTTCAAATGCTCTTCGAAAATTCCAGCCACGATAATGCATTGCGGCGCTTGACATGCGGTCATCGGAACATTAAGAGCGGAGCGCCTTAAGAGGACGCTCCGCTTATGCACTACCGGTGTCGCAATTCCCCACTTGAACGATATAAATCACACTGCAGGGAACGGCAAGTCTTTCGACAGGTCGTTCACGATGCAGAACGGGAAATCGTCATCATTGTTGTGTGTGGTGCCATCATTGACAACCGTCGTGTCCGTAGCGTGCAAGTGGATATTGTAAGCGCATCGCTCGCCCCGGTAGATCTTGGGATAAGGCGGTGGCACGTACGGCGACGGAGCATTGCCGGCATCCAGGAAGAGTACGATTTTCCACACGGTCAACACATCTGTGTCCACCTGCGGCGGAGTCGCAACCTGCAGCAAGTTCGGCGCGCGAACATTGCTCGCTATGGGCGCGGGTCCGATTGGAATGGGAACATAGCCTCCGCCATCCTTCTTTACTTGTAAAGAGTAACTGCCGAAGTTGTCGTTGGGCGTAGCGTTGGCTGCTACCGTCGGCGGATCCAGGATTATCGGATCCCAGGCATGGCCGATAATGTCAGCCTTCCCTGAGGGCAAGAATGCGCTCAGACTTAGTTCCTGACAAACGTCCAGACTCCCGCCGCCGGTAATCTTGAGCTTTCTGATGTTGACCACAATTTGCCGATTGTCCAGCCAAACCGTGGCTGCGTCGTAGAGGTCTTCGATGGGGCCAGGCATTCCAATCGGCTTATGTTTCTCATGCACGCGGACGATGTAACGTCCGTTGAGGTTGGGTGCCAACGTGTTCCACGAGGTCTGAGCGGTATAGGGTCGTGGCGGCGGAGGTGAGGCCCAGCATTGCGAGGTGGTCCAAAAGCGCGTCAGGTAGCCATTGGTTATGTAATTGGGAATGTGCATGAACACACAATTCCACCAGTATGGATGGGCTGGATCACCGTAGGGCAGAGGCGGGATAACTGGCGCCCACGCGCCGACCGCATCCGGCTCCGGCGGCTCTGGCATGATTGGATTGCCATACGCCGTCTCCAGAAACTCTAGACCGTATTCGCTTGTGCGTTTGCCGCAGCCGTGTACATAAGCGCCGCCCTCGACAGAGATTGATCCTCCTACCGAGGTCTCTGGCGTACCGATCAGTTTGATCCGTTCGGCTGGGTCAGCGGAATACGGTCCAGCGTCGCGTGCGGCAACGTGTCCGATCTTGTCTATCCACACAGCTGCCTTGAGTAGATCGAAGAAGCTCTGACAGGTCTTCGTGGCACCAGCGCCGACTGGAAAGACGGTGAGCACCACTTTGTACATACCAGGATCAAAATCTGAAGTATCAATTCGCCCGAGTTCGTTGTTGACGACCGGCGCGGTCCCACTCGCGCCCCCGCCCGGATAGCTCACGACGTTGGGAATCAGGGCGGTTGTACTGTCATACACGTCGAGCGTGTAATGACCGAAGACCGCTCCACTGGCTGTGCCCTTCACGATGACCACAGGATTGCCATTCGAGTCAATCTCTTCCTTGGCGCAGTTCTTCGGATCAGTAATCTCGCATTTCAGGTCTCGCTGAACCTTGATCAACCAGATCAGCAGGGCAATCAGAAAAAGCTTGACGAGGAGGATAACCCAGATAATCCAACCCCAGTCGGGAAACTTTCTGAATTCGCCGGAATAGATCTCTGCCAGCAAGAGCAAGATGAGAAAGAACAGAAGAATGTACTTTATGCATCCTGGCAGGTCTCTTACCTTCTCAGAAGGTCCCTGTCTAGTCGGTTGAGGATTCTGCGTTGACATGGCTTTTATCCTTTCGGGTTGTGGGTGTATGCCACCCGCTTTCCAGCAGCGTCAGAGTAGTCGGCTGGTTTTGGCCGCTCCACTCTTTTGTTTAAGCCTGAGCTTGATTCGATTCCAGAAGTCGGGTTGACGCTTCTAGATGAAGCTATTTCCCCGATGAATCTTCTCTGGCTGGCGCCGAGGGGATGCAAAGTTTGCAGGCTCCGAACCCCAGCCTATTCGTCTTGCAAGAGGCCTGACAATAGTCCACATTTCCCCGGCTGTCAATGATTATCCCGAAGTCCCGCACCGTCATGCTGCCAGCGGCCGGACGAGTAGGTGGACTGCAAGAGCGGTCAACACCCTTCTTACGGGAAATGCAAGAATAATCAGGAAGGATTTGAGGGAAGGCAACGTGGTGATTCCTGCTTCAATCTCGATATTCTTCTATTAGGCGGGACCTCTAGCCCACAACGCCCGTCAACGGACTGGATGCGCTGGCGTACATCCGCCGCTGCATTCGCCCGGAAAGGTAAGCCAAACGTCCCGCTTCGATCGCGAGTTTCATCGCCTCGGCCATCTTCGCCGGATCTCTCGATTCAGCAATCGCCGTGTTCATGAGCACCGCATCGGCGCCGAGTTCCATCGCGATCGTCGCGTCGCTCGCGGTGCCGACTCCGGCGTCCACGATGATCGTCGCGTCCGGGAGTTGTTCGCGCATGATGCGCAGGTTGGTTGGATTCTGCACACCGAGTCCCGAACCAATCGGCGCCGCCAGCGGCATCACCGCGGGACATCCAGCGTCCAGGAGTTTCTTCGCCATGATCAGATCATCGCTAAAGTACGGCAGGCAGATGAAGCCTTCCTTAACCAGCGTGCGCGCGGCTTCGAGAGTCTGTTCGTTGTCGGGAAAGAGCGTGGTCTGATCGCCAATCACCTCAAGCTTGATCCATTCGGTATTCAAAGCCTCGCGCGCCAAACGAGCCGTGCGCACGGCTTCTTCTGCCGAATAGCAACCGGCAGTGTTGGGGAGAATCTGCAAAGACGGATCCAGATGATCAAGGAACGATTCGCTGCTTCGATCGAGAGGCACGCGCCGCACTGCGACAGTCACCATTTCGGCGCCGGACGCGCGATGCGCGGCTTTCATTTCTTCGTAACTGCGGTACTTGCCCGTTCCGATAATCAATCGTGAGTGAAATGGATGGCCGGCGATTTCAAAATGATCAGTTAACGCTGCTGCTGCGGTGGACATGAATACAAACTTCCTTTACTGAAATCTTATGACGACTCTACACCTGACTGAACCGAAACCAGAAACCGCTCAGATAAGCACGGGTTCCTGCCTTCTGCCGCCTGCTTACTGCCTACTGCTCTTGCCCCCTTCCGCCGCCGACGAAATGAACAATCTCGATCCGGTCGCCATCCGCAAGAATCGTCGTTGGCCATTCGTTACGGCGCACGACCTGCTGATTCAACTCGATCGCCACACGTTCCGGCGCCAGCGACAGTTCATTTACCAACGCGCTTAGCTTCAGCCTGTCAGCAACCTCGCGTGCCTCACCGTTGATTTGAACTCGCAATGTCTCCCAGTGAAAAAGTTCACGCCGGCAGGACAACGCGTCGCAGCTCGGCCGTATCTCCATCGGCCTCGGCGCGCAGCAGAATCGCCGCGCGGCCCGTGTCAAACGCCGGCAGCGCCGCAAATATCAGCGCCACGCCATGCTTGTCAGTGATTGAGAAAGTTGACGCCGGCCGAAAGCTCGTGCCCAGCGTCTTCAAAACGACGCGAGCCATGGGAACGGGCGCTTCGCCATCGCCAGAGGCGCGGCTCACCTGTACTCGCAGAGTTACAAAGTCGCCGGCGCGCAGCTCCCTTTCTTCAAGCAGCGCCACTCGCAGAGAGCCGTCCGCATCGGGGGTGCCGGAAATCGGAAACCGATCTTGCGAAACGTTACCAACGTCACGTCTAACGTCGCCGGATACATCCTCTTTCTCCACTTCCCTCCTCGGGGTAATCGCGGCCGCCGGGGCGCGGGCACTCTCTGCCTTCTTACGCCGCCCTACTTTCTCTGGCGCGCGCTCGCTCATGCGCTTCAGGTCCTCGAGGCGCCCTGAGTGCAAGGCAGCGCAGATCAGTTTGTGTTGTCGCTGAATTCGTTCGGCGAGAATCGCTTCGTCAAAGCCCGCCGCGATTAGATCGTCGTAGGGCGCGCGCTTGCTGGCCAGAATCGCGCCGCCGACGTAAACGAGCGAAAGGATTATCGGCGTCTCGAGACCTTTGTCTTCGGTCTGAACGTGGTAGACCGCGCCTTCATGCTCGACATCCGTGTTGTAGCCGGTAAGCACTGTGGTTCAAAGCGCGTCTCAACTCGGACGCTAATCGAGAAGCCAAAGCGGGGCGACTGGAACGTTAACACAACGATTTTTCCACGGTCAATCTCGATCTGCCTGCGCCACTGATTTTGAATCCAAGTCGCTTGACACCCCATGATCGTTGCAATACGATTCGCTTGTACAATGATTCTCAAGCAAAGCTTGTGCAATCCTTGTGCAATCCTTGCGCTGCTGCGGGGGCGAAGGCGCTCCCAATTGAAGAGCGATGAGGCTAATGGATTACCTGCCGGTGCTGTTGATGTTCGTCGTTGCGGCGGGCTTCGCGGTGACTTTCATCACGCTGTCCCAATTTGTGGGTCAGCGCAAACGCACCCGGACGAAACTGATGCCGTACGAATGCGGCAAGGATCCGGTCGGCTCCGCGCGCGAACGCTTCTCGGTAAAGTTCTATCTGATCGCAATGATCTTCATCCTCTTCGACATTGAAGTCATATTTCTGGTGCCGTGGGCGGTCGTTTTCAAGAGACTTGCCAGCCCCGAATACGGCCTCCGCAATCTCGTCTATTTCGAGATGCTTTTTTTCATTGCGTTGCTCGCGGCTGGTTTGATTTACGTGATCAAGAAGGGCGCGTTCGACTGGACTGAGAGCGCGCGGCGCGAAGCCCAAGCGGAGGGGCGTTTGCTGGAACAAACCAGGGTTTCAAGTTCCAAGTTTCAGGTTTCAAGTTCCGGAAGATGATTTGAGCTTGAAACATGAAACTTGAAACCTGAAACCAGGAATTATGGGACTCGAAAACGTCATAGCCGAAGCGCTGCCGGAAGTTTTGACCACGCAGCTTGATTCGCTGATCAACTGGGCGCGCAAGTCTTCTTTGTGGCCGGCGACTTTCGGTTTGGCCTGCTGCGCAATCGAAATGATGAATGCGACTTCGTCACGTAACGATCTCGCCAGATTCGGCGCCGAAGTATTTCGCGCGTCGCCGCGGCAAGCTGACGTAATGATCGTATCGGGGCGTGTCTCAAGGAAAATGGCGCCAGTGCTGCGCCGCATCTACGATCAAATGCCGGAGCCGAAGTGGGTAATCTCGATGGGCGCATGCGCGACTTCGGGCGGCGTGTTCGACAATTACGCAATCGTGCAAGGCGTGGACAAAATCGTTCCCGTAGACGTTTACATTCCCGGCTGTCCGCCGCGGCCAGAGATGCTGATTCATGCGGTCATGATGCTGCAAGATAAGATAATGAAAGAATCGATTCGCGATCGCCAGGACGCCCCCGACGAAGAAGCTCGCGAGGCCTTGACGCCGGGCACTCTACCGGTAACCGATGGCTCGACTGTTCGAGACACCGACATTGCGGAATCGCTTCCGTACACGATCGCTTCAAGGCACGAGAAGCGACGATCATTCTGAGAAGAGTGAGAAGCTGGCAAGTGGCAACGATTGAAGCACAACAGGAAGACTCGCGAGAAAACAAAACGCCGTCGCTGATCGCGGCGGCGTTTCAGCGTGAGCATCCAGCGTGGATAAGCGAGGTTCTCGAGGCGCTTGGCGAGACGACCATCACCGTCCCGCGCGAGCACATCGTTGCTGCCTGCGAATTTCTAAAGCACACGCCTGAGCTGGAATTCAACTTTCTTGCCGACCTGTGTGGGTTTGATTGCGGGCCGGAAGAAGAGCCGCGTTTCGAAGTCAATTACCACTTATTCTCAACGACGAAACATCATCGCGTGCGCCTGAAGGTGCTGCTGAACGAAGACGATGCTCACGTGCCTACGGTGACTGGTATCTGGCGCACGGCGAATTGGCACGAACGAGAGACTTACGATTTGTTTGGCGTGATTTTCGATGGTCATCCCGATCTTCGCCGCATACTCTTGCCCGATGATTGGCAAGGGCACGCGCTCAGGAAAGACTTTCCGTTGCGCGGTTATGAACCTTATAGCTTGAAGTGATTCGCCACAGAGGCCGGAGAGACACGGAGATAATCTAAGAGAAATAATGAACTCAGAATCATCGCTAAACGACCAGTCCGCCGTTTCTGTCTATCTGGCTTTCTTTGTGTCTCTCCGGCCTCTGTGGCTGATTTCAGTATGAGTACAGCAGTAAACATTCCGCCGCAATTCGAGGTCGTCGATCGTCCGCTCGACACGCAGATGACGATTTCGATGGGCCCACAGCACCCTTCGACGCACGGCGTGCTGCGACTTGAACTCGTGCTCGACGGCGAGATGGTTGTGAAAGCAACGCCCGACATCGGTTATCTCCACACCGGAATGGAGAAGCTGTTTGAATACAAAAAGTATCAGCAGGGCATCGTCATTACCGACCGCATGGATTACCTCAATCCGCTCGGCAACAACCTCGCCTATGTGATGGCGGTCGAAAAGCTTCTGCAAATCGAAATCCCGGAACGCGCGGAAACAATTCGAGTGTTGATGTGCGAGTTGCAGCGCATCGCATCACATCTGGTTTGGCTCGGGACGCACGCGCTGGATCTCGGCGCGATGACGGTTTTCTTTTATTGCTTCCGCGAACGCGAAAAGATCATGAATTTGATCGAAGCTGCGTCAGGTAGCCGACTGACGCCGTCTTACTTTCGCATCGGCGGTTTGATGATGGACTTGCCGTCTGGGTTCGAGCGGCGGGTCAAACAGCTCCTCGATGGCTTTCCGAAAGCGCTCGACGATTTTGACAAGCTGGTTACCGGAAACAGAATTTTTCAAAAGCGCACGCAGGGCGTCGGCTACATTTCGGCGGAGGACGCGATCGACTGGGGATTGTCGGGGCCTTCGCTGCGCGGCAGCGGCGTCGCGCTCGACATTCGTCGGGCGAATCCCTACACGGGTTACGAAAAATATGATTTCGAGATCGTGACCGAGCCTGATGGTGACGTGTGGGCGCGTTATCTGGTCCGCATGCGCGAGATGAAAGAGTCGCAAAAGATCGTCGAGCAAGCGCTGTCGCGTTTGAAGCCAGGCCCGGTGAAGGCCGATGCGCCGAAAGTTGTGCTGCCCGATCGCGAAGCGATGAAGACGCACATGGATGCTTTGATTCATCACTTCCTAATCGTCGCCGAAGGATTCGATGTGCCCGCCGGCGAAGTCTACATGCCTATCGAGGCTTCGAAGGGCGAACTCGGCGTTTACATCAAGTCCACCGGAGGACCAAAGCCGGCGCGCGTGCACTTTCGTGGGCCAAGTTTTGTGAATCTTTCGGCGTTGCCGCACATGGCGCGCGGCGCGATGATCGCGGACATCGTCGCGATTATTGGATCGCTGGATATTGTGCTGGGAGAAATTGATAGATAGGTTTCAAGTTTAAGGTTTCAGGTTTCAAGTTCAAATCCGGCAACTTGAAACCTGAAACTTGAAACCTGAAACTATGAGTCCGCAACTAACACAAATCGCGCCTTTGTCGCAGCCGGTGCAGATGCCGGACGAGATCGCGACGTTCTCGCCTGAGGTCGAGGCCGAGATCGATCGCCATCTCGCCAAGTACCCGGTGATGCGTTCCGCGATTCTGCCTTTGATGTTCATCGTCCAGCGCGAACGCGACTATCTCGATCCGCCGGGTGTCTCGTATCTGGCGAAGCGTTTGAATCTGCGGATCACCGACATCTGGGAAGTTGCGACTTTCTACTCGATGATCCATCTCAAGCCGATCGGCAAATATCATATCCAGGTATGCAAAACCCTTTCATGCAAGCTGCTTGGCTCGGACAAGATCACGAAATATTGCTCTGAGAAGCTCGGTATTAAGGTCGGCGAGACAAGTGCCGATGGTCGTTTCTCTCTGTCGGAAGTTGAATGTCTAGGCTCGTGCGGTACCGCGCCGATGTTTCAGA
This sequence comes from Pyrinomonadaceae bacterium, assembly GCA_035545035.1. Classification (GTDB taxonomy): domain Bacteria; phylum Acidobacteriota; class Blastocatellia; order Pyrinomonadales; family Pyrinomonadaceae; genus UBA11740. The sequence continues at coordinate 40,866 of DASZZL010000083.1, forward strand.
TCGATTTTGATTATCACGAGAATCTGACGCTGGAGAAAGTCGATCAGATTCTGGATTCGTTGCCTTAACTAACTATTCACGATTTACGATTTACGATTTACGATTTACTAACTCATGTTCATCGGTGCCATCGGATGTGAACCACTTCAGCTCAGGCGAGTTCATCTCGAGAACTCGCGAACGCTCGACGTGTATCAACGCAACGGCGGCTATGAAGCGATCAAGAAGGTGCTTGATTCGATGTCGCCGGACGAAGTGATCGCTGAAGTGAAGAAGTCGCAATTGCGCGGACGTGGTGGCGCGGGATTTCCGACGGGGATGAAATGGAGTTTTGTCCCGAAGGATTCGCCGAAACCCAAGTACGTCGTTTGCAATGCCGATGAATCCGAGCCCGGCACTTTCAAGGATCGCTATCTGATGGAGCGCGATCCGCACATGCTGATCGAGGGCATCTTGATCGCAGCGTACGCGCTCGGAGCTAAGACCAATTACATCTACACACGCGGCGAATACAAATACCTTATCGACATCATGGATGCCGCGCTCGAAGAAGCGCGCGCGGCGGGTTTGCTCGGCGAGAGAATTCTCGGCACAGACTTCTCTTGCGAGATTCACACCCATAGCGGCGCGGGCGCATACATCTGCGGCGAGGAGACGGCTTTGTTGAGTTCGCTGGAAGGAATGCGTGGGCATCCACGCATGAAACCTCCCTTCCCTGCGATCTCTGGTCTCTATGCTTCGCCGACGGTCGTCAACAACGTCGAGACGCTGACCGCCGTGCCCGACATCATCAAGATGGGCGGCGAAGCTTATCAGAAACTCGGCACTGAGAAGAGCGGCGGCACAAAGCTCTGGTCTGTGTCCGGCCATGTCAACCAACCCGGCGTTTATGAACTGCCGATGGGTTATGACGACATGGAAAAGTTCATCATGGAAGACTGCGGCGGGATTACGAACGGCAGGCAATTGAAAGCCGTGATTCCCGGCGGCTCGTCGGTTTACATCATGCGCGCCGACCAAATCATCGGTAAGGACGTGCGCATGGATTACGAAGGCCTGGTCGCAGGTGGTTCAATGGTTGGCTCCGGCGGCTTCATCGTGATGGATGAAACCGTCGACATCTTTGAATCGACGAAAAACTTGACTGAGTTCTACAAGCACGAATCGTGCGGCTGGTGCACGCCCTGTCGCGAAGGCACCGACTGGCTGGTCAAGATTTTCAAGCGCATCGAAAACGGCGGCGGTCGTCCGGAAGACGCGCAGTTGCTGCTCGACCTCTGCGACAACATTGAAGGCAAGTCGTTTTGCCCGCTGGGCGATGCAGCGGCCTGGCCGATTCAATCGGCGGTGAAGAGGTTTCCAGAGGATTTCGAGAAACATCTGGTTGGGAATGGTAAGACGTAAACGCAAAGAGCGCAGAGGCGAGCTCGCAAAGTACGCAAAGGTTCTCTCTGCGACCTTTGCGTCAGCCTTTGCGTTCTTTGCGGTGAAACCAGATACGTTATCTGCAACTAAAGCTCTAAATGCCAACAGAACTTATTAAAGTCACTATCAACGGAAAAGACTTTCAAGTGCCCAAAGGCGCACGTCTGATCGACGTGTGTCGCGAGAACAGTTTTGACATACCGTCGTTCTGCTACTACGCCGACCTGGCTTTGCAGGCGTCTTGTCGCATGTGTCTGGTGCGGATTGAAAAGATGCCGAAGCTCCAGACCTCCTGCACGATCATCTGCACTGATGGCATGGTGGTGACTACCCAGAGTGAAGAGATTGAGAAAGCCCAACGTTCGATGGTGGAGTTCCTGCTGGCCAATCATCCACTCGATTGCCCGGTATGCGATCGCGGCGGCGAGTGCGAACTCCAGGAGATGGCCTTCGACTGGGGCGGCTTGGAAGAGCGATTCACCGAACGCAAGAACGCACAGCCGGAAAAGTATCTGTCGCCGATGGTCGCCAACGATCCGCAGCGCTGCATTCTCTGCAAGCGTTGCACGCGTGTCTGCGAGGAATGGATGGGCGAAGACGCGATCGAAGCCGGCAATCGCGGCGCGAACTCGGTCATCGGCACTTACGGCGATTGGTTGAATTGTTCGCAGTGCGGTAACTGCATCGAGGTCTGCCCGACTGGAACTTTGCTTGACGGAACCTATCGTCATCAGTCGCGACCATGGGAACTGACGCAAACCGTTTCGACTTGTACGTATTGTTCTGACGGCTGCCAGATGTCGCTCGGCTCGCGTGGTGGCGAGTTGATGCGGATCGTCGCGCGCGACCGCTATGTCAACGGACTGAACGGCGAGTTCCTCTGCATCAAGGGCCGCTTTGGCCATCCATTTGTGAACCATGAAAAGCGAATCCGTACGCCGCTGATTCGTTACAAGAAAGGCGGCAAGCTGATTCCCGCTACCTGGGACGAAGCGATCCGCTTCACGGCCCAGAAACTCGACGCTGTTGTCGCGGCTCACGGAAGTAACTCACTCGCTGTCGTAGGCAGCCCGCGCCTCACGAACGAGGCGCTGTATTGTCTTCGAAAGTTCGCTAGCGAAGTTATCGAAACGGAGAACTATGCAGTTGCGGATGCCTTCAGCTTAAAACCATTTTTCGAAAACCTCGGCGGGCAACTGGCCACGCACAACGACATTCGTCATGCGAAGACGATCGTCCTGATCGGAGGCGAGCCTGAAGAGTTGCAGCCTTTGACCGGGAAGCAGATTCGCCAGGCGGTACGCAACGGCGGTGCGAAATTCATTCTCGTTAACAGCGTTCCAATCCGTCTGCGCGAGCAGGCGTCGCAGTTCATTCACATCCGACCCGGAACGGAAGACGCGGCCGTGCTCGCGCTGGTGGATGCCGACAAGGATTCTCTGGCCGCGCGAAAGATGGGAGTTGACGCCGCCGAACTCGACTCTGTTCGTCGAGCCATTATCGAAACGCAGGGCGATGTCGTAGTAATGTTCGGCGGCGAGTTAAGCGCGTCAGCACAGGCCGTTATGGCCCAGCTTCCTTACATCTTTGCGGGCGAAGGGCGCCGCGTGCTGCTGCATCCGCTGCCGCTCTTCAATAACAGTGTAGGCGCGCATGACATGGGGATGGATGGCAAGAGCGCGAATGACTTGCTCGATGCTGCAGGCGCTTCCATTCACGCGATGTATGTTGCGGGAAGCTTTCTGTCGGCCAACCACGTGGCTGCGCTGCGCCAACTCGACTTCGTCGTCGTCCAGGAACTGTTCGAAACCGACACGACTACATGCGCCGACGTTGTCTTGCCCGCGGCTTCGTTCGCCGAGACTGACGGCACTTTCACGAACAACGACGGCCTCGTTCAGCGGGTACGCAAGTCGATCGATCCGGTGAATCAATCAAAACCGGATTGGATGATCGCTTCGCAGTTGGCAAAAGAGTTGGGCGCGGATTTCGGTTTTGGGATGTCGGCGAGCGCCGTCTTTCGCGAAATTGCGGAGCGAATTCCGGCGTATGCAAACCTGCGCTACCCACTCTTGAAGGACGAAAGTAAGCCGGTGCAGGTGCAACATGCGATCGCGCCGAAGCGCGACGTTGCAGATCAGGTTGCAGAGATCCGCCGTGCAGTCGAAGGACTTAGCGACGACGGTGAGAAAATTGGCGAAACGCCCTCGGTCGGACATGAGTTGTTCAAGCTGGGAACGTTGACGGACAAAGTGCCGCAATTCCATTTGTTGGCGGCCGGAAACCCAAGGCCCGAGACGTTTCGGATTTCGCCGCTTTATCAGATCACGATCGACGAGGGACTCAAGCGGGAGCGGACTGCCGCGTGAACTATGGAGTGCGGCGACTTGTCGCCGCTTTTCCGCTTGAACTGGGCTGAACCAAAGCGGCGACAAGTCGCCGCACTCCAAAATCGATGGACGATCTAAAACAAGTTGGTCTGATACTAGCCGGCATCCTCGTCGCCTTCACGGTCGTGATGACGATGGTGGCGTACACGGTTTTGGCTGAGCGGCGCGTACTTGGGTTCATTCAAGGGCGGCTGGGACCAAATCGCGTCGGTCCCGGAGGCTTTCTGCAACCCTTCGCTGACCTACTCAAGTTCATCTTCAAAGAAGACATCGTCCCCGACAAGTCGACGCGCTTTGTTTATTTCCTGGCTCCGGTGATCGCCACGACTGCGGCGTTGATGACGATTGTGGTTTACCCTTTTGGGCCAGAGATCCATCTGCCGGTCCTGGGCACGATTCATCTTGTGATTGCGCGGTTCGACGTAGCGCTGCTTTACGTTCTGGGTGTTACTTCGGTTGGCGTCTATGGGATCGCGCTCGCCGGCTGGTCGTCGAACAACAAATATAGCTTGATGGGCGGGCTGCGTTCATCTGCGCAAATGATTTCTTATGAACTTGCCCTGGGGCTGGCGCTGATCGGCGTGATTCTGCAATCGGGCACGCTCGATCTCTACAGCATTGTCGAACAGCAGGCCGGGCATCTGGGCATTAGCGGCTGGAACCTTTTCTGGGTGCAGCCGCTCGGGTTTCTTATTTATCTGATTGCGGCGATTGCCGAGACCAACCGCGTGCCGTTTGATCTTCCGGAAGCCGAGACTGAACTGGTCGCCGGTTTCCACACCGAATACAGCGCGATGAAGTTCGCGCTGTTCTTCCTCGCCGAGTACGTCAACATGTTCACCGTTTCGATGCTGGCGACGACTTTGTTCCTCGGTGGTTGGAATGGTCCGTTCGTGCACGAGTTGCCGTGGCTCGGCGTGTTCTACTTTTTCGGCAAAGTGATTCTGTTTCTTTTCCTGTACATCTGGCTGCGCGGGACGCTGCCGCGATTTCGCTTCGATCAGTTGATGAGCTTTGGCTGGAAGTTTCTGGTGCCAGTGGCGATCGTCAATATAGTGTTGACCGCGACGCTGCAATGGTCGCTTTTGTTTGATTACGTGAGCAAGTTTCTAAAAACGTCGACGGGTTGGTTGGGCTAACTCTCTGCGAGACTTTGCGGAGGTTGCACAGAGAAGACAAGAGCGTGCTGGTAGTTCTCTTCATCTTGTTCGCCGGAATGGCGGTTGGTTGCGCGATTTCAATGGTCGCTCAGCGCAACCCGCTTTACGGCGCCATCTCGCTGATTGGCGTCTTCATTTCCCTCGCCTGTTTGTACGTCACGCTCTCCGCGCCGTTCATCGCCGCAGTGCAAGTCATCGTTTACGCGGGCGCAATCATGGTGCTCGTAGTATTCGTAATCATGTTGCTGAATGTGGAACAAGCGGAACGACAGCCGCGGCGCCTGCGATCCCTGGTGCCGATCGCTGTGGGCCTGGCGGCTATTCTTTTCGCTGAAGCCGTCTTCATAATCTTCTTTGTCCAGGCATCGCCATCGACGCCCACTCGAAACATTTCCAACGTCGGCCTGACGTCTTCGATTGGCGCGGGCCTGTTCACGAGTTATCTGCTGCCCTTTGAGATCACTTCAATTCTCTTGCTGATGGCGATCGTGGGCGCCATGACACTGGCACGGCGCGGCGGCCTTTTGCCCGCGACGGCGGGTCCAGATGAGCAGCAGAAGCCTTCAGCCGCTGAGACAAAATGACAGATAACAATCGGCAATCGGCAATCGGCAATTGGCAATGAACATGACTCCACAGCTTTCATGGTATCTCGCGCTATCCGCCGTACTGTTCACGATCGGCGTTGTGGGCGTGATGATCAAGCGCAACGTGATTTCGATGTTCATGTGCATCGAGCTGATGCTCAACGCTGTGAATCTGACCTTCGTCGCGTTTTCAAGTTTCTTCCGCGATGTTTCCGGTCAGTTGTTTGTGTTCATCGTGATGACTGTGGCCGCCGCCGAAGCAGCGGTCGGTTTGGGAATCATCATCTCCATCTTTCGCAATCGCGAATCGTTGGATGTCGACGATTCGAGTGTTTTGAAACTTTGATTCGTTTTGCGGCTTTGCCGCCTGATGTGCGGAAAGGCTCTGCCTTTCCGGCAACCTAAGAGCGAATGACGAGGCTACGCCTCGGATGCGAGGCGTAGCCTCGCAGAGAGAATGGAGTCGCAACGGAAAGCCGTAGGCTTTCCGCACATCGAGCGGCAAAGCCGCGACAAGCAAGAATTGGAATTGATGCAAAGCAATCTCCTCAGTCTAATAATCTTCGCTCCGCTTGCCGGAGCGCTGATCAACTGGTTCGCGGGTCGACGTCTGCGCAGCGAACGATTCATTGGTTTAGTTGCCTGCGCTTCAGTGGGCGTGTCAACGATCGTCGCCTTCTATCTCGCATTCAAGCCAAACGGCGCGCTTCATATTGGCGAGCCCAATGATGTCACGCCGATCATGGATCACCTCTGGACGTGGATTCAGGTGGGCACGTTTCGCGCTGACTTCGGTCTGGCGATGGACCGCCTGAGCGGAATCTACGCACTCTTCGTCACCTTCGTAGGACTACTGATTCACATCTTCGCCACTGGTTATATGCGCGGCGATCGCGGCTACTATCGCTTTTTCGCTTATCTGAATCTTTTCATGTTCGCGATGCTGACGCTGGTACTGGCGGACAATTTTCTGCTGATGTTTGTCGGCTGGGAAGGCGTCGGGCTCTGCTCCTATCTGCTGATCGGTTTTTATCTAGACAAAGACGAGGCCGCGCCCGCTGCCAAGAAAGCCTTCATCGCGAATCGCGTCGGTGATTGGGGATTCGTGCTGGGCCTGCTGCTGATCTTTTTCACGACAGGCTCGATAAGCTTTTTCGACAAACCTGGCCTCGGAGTGACGAGTGCGCTTGCAGCCATCGGTCGTTTGCCGATCGATGGCTTTGGCTGGCACGCGATCTTCGCCGGAGGAATCACGTCGATCGCGGTCCTGCTATTCATCGGCGCGACGGGAAAGAGCGCGCAGATTCCTCTGTTCGTTTGGCTGCCCGATGCAATGGCTGGTCCCACTCCCGTATCCGCGTTGATTCACGCCGCGACAATGGTGACGGCGGGCGTTTACATGGTGGTGCGTTGCTCAGCGATTTACACACACGCGCCGACGGCCATGTTCATCGTCGCAATCATCGGCGCAGCGACTGCGCTGTTCGCGGCCACGATCGGGATTGCCCAAAACGATATCAAGAAAGTCCTCGCTTACTCGACCATTTCGCAACTCGGCTACATGTTTTTGGCGTGCGGCATGGGCGCGTTTGTCGCCGCAATCTTTCACGTGATGACTCACGCGTTCTTCAAGGCGCAATTATTCCTCGGCTCCGGCTCAGTCATTCACGGCATGCATCACGAGCAGGACATGCGGCGAATGGGCGGCCTTCGCAAGTACATGCCAATCACTTGGGTGACGATGTGCGCGGGATGGCTGGCGATTTGCGGCGTGCCGATTTTTGCAGGTTTCTTTTCGAAGGATGAAATTCTCTGGAAGACGTGGAGCGCGGGCGGGTCTGGCATTCCGCCCGGCTTCGGCAAAGCGCTTTGGTTCATTGGCGCGGTTACGGCGCTGCTGACCGCCGTTTACATGACGCGCTTGATGGTCATGACATTTTGGGGCGGCGAGCGCTTTCGCGAAAAGCGCGTCGAGCCCGCGCACGAGCATGACCATCATGCACACGAACCGCACGAATCGCCGCTGTCGATGACGATTCCGCTGGTCGTGCTCGCCGTTCTGTCGACGGTTGGCGGACTGGTTGGCGTTCCCTATGCGCTCAGTTCCCTCACCGGCGGTCATCCGGAGAATTATTTCGAGCGGACGCTGGAACCTGCAATTAGCGCTGTCCCAGACAAGACGGCGAACTCTGCCGAAGCGACCACTCAACTGCGTTGGCTCTCGCCTCCGCCGCAGCCGGTTGACGGTAAGCCCGCAGTCGAGTTTACAAGAGAATCGAATGGCGCTTCGGTGTTTCCCAGCGCGGAGGAAATCTCGCAGGAGCGTCTGTTCACTCTCGTTTCTGTCGTCATCGCTTTCCTTGGGATCGGCATTGGATGGCTCATGTTTCAGCGTCAGCCGCTGCGCCGCATGCCGCGACTGCTGGAAAACAAGTACTACGTCGACGAGATTTACGAGGCCACGATTATCAATCCAATTCATGCGGGCTCGCGCGAGGGTTTGTGGAAGCTTTTCGATGTCGGAGTGATTGACGGCTTGATTCACAACCTGGGTCGCGCGGTGATCGATTTTGGAAAGACCATTCGCTACATGCAGTTTGGCTTTGTGCGCGGTTATGCCGCGATTATTCTGGCGGGCGCGCTGATTATTATAGGTTACTTTGCTTACAACGGCGCGCACGTGTTGCGGTTTTTGGTTAGGTAGAGATTGATTGTGCATCATCTGCTTACAGTTTTAATTTTGCTTCCCGTCATCGGCGCGGCTACGACCGTGGCGTACAGCTTCACGCCCGGCGCACGCGAATCGCACCATCGCTGGATCGCTCTGGGCTTCACTACGCTTTCATTTCTGGCGTCGTTGTTACTGATTCAAGGCGCGGGTGGCGGTGTCGGCGCGTTTCGCCTTGAAGAAAACTACCCATGGATTGCTTTGATTGGAGCACGTTATCACCTCGGAGTTGACGGCATCAGCCTTTGGCTCGTGCTCTTGACCACATTGCTGATGCCGATCGCAATTCTTTCGAGCTGGACGGCTATCGCAAAGCGGCAACTAACCTACTACGTCCTGATGTTGCTGCTCGAGTCGGCGATGATTGGCGTGTTCGTTTCGCTCGACCTGCTGCTGTTTTATCTGTTCTTCGAAGCGTCGCTGGTGCCGATGTTCTTTCTCATCGGCATCTGGGGCGGCGAGCGACGCATCTACGCGGCGGTAAAGTTTTTCATCTACACCGCGGTCGGCTCGCTCTTGATGCTGGTCGGCATCATCGCGCTGTATTTCATTCATCAGCGCGCCACCGGAATTGGGACGTTCGACTACGCCGCGCTCACCGAGGCCATGCGAAGTGGCGTAATGCAAATTGCGCCGCGCGCGGAATTCTGGTTGTTCCTCGCCTTCGCGTTTGCGTTCTGCATCAAGGTGCCACTCTGGCCATTTCACACATGGTTGCCGGATGCGCACACCGAAGCGCCGACCGCAGGCTCAGTCATTCTTGCCGGCGTCCTCTTGAAGATGGGCACATACGGATTGCTGCGATTCAACTTTGGACTATTCCCGAATGCTTCAAAGCAGTTCGCGCCGATCATGATTACGCTCGCGGTGATTGGCATCATTTACGGCGCCCTGGTCGCAATGGTGCAACCGGACGTCAAGCGACTGGTGGCGTATTCGTCCGTTAGTCACATGGGGTTTGTCGTGCTCGGCTTATTCTCGTTTACTGAGCAAGGCATGCAAGGCGCGCTCTATCAAATGCTCAGTCACGGCGTCTCGACCGGTGCGCTGTTCTTGTTCGTCGGCATGATCTACGAACGGCGTCACACGCGACAGATTTCGGACTTTGGCGGGCTCGCTCGACCGATGCCGTGGTTTTCTGCGCTTTTCGTCATCGCGTCGCTGTCGTCAATTGGCTTGCCGTTTTTGAACGGTTTTGTAGGCGAATTTCTGATCATGCTGGGAACCTGGACTTCTGTCGCGGTTCGCCACACTTGGATTGTGACGATGCTGGCGGGCACGGGCGTGATCTGGGCGGCGGTGTACATACTCTGGATGCTGCAGCGGGTAGTGTTCGGTACGAAGACGAGCGACGCGAACGCCAGGCTGTCGGATTTGAATGCGCGCGAAGTTGGATTGTTGCTGCCGCTGATGGCTTTGATGTTGTTCATGGGCGTTTACCCGCAGCCGTTTCTAAGCCGTTCACGCGCGAGCATCCAGGCGGCTCGAGCGAACGTGCTTGCGCCCCACGAGGGCGAGAGGCTTGAGATCGTTGCGGACCAAGAGAGGAATAAATGAAAAACCCAATTGTGTGTGTTTTGTTTGTCGCCGCCATGCTCGGCGTTCTGCTGTTTAGCGCCACGCAGCACCCTGTAAACGGGCAGACTGGCGCCGATCCGAAACAACCGTTAGTCAGACTGCAAGGCATCGATCGTCGTTTTTACGACGTGGCGGACATGCGAGGCAACGTCGTGCTGATTTCTTTTGGTGCGACCTGGTGCGCGCCGTGCAGCGGCGAACTGTTCGCTCTGGAAGAACTGAAACACGAATATCAGGGCAAGCCGGTAAAGTTCTTCTGGGTAACCGTCGAGAACGAAGGACAGATTTCCGACGCCGGTTTGAAGCGCTACGCGGCGGAGCACAAACTTTCGTTTCCCGTGTTGCGCGACCCGACTAAGACTGTTTTTCTTCAGTTCTCTCCGCGGCTGAGGCTGCCGATGATCGTGTTGTTCGACAAGGATGGACAACTCGATGGGCCCGCACAGTTTGGGATGTCGACGGAGGCGAATAACTACAAAGCACGGATGCGAGCGCGCTTGGACGGGTTGTTGTCGCAGGCATCAACCCGGTGAGTTGGAACCTGGACGAGTTTTGCGCAACACCGTCGTTGCTTGACGATTACGAGAGATCCGAAACTGATGTCACTTTTCGCATTACAAGCTGCTAACCCCGACATTAATCTGACGCTGATCGCGCCAGAGTTAATCGTCGGCCTTGCGGGCGTCGTGATCATGCTGGTCGATGCATTTGCGCGTCGCGGACAGCGTTGGGTCACAGGAGGATTGTCGATTGCGGCGTTGATTGCAGCGGGCTGGGCCTCAGTGTGGCTATGGACCTCGTCGCCGCTTCGGCATGACGCATTCAACGGCATGATCGTGCTGGACGAACTTCGTTTGAGCTTCACTTTGATATTCCTGATCGTCTCGATCCTGACGATTCTGATTGCGATGGTTTGGATCGAAGTCGAAAATCTGCCGGCCGGGGAGTTTCATGCGCTCCTGTTGTTTGCGACGTGCGGCATGATGCTGATGGCCTCGGCGGGCGACTTGGTCATTGTCTTTCTCGGCCTCGAGATTCTTTCAATCGCAACCTATGTCCTGGCCGGATTCCGTCGCACTGACGTCCGTTCCAACGAATCGTCTCTTAAGTATTTCATTCTTGGATCGTTTGCTTCGGCGTTTCTCTTGTACGGCATCGCCTTGATTTACGGCGGGACTGCGACTGACACGCTGCCTGGCACGACGAACATCGCGGCAATCGCCGGACGCCTGAATCAATCGCTTTATCCGCCGCTGTTGTTTGCCGGAGCGGCCATGCTCCTGGTTGGTTTTGGTTTCAAGATCGCCAGCGCGCCTTTTCATGTGTGGGCACCCGACGTTTACGAAGGCGCGCCGACACCGGTCACGGCGTTCATGGCGGCTGGTCCAAAGGCAGCCGGGTTCGCTTCGTTCATGCGCGTGTTTCTTTTCGGCTTTCCTTTCGTCGCCGCCGCCGCAAGCACCGCGGGCTACGCGCACAAGAGCTGGCTTGCCGCATTGGCGATCATGGCCGCGTTGACGATGACGATTGGCAACGTAGCGGCGATTGTGCAGAACAACGTCAAGCGCATGCTGGCCTATTCATCAATCGCACATGCCGGCTACGCCCTGGTAGGATTTGTAGCCGCCGGCGCCGCCGCGGATGCCGAAACTAGAAGCGCCGCGTTAACGGCGGTCGCTTTC
>DASZZL010000084.1:0-1838 GCA_035545035.1 Pyrinomonadaceae bacterium
GACGCGCTGTTTCACGCGTTGAAGGATGCGCGTGGCGGCATCCAGTGGACGCAGTGGGAGCAAGGACTGGCGAATCGAGAACACTTGGCGTTGGAAAAAGCGCGCAACGAATTGCGCGATCAGATCGATAGACATAAGTTCTATCAGTTTCTCTTCTTCAAACAATGGCAGGCGCTCAGCGATTACTGCCACACGCGCGGCGTCAAAATCATTGGCGACATTCCGATCTTCGTCGCGCACGATTCGGTTGACGTCTGGGCTAATCGCGAGTACTTCAAACTTGACCATCAAGGCGAGCGCACAGTCGTCGCCGGCGTGCCGCCGGACTATTTCAGCGCGACGGGACAGCTTTGGGGCAATCCGCTCTACGATTGGGAGCGTCTGAAGGCGAACGGCTTCCAGTGGTGGATCGAGCGCGTGCGTTTCGCGCTGTCTCAGTTTGATCTTGTGCGCATCGATCATTTCCGCGGATTCGCGGCGTGCTGGGAGATTCCCGCCGGTGAGACGACGGCCGAACGCGGCGAATGGGTGGCCGCGCCGGGTCGTGAGTTGTTCACGGCTTTGACGGCGGCGCTTGGCGATTTGCCAATCATCGCGGAGAATCTCGGGGTGATCACGGCCGAGGTCGAAGGCTTGCGTGCAGAGTTCGGCTTTCCCGGCATGCGCGTTTTGCAGTTCGCGTTCAGCAGCGACGACGAGAATATTCATCTGCCGGACAATTATCCGCGCGACGTTGTGGTTTATACTGGCACGCACGACAACGACACGACGGTCGGCTGGTTTGCCAATCTGAGCAAGCCCAACGAAACCGGAGACGAAAGACAGAACGAGCGCGAGTTCTGCTTGAAATATTTGCAAAGCGACGGCCGCGAGATTCACTGGGACATGATTCGCGCCGCGCTGTCGTCCGTTGCTGACACGGCTATCATTACTTTGCAGGATGTGCTCGGGCTGGGCAGCGAGGCACGGATGAATCTGCCGGCGAGCCAGACTGGTAACTGGAAGTGGCGAGTGAAACCGGAAGTGATGACAAATGATGTCGCTGCTCGTCTGAGAGAATTGACCGAAACCTACGGACGAACTTGATCGCGATAGCTTCAGTCACGCCGCACAGCGCCGTTAGGCGCGGAATATTTATAGTTCGTGCGCACGCAAGACTTCTTATCTCCGTCAAAAGCGAAATGAATTTCGCTCCTGACGGAGACTGCTTGAATAATATGATCTGGACGGCTATAAACATCGGGCTCCTAACGGAGCCTTTGAGTTGCAACTGCTCGCGATGAAGGGTGCAAATATGAAAACAACAACTAGATCGATCCTCCTGGTGTTACTCGCCACGCTTTTGTTCGCCGCCTGTGTGAAAGGGCCGGAAGGCAACGGAGGCAAAAGAGCCAAAGGCACCGGCCCGGTGCGCATCGGCTTTTCGATGGACACGCTGAAAGAAGAGCGTTGGCAGCGCGACAAGCAGTTGGTTGAGCAGCGCTGCAAAGAAGTCGGCGCCGAATGCCAGGTGCTGGTCGCGGACGGTAACGACTCGACGCAGGTGAACCAGTGCGAAACTTTTCTGACGCAGGGCGTCGATGTTCTGATTGTCGCGCCGCACAACGGACAAATTGCCGCGTCGATCGTCGAAGCCGCGCATCGGCAGGGCGTGCCGGTGATCAGCTACGATCGTCTGATCCGCAACGCCGACGTTGATCTCTACGTCTCGCATCAGGTGGTGAAGATTGGTGAGATGCAAGCAGGCTATGCGCTGAAGTACGCGCCGAAGGGAAACTACGTTCTGATTGGCGGCTCGCAGACGGACAACAACGCGTTGCTGCTGGTGCAGGGTCAGA
>DASZZL010000085.1:0-8068 GCA_035545035.1 Pyrinomonadaceae bacterium
CGCGACGGTCTGGCTGGCAGCAGCCTTTGCGCCCAGGACGCCGGTCTGATCGATACAAAACTCGCGGGTTCCGGTTGCGGTAACACCACTGGAGACTACCGGCGCGGCGGCGGCCACAAATACGGTCGTGGAAGCAGCGGGCGCGGCGCCAGTTGTGAAATTGTAGCCACTCTTCACACCGGAATTGAGCACGGTGTCGATGAGTTGCTGGCCCTGCAAGCTGGCTATCGTTCCGTAATTGCCATTGCCTGCCGTCGCGTAGTAAGTCGCCTCAGCACTGCTAATCGTACGCAGTGACTGTTCGGCTGAACCTTCGTTCGCAGCGCGCCGCGAAGCGAGAAGATTAGGGATCGCGATCGCAGCGATGATGCCGATAATCGCAACAACGATGAGCAACTCGATAAGCGAGAAGCCCTTCTGATTCTTGTTCATCATGTCTTTCATTTGCTCCTTAAGAGATAAGCTGGTTGTTTTTGCCTTCGCGCCACCGGCTTTGTCTCATCGAACATCCGCAGCGCGCGATTTGTCGCGGGACTATCATCAAGCCCCGTGCCAAAGCTGCCCGCGACCTGGTCGGATGAAAATGAGCAACAAATCTGATAGGTTTTGCCCTCGAGCGCGTTGCGGCTTATCTAAGTGAGCGTGACAAGAGTTGGTTGCTGACAAATTGTGTCAGCGGGCCGGTGACGGTTTTCGTCAAGGTGTGGGATTACCGCTCGCCGGCGCGAGCCGCTTGTTCGGCGTCATTCGCTGGCTCGGTAAAATCTTCGTCCCGCCGACGCGGATAAGGATCGGTAGCGCGGCGACGCGGGATCGAATCTGAGCGGCGCTCGTCGCGCATCTGGGCCGTCAGTCCGCGAATGCCATGCTTGTCAAGGAGGTGGCGCAGTGATCGCACCGTCATCTTCAAAAGTTCAGCAGCGTTAGTTTGATTTCCTTCGGTGCGGCGCAAGGCTTCGAGCACGTACGTTTTTTCGAGCTGATCCAGATGCGCTGTCAGATGAAGTCCGTCGGTGGGCAGCTCAAGCTCGGAATTAATTCGTGCTTCATTGTAGTTGGTTATTTGCGCCTGCAACCGTTCCGGCTGGATAGTGTCGGTCTTTTCCAGGGCCACCGCGCGCTCAATCGTGTGTTCCAATTCGCGCACGTTGCCCGGCCAGTAATAGGCTTCGAGCAAGCGCATGGCGCCGTCGCTAATCGAAAGGGCGCGGCTCGCTTGCGCACAAAACTTCTGAATAAAATGCTCTGTAAGTTCCGCTATGTCCGCGCCGCGCTCTCGCAATGCAGGTAGTTCGATCGGAATGACCGAGACGCGATAGAAGAGGTCTTCGCGAAAAGTTCCGTCTTTCACCAGCGCTGCCAGCTCGCGATTCGTGGCGGCGATGACACGCGCGTTGACCTGCGTCTCTTCGTGCGCACCTACGGGGCGTACCTTGCGCTCCTGTAAGACGCGCAGCAGCTTCACCTGCATGGCCGGCGACATTTCTCCGATCTCGTCGAGAAAAATCGTGCCCAGGTCCGCTGCCTGGAATAGCCCCTTGCGGTTCGCCGTCGCTCCGGTGAACGAACCTTTGATATAGCCGAACAGTTCGGATTCCAGCAGGGTCTCCGTGAACGCGCCACAGTTGACCGACACGAACGGCTTCTGCGCGCGCGGGCTGAGGTCGTGAATCGCGCGCGCGACGAGTTCTTTTCCGGTGCCCGATTCGCCTGTGATGAGCACGGTCGACTGAACCTGGGCCACGGTTTCGATCATTTGATAAACAGCCTGCATTCGATCCGACTGTCCGATGATGTTGCCCAGCTTGCCGCGGGCGCGCTGGCCTTTGATGAGGGCCTGGTTCTCATCCAGCAGCGCCTGCTTCTCTTTGACCAGCGAAATCTTGGCCAGGGCTCGCGCTACGATCTCTTTCAGCAAGTCGTTGTCGAAAGGCTTCTGAATGAAATCGAATGCGCCAAGCAGAAACGCTTCGCGCGCCGTGTCGACGTTGGCGAAAGCCGTCATCATGATGAATTCAAGGTCAGGCTCCAGCTCGCGCGCCGCGCGCAACAGATCGATGCCGCCCATGTCGGGCATCTTCACGTCAGAAATTACGACGTCGGCAGGCTGCTCGCGCAGCAGGGCCATCGCGGCTCGACCGTTTTCGGCGACGCGAACCGCGTGTCCGTCATGCTGAAACAGATGCGTCAGAAATTGACGCATGCTCAGTTCATCATCGACGATTAGAATGTTGGGCATCCCTACTGCCTATTGTCTCGCGGACTCCTGCCTTTACGCAGGCAGTTCAATCGTGATTGTCGTTCCTTCTCCCAGTCGGCTGCGCACATTAATTGTACCATTATGATCGCGAATGATCTGATAAACAATTGAGAGCCCAAGACCCGTCCCGCCCGTCGTTGACGAGAACGGCTCGAACAGACGCTCGACTTGTTCAGGCGTCATGCCGCGGCCGCTATCGATAAACGAGATTCGCAGTCGGTCGGGCTCGGGACTCATCACCGAAATCCGAAGAGTCCCGCCGTCCGGCATTGCCTGCAGAGCGTTGCGCGCGACGTTCCAGCAAACTTGCTTCAGTTGTTCCGGATCGCCTTTCGCAAATAGGGATTGGGCCGGCAGGTCGTCTTCCAACATGTGGAGATCGCTCAACTCGGCGCTATTGCGCAACAGCGTGAAAGCCTCCCGGATCAGGACGCACACGTCAACGTCTTTCAATTGCGCCGGTCGCGGGCGCGCGTAATTCAGATAATCGGCGACAATGTTATTCAGCCGGTCGGATTCGCGCAGGATGATTTCCATCAACTGCGCCTGTTCCGAATCGCCGTCCATCTCTCCCCGCAACATCTGAATCGAACCGCGCATTGCCGCCAGAGGATTTCTGATCTCGTGCGCAATCGAAGCAGCCAGTCGCCCCACCGCCGCCAGGCGATCCTGCCGTCGCGAAGTTTCCTCCATCGCGCGCACGTCCGTCAGATCCTGAAAGGTAATCACCATGCCGCTGGTTTCGCCCGATTCGGCGAACAGCGGAAAAATGCTGAAGCCCAATCGCAGCACCAGACCGTCGGGCGCCAGACAGTCGGCTTCAAAGCGCGGACTGGCTCGGCCGCTGGCCGCGGCGCGCATCGAATCGGGAATTCGCTGCGTCATATCGCCGAAAAAAATCGAGGCGTCTTTTCCGCGCACGTCCCCTGCGTGGTAGCCGGTGATTTCTTCCGCGGCCGCATTGAAAGTGTAGATATTTCCCTGAAGGTCCGTCGTGATTACTCCGGAACGGATTGATTCGACGATGCGTTCGTGCAGCGCGCGCAGGCTGGCGAGCGTCTGCGTAGTCGCCGCCAGTTGCACGTCAGAGCGAGATTGCCGCTCGGCAAGTTTCGCCGCCAGCAGTCCCACGACCAGAAACGAAACGTCTGAAAGTCCGAGCGACTGAATCGTATTCGAGATTGATCCTTCCGTGGTGTTTGCGGCGAATGGGCCAATCCTGTTGATGGCCAACAGCGCGCATGTATTGAACACCGCCGCGCTTCCCACCGAAGTAATCATCGCGCCGCGCGGTCCGATGAACAGACCGGCTACCGAAATGACGACGATGTAGAGCGCCGCGTAAGGCGAATGCACGTTGCCCGTCGCCCAGACCAGCCACGTGACCAGAAACACGTCGGCGAAAAACTGAATACGCGCCTGAGCGAGAAAGTTTTTCCAGAGCAGATGCGCGGCGCAGTAGATCAAGGTGAGCGCGGCAACTGTCAGAATAATCGGCGCTATGATGCTGATTGAGTTGATGAGGCTGGGACCAGGCGCGCTTCGCTTCCAGAGAACGCTGATGAGCAGCAACAGCACAACCGCCGCCGCGCGGCCTGAAATCAGCCACCACAGCCGCGCGCCGAGCGCTCTTGAACGCGCCGATTGTTTGCTCGCCTCGCTCGCCATTGTGGCAAAGCGTATCATAAATTCGGGCAGCCGAAGCTACGACGCGCAGACCCGGTTCAGCTTTGAAGAGGGAAAAGTCCAGGATGAAAACCGCAAGCGTCAAAAGAGAAAGCTCTTCCACGATTCTGAAAGCGGAAGAACACTATCGGTCGACCACGATCTGTTCTCGGTAGAGGCTAGCAAGCAATCCAACTGTTTGAAAAGTAATTGACTTTTTGCGTGGACGGGAATATCGTCGCCGCGTCCTGTAACTGACGATTGACTTCTCACAGTGCCCACAAGCAATGTCGCCATGCCTCCGAATGACTCTCAACTGCTCGGTCCATTCATTGGAAACGTCAACGCGTTCGCCGCGACGATCTGGCTACAGATTCCGAATCTTGTAAAAGACGAGGCGCGCTCGGTGTTCGTTACGCTGCATGAGGGCGCCGTCAGAACCATAAAGAAGGAACGGAGAATCCATGTCAGGTGAATACTTAGCCCCGGGCGTATATGTTCAGGAGGTTCCGACCGGCGGTCACCCTATCGAAGGAGTAAGCACTTCCGGTAAGGGAGGAAGCACTTCCAGTACGGCTTTTATCGACATCTTCCAGCAAGGGCCGCTTAATAAAGCCGTGCAGATAACCAGCTTTGCCGAATTCGAGCGCGCGTTCGGCGGACTGGACGCCCGCAGCGAAGCTGGTTTCGCTATCCAACAGTATTACTTGAATGGCGGCCGCATTGCCTGGGTAGTTCGAGTAGACGATAACGCGGGAGCCGAGGCAATTGTGGGGGACACCGCGGCCCAAACCGGCATGTATGCGCTTGAGGGAATTGCGCCGAACCTCTTTAACATTTTGTGCATTCCCGCGGCAGCCAACCTGGACCAGAACAGTTTTACTGCTGTTGTCTCCGCCGCCGAGAAATACTGCTTAGAGAAACGAGCATTTCTGATCGTTGACATCCCGTCCACAATTAACACCAAAGACAAGATGCTTTCCTGGATGGAAACAAACGACTGCCTCCGCCATCGCAACGCGGCAATTTATTTTCCAAGACTCGAAATTCCGGATCCACTCAACGAGGGCCGGCTGCGAGAAGTCGGCGCCAGCGGTACGCTCGCCGGCGTCTATGCGCGCACGGATGAAACGCGCGGCGTTTGGAAAGCGTCGGCCGGAGCTGATGCAGGCTTGCGCGGAGCAAACGTAACAGTGCAACTTAATGACTCTGAGAACGGCGCGCTCAATGCTCTCGGCATAAACGCGCTGCGCAACTTTTCGAAGATCGGGAATGTCAGTTGGGGCGCGCGGACGCTCGATGGTTCTGATCAAGAAGCCAGCGACTGGAAGTACATTCCGGTGCGACGCACCGCGCTTTATCTTGAAGAGAGTCTTTACCAGGGCTCGAAGTGGGCCAATTTCGAGCCAAATGACGAATTGCTTTGGTCGCAGATTCGTTTGAGCTTCGGCGCCTTCATGACCAACCTGCTTCGCCTGGGAGCTTTTCAAGGAACAAAAGCGGGAGACGCTTTCTTCATCAAATGCGACGGAACAACTACTACTCAGGACGATATTGCTCGCGGCATCGTCAACATCATTGTGGGTTTCGCACCGCTTAAGCCTGCCGAATTCGTCGTGATCTATATTCAGCAGATAGCCGGCCGGATCGGAACATAACGACCATCCGATGAGCGCACAGCAAGCGCTAATCCCTATCCCACTCTTCGCGCGTGATTACCTTAATTGGTGGCAACTGTTTCCCTGACAGCGCGGAGTTCAGGCCCGACATTTCTTTCGCCAGCCAGGCGTCGAAGTCTCGGACTATGTCCGTTAACTCGCGAGCAATTGCATCCGTGCGTTCCACTTGCGTCTGCGCGGGGCGACCTTCGTAATTGATCACGTTACTGTAGAGGTCCGTGAGGTTTTCGCGCAGGCGTTCTTCGCCAGTGATAGCGCCGCCTTCCTTGGTGGCCACAATCTTCCGGCGCAGCTCATCGACCTGAGCCGAAAGAGCGCGCAGACGCGCGACCAGCGGATCGTTCGCCGGCAGTTTTGCCGCGGCTCGATCCAAAGCGAGGCGCACGCCGTTGATTCGATCAACTGCGAAGGTCATGTCGCCGAGCAGGTTGTAGAGCTTCATCGAAAGATCGAATTGCGCCCGGCGATCTTCCGGCGTGTGCTGGGAACGCGGATCAGGAATGATTTGCAACTGTGTCGTATAGACGTTCTTGTCCTTGGTCATCTTCACCGTGTAGTTTCCAGGCAGAACGCGCGGACCTACGGACGCGCCAAAGGCAGCAGAGGCGGCGGTGGGCACGCGCGGCGCCTTCAATCTCATGGACCAGGCGGCCCGGTTCAGGCCGCGCCGCTTGCTGCTGGGAACAGTGCTGAGAAGCTTTCCGCTTTCGTCTAAGATTTCGATCTTCAAGTCACCAAAGATGTGACGCTTTTGTTGGTAGTAAGTGATCACCGCTTCGCTGGTTGGATTGTCGCCCACGAATACGGCATCTCCGTTCACCCATCCGCCGCCGGCGGGGATGCGCTGAGCTGTGGGCCGGGCTTTGATGAAGGCGGCCTCTTTCGCGAGGTTCTCCGGCGTCAGCGCGCGCAGCGGCGTGATGTCGTCGATGATCCAGATGCCGCGGCCGTGCGTCGCAATCACCAAATCTTTGTCGCGCGGATGAATTGCCAGATCGCGCACCGCGACGTTTGGCAGATCGCCGCCTTTGTACTGGGCCCATTGCCGGCCGCCATCGAGCGAAACCCACAACCCCAGCTCAGTGCCGACAAACAGCAGCTCTTTGTTGACCAGATCTTCTTTGACGACGTGTGCATAACCCTGGACGTTTCCCGTCGCGACAATCGGTGTCCACGTCTGGCCAAAATCTGTTGTCTTGTAGACGTACGGTCGCAGGTCGCCGAACGTATGCAGATCGAAAGTCGCATAGGCCGTACCTTCATCAAAGTGGCCCGCCTCAATTGATGACACCCAGGCATTCTTCGGCAAGCCTTTGATGTTGCTGACGACATTCTTCCAGGTCTTGCCGCCGTCGCGCGTAACTTGGACGTTGCCGTCGTCGGTGCCTACCCAGATCAAATTAGGATTCTTCGGCGACTCGCAGATTGAAAAGATCGTGGTGTGCATCTCTGCCGAAGAATTGTCGACAGTGATGCCGCCCGATTGCTCCTGTTTCTGTTTTTCCGGATCGTTGGTTGTGAGATCCGGCGAGATGCGCGCCCAGCTCTGGCCGTGATCGCGCGAGCGAAACAGAAATTGCGCGCCGAGGTAGATGGTTCCGTTCTGCGTCGGGCTGACGTGGATCGGCGTGTTCCAGTTATAGCGAAGTTTCTTCTCTTTGTATTCGGGTAACGGCTGAATGCCGCGCGCCTCGTGAGTCTTTCGGTTGATGCGGCCGATGTAACCGCCCTGCGACTCGGCATAGACATAGTCCGGGTCGGAAGGGTCGGGGAATACCCAGAATCCGTCGCCACCGTAAATATTCTCCCAACGATCATTCGTGATCCCGCCCGGATACGCGGAATCGCCGATCCACGAACTGTTGTCCTGCAGCCCGCCGTAAACGTGGTAAGGCGTGTCCATGTCTACGCTGACGTGATAGAACTGCGAGACCGGGAGGTTATTGCCTTTCCACCAGCGATTGCCGCCGTCAAAGGAATACCAGACGCCGCCATCATCGCCGGTGATTAGATTGTCAGCGTTGTTCGGATTGATCCAGACGTCGTGAAAGTCTCCGTGCGCGCCGCCGGAGATGTTGCTGAAACTCTGACCGCCGTCGTTGCTCGCGATTAGTGATCCGTCAGGCTTGTAGATTTTGTTTTCGTCCCTGGGATCGACGATCAGATTTGCGAAGTAGAACGGACGCCAGATCATGTTCTGGCTGCGATCGAGCTGCCTCCAGGTCTTCCCGCCATCATCTGAACGGTAAAGTCCGTCCTTTGGCATCGCTGCTTCGATAGACGCGTACACGGTGCTGGGTTTGGAAGGAGCAACCGCGACGGCAATGCGACCCCACGGCTTTGCAGGAAGTCCTTTGGCGCTCTTCTCATCGAGCTCGGTCCACGACGCACCGCCGTCGGTACTCTTGAAGAGCCCGCTGCCGCTGCCGGCATTTGGCCCGTCACCACCGGATCGGAACGTCCA
>DASZZL010000086.1:0-98171 GCA_035545035.1 Pyrinomonadaceae bacterium
TTAACAAACGCTCATCCCGCTCATCACCGAGAGAATCTTTACCGAGGCCGGTGATCTCCCGCAGATGATTGTCGGCGTTAGCGTCGGGCCAGACCAGTGTTCGCTGCGAGCCTTGCAGTTTTTCTACTCCGTAACCGTACGTTGCGATGTAAGTCACTCCATTCACATTCGCAATCGCGCGGACGCTGTCGCCCTGCGGTAGTTTGTCTTCGGGAGGTTGAATGCGCCCGAACGTCGCTTCGTTTCCCGTGGACGCTGAAGCGAAGAAGCCGCTTGCGGTAGCAACCAACACGCGCCCGTTATTGTCTTCGTTGATCGCATAAACAGTTCGGCGGCCGAGTTCCGGAACTGCGTGCCAGGTCTTGCTTGACGCGTCATTCGCATAAAGCCCGGCATTCGTTCCTGCCAGCAAGTGCCCGCGCGATGTGCGCCACAGCGCACGCACGTAATTTGTACCCGGATCGTCCGTGATGATTTCCGCGCGCATCGCATGCGGGTCGTAACGACAGACGCCTTTGTCGGTGCCGAACCACACGACTTCTTCGCGATCGACAAAGATCGCAAAGACGTGATCCGAACGCATCGCGCCACCCGTGCCTTCGAAAGTGAAACGCTCGATCTGTTTCCCATCCCGAAGATGAAAAGCGCCGCGCCCGTCGGTCGCGACCCAGATATCATCGCTCGCGCCGCGCGAAATTGCCGTGACCAGACCGGTAGCCGTGTTCGCTTTGCTGGGTTTCAAAGGTTCACTCAGATCGAAGAGTCCGCTTTCTTCGCCGCGTGCGCGGGCGCCCACCCACAAGCGACCTCGCGCGTCTGTTTCGAGCGCATTGATAAAGAAACTGTGCGGCTTGCTTTGGATCTCTTTCGCTTCGCCGTTTTCGATCGAGATCAGCCCGCGACTCTGCGTGCCGGCGTAGATCGTTTCGTTAACCAGCGTGAGGCTCGTGATCTTTAACGGCCCGGGATGATCCTTGTCCGCCGATTGCAGCGGCTGATCTGGAATTGAATGAACGGCGATCCCGCCATTCTGTTTGGTCTGACAATCGAAGATGACGCCGTTCTCGCTCGCCATCAACGCACGACCCTTCTGCGTTGTAATGATCGCAGTGATGGCTTTGCTGTTGGTTTCTTTGACTGCTTCAAACTCTCCGTTTGCGAATCGCGCCGCACCGTTTTCCGTTCCAATCCACAACGCGCCATCGTCATCGAGTTTCAATGCCAACACGCGCCCTGGCGGTAAACCATCGGCAGTGATCGCCTGCGTCCTTCGTCCATCGTATTTCGCCAGCCCGCCGTCAGTAGCGAACCACATCACGCCATCCGGCGTCTGCGCGATTGCATGCACCCGATCCGAAGGCAGTCCATGAAACAGAGTCACCGCACCCCATTGATGCAGGTTCGGTGGCGGTGTTGGTGAAGGAGAAGGCGCAGGAGCCGGAGATGGCGAAGGTTGAGTTTGAGTTGGCGGCGTTTCGTTTTGAGAGAAGGCAGAGGGTAGAAGGCTGTAAGCAGTCGGCAGTAAGCAGACGACAGAGAGCAGGAACAAAATACTAAGCAGTGAGCGGTGAGCAGTGAGCAGAAAGAAAGCGTCCCTCAGGGACGCAGTGAAAATAGCCCAGCGATTTATCGCTGGGATCTGCAACGGAAATTTGATTCGAGTCCCGTAGGGACGGCTGAACCGACTTGGCTTAATCATCTTCCCTGACTAAGTACTTTTCACTACTCATAATCTACTAATCCACTCACTCTTCCGATGGGTTTTCCAAAACGGTGAGGAATTATTATGCGTCGTCGCACAGCACGTTTGTTCTGCGTGAAGACTACGAGGACTCTGTTCCCTGTTACTTCAACTCGTGAATTTGCGGGAATGTGTGTTTCCCAAAGCAATGAATTGCCTCTGCATAACGAGAGATTGTTCTCGATTCTCCTATCGCGAAGGCTGTCTCTATAACCTTCCATGTCGGTGACAACCAGATACATCTCGCGCCGGTAAAGCTTGATTTGCGAAAAGAGCGCTCTGCCGCTGGCTGTGCTTCTCCATTTCTCGTGACCGGTCGCGGAATCGATTGCAGCCCAAAGCAGATCGTAGCCTAGGACATAGATGGTTCCTGTCGAGTCGATGATCGGATTGTCCGTAAACGGCGGCCCATCTGAGGTCCACTTCCAAACGATCCGATTTCGCTCGTCGAACATATAGAGCGTGTCACCAACGCTGGTTAGCTTTCTGTTGCGTGACAATCGAAAGACATGCACGGTTAGACGCGACTCCGCAAAATCCCAGTAGTGTGAACTGGGACGCAACCCTGTCTGTCTTGATTGGGACAACGATGAAGAACTCGAGAAGAGTAAGACAATGATAAGGCCAACGAGCTGGAGGTGCTTCATGACGATCTACCTGTAGGCCTGCTTTCTCGCGTCTTCCCCGCTTCCCGCTTTTGCTCTTCAATAAACTTCTTCTGATCGCGTTCAATCCAGCTTTCCAAATCCACTGCGGCCTTCTCCAACTCATCGTTATTGAGCAGTCCGCGACGCAGCGCTTCAAAGAACGCACGCGTGCGCACGTTGTAAGCGAGCTTTTCATAAGCTTCGTTCGGCGTGCCTTCGGGCAGCGAAGTGAAAAGTTTTTCGTAGAGCGTAGCCAGGCGGCTCTCGACACCACGCAACGAGAGACTGCATTTGCGCGCGATGGCCCAGTTCGAAAGGCCGAGCGCGAGATAATAAAGCGCTTCGGCTTCGAACTCGGTCAGCAACGGCCGCTTGAACGAATCCTTGAAAGCGGGATCGATCATGTCGGCGCCGTCTTCCAGCACGGCGGCGACAAAACGCAGGAAGCGCGATTCGGGATTGTTCTTGTGAATGAAGCCATAGGCCGGCGGCGGATCGACCGACTTCACGATCTTGCGAATCTCGTTGATGTAGATCTCGTGCGGAAACTGTGTCCAGAAAATTATGCGCGCCGCGGGGTACTCGCGCCAGATCGCGCGCGCCGCTTTCACGCCGGAAAGTTTCGGCATCTGGATGTCGAGGATACAAACTTCCGGCTTGTTCTTGAGCGCCATGGCGACCGTCTCTTCGCCGTCGCCGGCTTCCAGGATCGGCTGGTGCGCAGGAAAGTCACGCTCGAGTATCTCGCGCAGGTAAGCGCGCTGGGCCACGTTGTCTTCGGCGATTAGGATTGACATTGCTAGATATTCACTTGTTCCTGAGTAGATTGTAAATGAATTTGTAAACGGGCTGCCTAATCAGGATGGCTTTTACGCGGCGCCTGATCTCTTCTTTGTCGCTAAGGTTGTAAGACCTGTTGTAAAAGTCCCAGGCTTGGTTCTGCTTGCCGACATAAATGAAAGCCAACAAATTTTCGAGCGCCATTGCCCGCTGATCAAATTCATCAGTACTCTTTTCAACTTCCAGATCGCTAATTCCGTGGAGTGCATAACTCTCGAAGAACGGATTGGCTGGGACGTACTTCATTGCTCTGGCGTCATACTTGAAAATAATCTCAGGCAGCGGGATTCGGGCGATTGGTAGCTTGTCCTGAAAGTCATAAAAGTCTGTGATCGGTACACTGATCTCGAACACTCCGTCGTGGTCGAGATCAATGGTTCTCATATCATCGCCTTCTCGCCCAACCGCCCAATCAGGTCCGTCAAAGATAATACGAGGCTGGGGTGACAAGCTGATGATCCATTGCGTGCCTCCGCGAAAGATGTCCTGCGAGATTACGAGCTGTTTGGTTGGGCCGTCCAGAAATGAGAACAAGCCAAAGCGTGTGTCATTGCCCATGCCAAAATAAATATTGTCATCAAATTTAGCCAGAACGATGCCCTTTCGTTTGAGTACTGCGTAAGTGACATCGATCCAAGACGGTCGTGATCTCATTTTCGGAGGATAGTCGTATCTGACTTTCCTATGCCGCTTCTCAACCACATAGCCGTTGTAGCTCAACGTGTCATCGCCGAAAAGAACGTCGCCGATCCAAATTTCTTTAGCTTGCCTTTGTCGGAGCAAACTATATTGCGGCGTAGTACGAGAATCGTTGGTAGCAGTGCTTCTTGGCTTCAGCGATAGGTCAGCCGCCCCAAGCGCGGCTATCGAGAAGACGGCCGAGGCTATTATGAATCGATTCTCTTGCACGTCGCAGTTTTAGGCCCTTTCAATTGTATCAACAATGTGGCTTGCCACACCTGCACACGCGGCTTTGCCGCCTGATGTGCGGAAGGCCTCCGGCCTTCCGTGGCCGAAGCAATTATGATTAAGCACAATGGCGAGGCTGAGCCTCGCCATTGTGTAAGAGATAGAGAAGCGTTGACCCGGAAAGGCGGAGCCTTTCCGCACATCGGGCGGCAAAGCCGCGAACGACTCATAAGATTCCGGTCAAAGTTGCATTGTGCAATGTGCGCGGTATCATGACGGGCGACTTCGCAGGTTCCTGAAAGAAGGACCTTCATAAAGATTACGTGCCGACGATAGTCTCACACGGAGTTGCCGCAGTTGCGATCGGAAAGGTGTTTATGTCCGAGCGCTTGCCGCTGCGCTTTTGGATCCTGTCGATTCTCTGCGCCATGCTCCCCGATATTGATGTGGTCGGTTTCGCTTTCGGAATCAGGTACGGAGACATGCTCGGTCACCGGGGACTGACCCATTCGCTGGCATTTGCACTTCTGGCGGGGTTCGTCGGGGCCTCGATCACTTTGCGGGAAGCGCTACAGCAGAGGAAAAAATGGCTGGTATTTGTTCTCTACTTCTTCATCGTGACCGCGTCGCACGGCATGCTCGACGCGATGACCAACGGCGGTCTCGGTATCGCGTTCCTGGCGCCATTTTCAAACGCCCGTTACTTTTTTCCGTGGCGACCGATTGAAGTCTCGCCGCTTGGTCTTGACGCTTTTTTCAGTGCCAGAGGGATCGTTGTACTCTGGAGCGAGATCAAGTGGATCTGGATTCCCTCGGGTCTTGTTATAATCGCGGCTCAGCTGATCTGGACATTGCTTAAGAGACGAAAGGTACATTGATGTCACTCAGAAAACTAATTGGCTTGCCGGCAATTCTTTTGCTGGTTTTGTGCAGTCTGACGCCTCCGGTTGCTGGTGGCGGCCAAAAGAGTCCGACTCAACGCGGCACGAATCAATCGCCCGCGCGGGCCCGTTCCGCGCGTGATGAAGCGCTCTGGCAAAAAGCCCTGGCGATTCATCGGCGCGCAATCGTCATCGACACGCACAACGACGTCACCACGCCGATGACGAACGATGATTTCGATCTCAGTGGGACGCCGCCGACTCCTTATCGCACGAACATTGCAAGAATGAAGCAGGGCGGGCAGACAGCCGAGTTCTTTTCGCTTTACATAAAGCCCTGGTACGTCACGCACGGCGGCGCGGCACGGCGCACGCTGGACATGATCGATTCGGTTTATCGCGCGGTTGAGCGCCATCCGAACGATTTAATGTTTGCCACGACCTCCGCCGACATTCGTCGCGCCAAAGCGCAGAACAAAATTGCCTGCCTGATGGGCATCGAGGGCGGGCACGCGATCGAGAATTCCTTCCCGACACTGCGCGAGTTCTATCGGCTCGGCGTGCGTTATATGACGCTGACCTGGAACAACACGAACGACTGGGCCGATGCGGGCCGGGGAGAGAAGAAGCACAACGGCCTCAGCGACTTTGGCAAAGAAGTCGTGCGCGAGATGAATCGTCTGGGCATGCTCGTCGATGTCTCTCATGTGTCAGACAAGACCATGAGCGACGCGCTGGATGTTTCGAAAGCGCCGGTCATTGCTTCGCATTCTTCGGCGCGCGCGCTCAGCAACGTGCCGCGAAATATTCCCGATGATCTGCTGCGCCGCATCGCGAACAACGGCGGCGTAGTGCAGATAAACTTCTATAGCCTGTTCATCGATCAGAAGACCGTGGCGCCGCAAAGTGACGAGCGCGGCCAGCGCTTGAAGGCACAGCAAGAGGCTCTCAACGTTAAGTACGCAGACGATCCGGAACGCCTGGCTGAAGAGAGCGACAAGCTGGAAGCCGCAAATCCTTTGCCGCCCTTGCCGCTGGCAAAGCTCATCGACCACATCGATCACGTTGTGAAGGTTGCGGGCATCGACCATGTAGGCCTGGGTCCGGATTTCGACGGCGCCAACGATTTTCCCGAAGGCGCGCGGGACGTTTCGATGTTCCCGAACATTACTTATGAATTGTTGAAGCGCGGCTACACCGAACCGGACATACGCAAAATCCTGGGCGAGAACTTTCTGCGCGTCTTTGCCCAGGCTGAACTGATGTCGCGCAAGATGAGCCGTTCGATAAGTGGCAGCGGGAGCACGCGGCGGATTAATAAGTAGCCACAGATGAACACGGATAAGAAACAGACGATCCAGCCGCGAAAATGCACAAAAGGCGCAAATAGAAACAAAGAAATCTGTTCTGTGCTTTTTGCGCCTTTTCGTGGCTAAGCCTGTTCATTGCTTTATTCTGTGTGAATCCGTGTATATCTGTGGCTCATAATCTTTTCAACATGATGCACGCCGGAGTCTACATACACATCCCTTTCTGCCGTTCGCGTTGCTCTTACTGCGACTTCGCGACCGGAATGTATGAAGGCGAGCTGGCAGAACGTTACGTCAGTTCTGTGATCACAGAGATATCGAAGTGGAGCGAAGTCGAGACGCCGTCAGCCGCCGATACTATTTACTTTGGCGGCGGCACTCCTTCACTGCTGACGCCTTTGCAGATCGAGCGGATCCTGAAAGCTGTCCACGATCGCTTCGATGTCATCAATGGCGCGGAGGTAACGATGGAGATGAATCCAGCGTCAATCTCAAGCTCGGATGAATTATCGAGTCAAAAGCTGCGCGAGTTCCGCCGCCTGGGTATCAATCGCGCCAGTTTTGGCGCACAGACCTTCGACGACCGCGAATTGAAGCAACTCGGACGCACGCACACTGCGGCTGACATTCCCTCGACCTTTGATCGGCTAAGAGAAGCTGGATTCGAAAACATCAACTTTGATCTGATCGCCGGACTGCCAAATCAAACACTGTCGGGCTGGAAAAGAAATCTCGACGAGGCTTTGAAACTGCGACCGGATCATCTGTCTCTTTATCTGCTGGACGTGCACGAAGGCACGCCCCTCGCCGATCAAATTCGCCGACGGATGCGTCCAACGCCCGACGACGATCTCGCAGGCGAAATGTACCAACTCATGTTGGACGAAGTTTGCGCTGCCGGCTACGAGCATTACGAGATCTCGAATTTCTGTCTGCCGGGATTTGGATCGCGTCACAACACGAAGTACTGGAACGGCGCTGCTTACTATGGCTTTGGTTGTTCCGCGCATTCGTACGACGGCTGGCGGCGACGCTGGGCCAACGAGCGCGATGTGGCGAAATACGTTACGTTGGTCGAGAAAGAACGATCTCCAATCGCCGAGCGCACCAATCTGAACCAGGAGGATGCGCGTTCCGAATCAATATTCCTCGGCCTGCGTCTGATGCGAGGTTTGGATCTGGATGACTACCGGACGCGTTTCGGTTCCGATTTGCTAGATCGTTACGATGCGGACCTCAGTCGTTTGCGCGAGGCCGGATTGATCGAGATTGACGAAGGCTTGATGCGGCTGACGAGGCGCGGCGCGCTGCTGTCGAATGAAGTTTTCGCGGTGCTGGCGTGAAGTCGAGCCCGACAGACTATTGGGTTGCCGAATTGTCGCGGGAACATGAGGTCAGTACCACCCGCGTAAGCGGGTGGGTCAAACACTCAATGCTCGACTTGGCCGTTGGACCCACCTGCTGACGCAGGTGGTACTGACTTCATTACACGGTTCGAATCGATTGCAGACTAAAGTCTATGCCACTCTAGATCTGGTGAATCAGCAACCCATCCCTCAACTTTGGCTCGAACCAGGTTGATTTCGGCGGCATGATCTCGCCGGCATCAGAGACGCGCAGCAGATCTTCGATCGTCGTCGGATAGAGAGAGAATGCGACCGCCGCTTTACCTTCCTTAACCAGGTTTTCCAGCTCCTCGGTCCCGCGGATTCCGCCCACGAAATCAATCCGCTTGTCGGTGCGCACGTCCTTGATGCCCAGAATTGGATCGAGTAGACGGTCCTGCAAAATACTGACATCAAGTGATTCAACCACGCCAGATGCTCTTGTGGCATCGCTCGGCAGCGCTAGGCCGTACCAGCGGCCGTCAAGATAGATACTCCATCGTCCACGCTCAGCCGGCGACGGAGAAGCATTGTCCGTCACCGCAAAACTCTGGCGCACGAGCGCCAGAAACTCTTCCTGCGATAGTCCTTTCAAATCGCGCACGACGCGGTTGTAAGGAAGGATCTGCAACTGTCTATCGGGAAACAGGGCGCACTGAAAGAAGTTGTATTCTTCGTTGCCAATAAACGAAAAGCCGCTTTCCTTCAGTTCCGCGCGGGCCCGACTGGCGCTGGCCGCGCGATGGTGACCGTCGGCGATGTAGAGATTAGGAACTTCGCTGAAAGCTTCGACCAGCGGATGATAGTTCGGTACGCGCCAGATTGTATGGCGGATGTCGTCGTTGGCGACAAAGTCATACAGCGGCGGATTACTGCTGAGCGCGTCCGCCACCAGCGAATCAATCTGTGGCTGTGCCCGATAAGTCAGAAAAACCGGTCCGGTCTGCGCGCGCAGCACCATTATATGGCGCGTGCGATCGTCTTCTTTGTCGCGCCGCGTGCGTTCGTGTTTGCGAATCACATCGTGGTCGTACTCATCGACCGAACAGCACGCCACCACTCCAATCTGTTGGTGATTGCCCATGATCGAGCGACAGAGATAAAGGCTCGGCGTTTCTTCAGACTCGAGCGGGCATTCTTTTGTAAGCTTTTCGAAATTGGCGAGCGCTTTCGCGTACACCTGATCGCTGTAGATAGGCGTGCCGTCGGGCAAATCGATCTCCGGACGCGACACATGCAAGAAACTCCATGGATTTCCCGAAGCCAGCGCGCGGGCCTCTTCGGTGTTGACGACGTCGTACGGCACGGCCGCGACCTGCGCCGCGCGCTCGGCCTGCGGACGAAGGGCATTGAAAGGACGAATGATGGCCACGCGTTCTCCTGAAAGAATTGAATTATTAAGAGCAGGTAAGACTAACTGTGAGCTGGGTAATTTTGCAACGCTATCTGTCCGACTGTTTTGATAAGAACATCGAGTTACGAGGTCAGTCGCGGCTTTGCCGCAGCACAGTGCGGAAAGGCTATGCTTTCCGACCAGGCCCCCTTTTGTTTCCCCGGCAAGGCTAGGCCTCGCCGAATTCGAGGCGTAGCCTCAGAATCAAGAGATTGCATGGCCGGAAAGCCATAGGCTTTCCGCACTGTGCGGCGGCAGAGCCGCAAGCTTACAATGCTTGTGATGTCATCAACTGACGAACTCAACAAGAAACTGCGCGCACTCGATGCTGAATTTGATCGTGAGATGCTCGCTCGTGGATTCGATCCCGCGCAGGCCGAAAATGTAGCGTTACCTTCGCACCTGGCCGCGCTCTACGCTGAACGCGAGCAGATCAAAGCGCAGCTCGAAGAATCAGAAGGAAAAACCGATGACTGAAATCGAACGAATTCTGGATCAACTCAAACGGGCTTACGAAGGCGACGCCTGGCACGGACCTTCAGTGCGCGAAGCACTCGCGGGCGTGACGGCGGAACAGGCCCATGCGCGACCACTCGCAAATGCGCACAGTATGGGGGCTGGTCCATCACATTGCGGTTTGGGAAAGCGTCGGGCGTCGACGGCTGGAAGGCGATCGCGCGCAGATCGATATCTCTTCACCTGAGGATTGGCGGCCGGCAGATGATTTGAGCGATACAGCGTGGGAACATGCGAAGGCTTCACTTGATCGCGGCCATCAAGCTTTGCGCGAAGCTATAGCACGTGTTCCGGAATCGCGCTTAGAGCAGCCGATCTTCGAAGGCATGTCCACGGTTTATGTCACGCTGCATGGAGTTATTCATCACGATCTCTATCACGCCGGACAGATTGCAATGTTGAAGAAGGCGTTGTAGCGAGCGCTTCTTTCTCCCTCTCCCACTGGGAGAGGGTTGGGGAGAGGGCTTGTGCGGGATGTCAATTTTCTATACTTCGTCCTTGATTTGATCGGCACCCTGTCATTTCTCAAGTCTTACTCACTACTGTTGAGTCTTCATGCTGACGCATAAGGAGAGAGGATTGGGCTCGGCGCTCAATCCCTCTCCCCTGACCCCTCTCCCATAAAGGGAGAGGGGAATTTCCACTTCACACCGGCGTGCGACCAAACTCTTCGAGCAGCGGAGCCAGATTCCGGATCACCATTTCATGCGCGGCGCCGTTGGTAGCGACGATGCCGTTCCGATTGTCGATGCGAAGACCGTTGTAACGCAGCGGCTGACCGAATAGATCAGTCAAGCGGCCGCCCGCCTCCGCCAGGATTGCTTCGGGTCCGCAGGTGTCCCATTGCTTTGTGCTGGGTGAAAGATGAAGGTAGAGATCGGCTTGCCGTTCGGCAATCAAACCAATCTTCACGCCTACTGATCCGCGCCGCGTTTCATTCTTGAAGCCAAACTCACTGACGACACGTTCCATCCGCGGGCTGCGGTGTGAACGGCTGGAGGCCAGCACCATTTCACTCGGTTTGGTTTGACTCGAGACTGACATTCGCGCAGCCGGTCTATCCTCCTCTTCCATCCACGCGCCACGATCGCGGGCCGCGCGGTAAAGAACTCCGCGCACTGGTTGATAGACTACGCCGACGACGCTCTCTCCGCCGATCGCGAGTCCGATTTGCACCGCGAAATCTCCATCGCGCGCGATGAAGTTTTTCGTTCCGTCCATCGGATCAATTAACCACACCCGATCTTTTTCCAGACGATGATCGCTGTCGGTCGACTCTTCGGCCAAAATTCCGTCATCGGGAAATTCCTTTTGCAGTCTGGTAACGATTAGCTCATTCGCCTCGCGATCGGCGGCGGTAACTTCCTCGATCTCATCCAGGGCGTTGATTTTTTGCTCGACCAGGAACGGGCTGTAATAGTGCTTGAGCAACACCGCACCGGCCGCGCGCGCGAGCTCTGTCGCTACTTGTATTTCGTGTTCGTAAGCTGATTCCTTCATGTCCATTACCGAAGATTCTGTACACGCTAACACAGGCGTCATACTTGATCGAAGGCGCGCTTGCAGGCCGCGCGGCGCGCCGCGTATAGTCAACGCGCTCTTATCTAATCCAACCGGCAGGCTGCGGGGAAATTCCAGATGTCACTTAATGGCTGCGCTACTTTGGAAGGCACGGCGCGCTATCGCGAACGTTTTCAAGGAGTCGCGGCGGCGGATCATTTTCGTCTGGCGCAGAACCGATGGCTCTCATCGATTGGCGTGGGCACTTATCTGGGCGAGGCTGATGTTGAAACAGACGATCGCTATACGGAAGCGATCGTGCGCGCGGTTGAGTTGGGCGCGAACGTCATAGACACGGCCGCGAATTATCGCTTTCAAAGAAGCGAACGATCGATTGGCGCGGCGCTGCCAGAATTAACCACGCGAGGATTTTCCCGCGAGGAGATTGTGGTTTGCACGAAAGGTGGTTACCTGCCCTTTGACGGCGCCCCACCGCGCGATGTGCGGCAGTATGTCGAAGACACTTTCGTCAAAACTGGCATCGCGAGTTTCGCGGATATCGCCGGCGGCGCGCACTGCATGACGCCGCGCTATCTGCAAAGCCAGCTTAGTCAGTCGCTCGCCAACATGGGCCTCGACTGCGTCGATGTTTACTATGTGCATAACCCTGAGTCGCAGTTATCCGCGGTCTCAGCGGAAGAGTTTTGGAAACGTTTGCGCGCGGCGTTCGAGTTTCTTGAACAGACCGTGGCGGGTGGAAAGATAAGAAACTACGGCGTGGCGACGTGGAACGGTTTTCGCGCCGAGCCGGACGCGGGCGGGTATCACTCGCTGGAGCAGATGGCGGACATCGCGAAAGAAGTCGCCGGCGCCGAGCACCACTTTCGTTTTATTCAGCTGCCGTTCAATCTGGGCATGCCCGAAGCACTGTTCTTTCAAAATCAGAAACTGGGCGATGAGTACGAGAGCGTAGTGGAAGCTGCGAGAGCGCTCGGGATCACCGTGATTGCCAGTGGGTCGCTTTTGCAGGGCCAGGTCGCGCGCGGTTTGCCCGAAGCGATTCGCGAACCGCTGGGCCCACTTGCCACAGACGCGCAATCCGGTATTCAATTTGTGCGCTCGGCTCCGGGAATCACGACCGCGCTGGTGGGCATGAGCCAACGCGCGCACGTCGAAGAGAATCTGGAGCTCGCGCGCATTGCGCCCGCGCAGCCGGACGATCTTCTGAGCGTGTTTGATGAAGAGTGATGTTTATGGAGTGCGGCGGCAAGCCCGGGGTCCCCAGCGCGGCAGCCGCGCTGGGGTGGTCATAGCGCGACGCCGCTTTGGATTCGTCGGATATTCGGATATAAAGCGCCGTCGCCGCTTCGCTCTGCCGGCGCACTCCAAATCTGAAATTTGAGATCTGAAAATGCACGTCCTAATCGCAGACAAATTCGAACAATCGGGCCGTGACGGCCTGCAGGCGATCGGCTGTGAAGTCTCCTTTCAACCCGATTTGAAAGACGGCGCGCTGGTCGAAGCGATCGCTGAGCACCAGCCCGACGTGCTCGTCGTGCGCGGTACGAGAGTCACTGAACCGATGCTGGCCGCGGGACCCTTGAAGCTGATCGTGCGCGCGGGCGCGGGCTATAACACAATCGATGTCGCCGCCGCTTCACGCCGAGGAATTTACGTTTCCAACTGTCCGGGAAAAAATTCGATCGCGGTTGCCGAGTTGGCGTTCGCCCTGATCCTCGCGCTCGATCGCCGCATCGCCGACAACGTGATCGCTTTGCGCGCCGGCCAGTGGAACAAGAAAGAATTTTCCAAGGCGCGTGGATTGTTTGGGCGCGTAGTTGGGTTAGTGGGTTTGGGTAAAATTGGTCAGGAGATGATTCCGCGCGCGAAAGCTTTCGGCATGCCGGTTGTGGCCTGGAGCCGCAGTCTGACCAATGAAAAGGCCGCTGAGTTGGGTGTCGAAAGAATGGAAACGCCGCTCGATGTCGCCCGCGCCGCGGACATCGTCAGCGTGCATGTCGCCCTCAAACCTGACACGCGGATGTTGATTGGCGCGGACTTCTTCCGTAGCATGCGCGCGGGCGCCTATCTCATCAACACTTCGCGCGGCGAAGTTGTCGATCAGGTAGCGCTGGTCGAGGCAATTCACTCTAAAGGAATTCGCGCCGGGCTCGATGTGTTTGCGATTGAGCCGACTTCAGCCGTGGCGGAATTCACGGATACGATCGCGAAGGAAGCGAGTGTTTACGGCACGCATCACGTCGGGGCTTCGACGGATCAGGCGCAGGAAGCCATTGCTGCTGAGACTGTCCGCATCATTCAATCATTCAAAGAAACGGGACAGGTGCCGAACGTGGTAAACCTGGCGCAACGCACGCCGGCGACGCATCGTCTGGTCGTGCGCCATCGCGATCGCCCCGGCGTTTTGGCGCAGGTACTCGACGCGATCAAGGCCGAACAGATCAATGTGCAGGAAATGGAGAATATCGTCTTCGAAGGCGCGGAAGCCGCCGTTGCGCGAATTAATCTGGACAAGGCGCCGTCGCAGACCGTGTTGGATCGGTTGCGCGCTGGGAATGAAGACATTATTGAGCTCGATTTGTTGGAACTGAGGAGTGATGGATAAGAGGCGCAAAGTCCTTGCCCATTTGCTGGCAATTGGTCTGCTAGCGGCTGGCGTAACCTATGCTCAACGCAGGCCCAAGACGAATGGTCAGCCATTGCCTGAACAAAGGCCTTTCGATATCTCTAGACAAAGCCTACCGCCCAACTACCTGGGTCATTCCTTCGGAGCCGTCTATGCAGCCGTAGCGAGGCGACAGCTCGCGTCAAAAAGGGGGGAGTATGAAACTACGAACGATTATCAGAATCGGCTTACCCATATGAACGCCATGCCCCTAATCGGATCAATCAATTCTGATAGTCTGATCGCCTTTGTCATCGCGCCGGTTAGGCAAGAATACGATGCTGACGAGAAAACATTGCATTTGGGTTTAGTTCTGACCTCGTTTAGGACTACTTGGCTACATAACGAGAAACTCATCGGATCATACATTGGCCGCAACGGTTTTAATCGAGCCGTAAGGGTAAAGGCGTATCGATATGATGATTACGTTTTGGCGATCGATCGAATACCGAGCTTGAAGAGCTATTCAATCGAGGGCGATCATGAGATTTTCAACAGCTCAATCGTAATTGCTTCGCTTGACGCGCAGAAGATGAAACCTCGGATCCGCGCGCTATTAGTTTGCAAGCTAACCGCGGAGGGGGTCTCAAGTGATGAGTCCCATGACCCTGCTACTATTGACGAACCGTATGACGAATATTCATTTACTTACACAATGCACGTTAATCTACATGCAGTCTGGTTTTACGATGCTTCCAACGGGGTTATCTTGGCAAAGGTTGATTTAGCAAACGAGCCGCAACCCATAGCGAAGAAACCAAGTTGCTCGCCGACAATTACGTATAAACCAGAACCACATTACACCGAAGAAGCGCGGGCTCACGAAATCACTGGAACAGTAGAACTGTCAGCACTATTCACCGTAAGCGGAGAGATCACAGAAATCGAAGTGATTAAAGGGTTGTCTTACGGTCTAACAGAACGAGCAATCGAAGCCGCAAAGAGTATCAAGTCTGCGTCGCCAGAGCTCGCTGGCAAGAAGATACCCTGTCGCGTGACTCTTGAATTCAACTTCAATCTGTACTGAGGAATTGTTTTTGGAGTTTCCATGAACACCACACTCATCACCGGCGCGTCTTCTGGAATAGGCGAAGCGTTTGCTCGCAAGCTGGCGGCGCGCGGGCATAATCTTCTGCTCGTCGCGCGATCAGAGGACAAGCTGATCAATCTCTGCAATGAACTGGGACGAATCAAGAGCACTCGCGCGCAGTATGTCGCCATGGACCTTTCGCAACCGGATGCGCCGGCGCGTTTGTTTGAAGAGGCGCAGAAGCGCGAGCTTGAAATCGATCTGCTTATCAACAACGCTGGCTTTGGATCGTTGGGTGATTTCACGAAACTGGATCTCGAGCGCGAACTGAGCATGATTGATCTGAACGTCAGCGCGCTCGTCGAGCTGACAAATCGATTCCTGGTGCCGATGCGCGAGCGGAAGAACGGCGCGATCATCAACGTCGCTTCGACCGCCGGATTTCAACCCGTGCCGTTCATGGCGACGTACGCGGCAACGAAAGCGTTCGTGCTTTCGTTTTCCGAAGCGTTGTGGGAAGAGAATCGGCCTTACGGAATTAAGGTGACGGCGCTGTGTCCGGGTGTGACCGATACAAACTTTTTCGCCGCGGCGCACATGCAAACGCCGCCGCGCCGTATTTCGCAGACGGCGGACGACGTGGTCGACGCGGCGCTCCGCGGCCTCAAGCGCGGACGCAGCCATATCATTTCGGGCTGGACAAACTTTTTCATGATCGAATCAGAGCGTCTGGTGCCGCGTTCGATCATCGCGCGCGCGGCGGGAGCAGTTTTGCGGAACACGTTGACCGGTAAGGAGTGAGTATTTGGGGATTGTGGTAGTCTGCGGACTCGATGCCTGCTGACCCCAACGCCCGCGTAAAAGAAAACGCTCCCGGCCCTTTTTACGTTTTGAATTGAACGTTTTCAAGCCCGTGATAATTCACAACCTGCTGCGGAAGAGATGACACATCCGTACTACGCAAGTTGCTAAACCTTGCGATCGCAAATTAACAGATTGCGCTACATCGCGCGCCGCTAGAATTCCGCTATAACCTCCCAGGGGTGCGCCACCCCGGTCGTCCGCATGGCCGTGAACTGAGACGCCTGCTTCGATGCAACCCGATGGTATGTGCTCTGCAGAACCGGAAGGACTGCATCGGGAGAGAAAAGTTTGAGGTATCTTTCGCGGGCCGCCGCGCCCATTTTCGCACGCTGTTCGGGATCGTTTGCTAATCGCCGCATAGCTGCGGCCAGGTCTTCATCGTTTCCCGGCGGCACCAGAATTCCCGAATCTTCCGAGACCAGGTCGGGAATGCCGCCAACTTCCGATGCGATCACCGGCAGTCCGTGGGCCATCGCCTCGATAACACCGTTCGGTGTGCCTTCGGCGAGCGACGGAAGAATAAACACGTCAAGACTGCTCATGAAGGCGCTCCGTCCCAGTGGCTCGGTATAGTGGCTCACAAACTCGCAGGCGTCGCCGAGTCCGAGTTCGCGAGTCATCGCTTTGACTTCCAGAAGCTGCGGACCCATGCCGGCCATTCGCACGATTCCCAGGTGACGCTCACGGTTTAGTTTGGTTAGCGCCTCGATGAGCACGAGCGGACCTTTGCCCTCCTCGAACCGCGCCGCATAGCCGAACACGGTTTCGCAAGTCGCGGCACGACGAGCGGTCACCGCGTGTCCATCGCCATCGGCCACCATGAGCGGCATTACCGTCACAGAATTCAGAAAGGGAAATCTTTCAGACCACTGAGCAGCCAGACGCGGCGACAGTGCGCTCACCTCCGTGCACAGCGGCAGGACTTTTTCCAGCCGCCGGTAATAAACGTCGAGCGCAGGCAGATAATGCGGCGTGCCCAGTTCCTGATAAAGCACCGGAAGACCCAGCTCGTGGCCGGCGCGAATCATCAGCGCGGCGCCGCTATCCGGCGTGAAAACGTGCAAGAGGTCGGGTCGGACCGCCGCGAAATAGGCGCGACACTCGCCGTAATGAAAGCGCGAGACCAAGTTCAGCATCACTTGCCAGATCCGGCGCAGCCGCTCCGGCGAGCGCGGTCCAAGGAACAAGAAGAACAAGAGGCTGGAAAGGAAAGTACGCAAGCTGCGCAAAATCGAGAAGGCGAGCGAGTGAGTAATCACGCACGAGACCGGAACGT
Source organism: Pyrinomonadaceae bacterium (assembly GCA_035545035.1). Taxonomy (GTDB): domain Bacteria; phylum Acidobacteriota; class Blastocatellia; order Pyrinomonadales; family Pyrinomonadaceae; genus UBA11740. The sequence continues at coordinate 16,979 of DASZZL010000086.1, forward strand.
CCGCCTTACGCAATCGCTCGTAATACGGATCATCATTCGTGTGTCTGTACATCAGGACAACGCGCACGTCTTCGCCCGCTTCGCGCAACGCGACGGCATAGGTCACGAGCGTTTCATCGGCCCCGCTCACCGGGCCGGCAAAGTAACTCTTGCAGAGAGCAATTTTCATCGTTGAGTCGAGTTATCCCCTGCGCGCGACCTGGCGAAAGCTATTCAATGGGTCGCGGCTTTAGGCACACCGCCATCAGGCCTGACAAAGAGGCAACGGAGCATCCACCAGAAAGCCGGAGCGCGAAAAGGATAAAGACTTAAAGCAAAGCGCAGGTGTGCGCGTGCTCTCCGCTTGTCGCCTTCGGCGAGCGCGCCGGCAGCCTCGTACACCAAAACATCGTAGGTTAAATCGCAGAATCGCCGCCGAATTTTTCTTCGTCGGCCTGCCGACGCGGCGCGCGCCCTGTCTGATTGCAGGGCAACTTCTTGAGTTCTCAGCGCTGCTCGGAACGAATCAACGCGATCCGAAGTGACTTGTCCGGACGACGGATTCCCGAAACGATATAGAGCTACGACTTCTTCCACCGCATTGAAAGGAGCGCGCGCGCTCAGCCGAAGCCAGAGCTCCCAGTCCTCCGCTCCGTTGAGGTCGCTTCGAAAGAGGCCCGATTCGACCAGATTCCGCCGGCGAGCCACGACCGAGTTTATGAGAATGAAATTGGCTGCCAACAATTCCCAAAACACATCACCTTGCGGGCAATGGGCTGGCAGTATTTGTCCCGTCGGCAGGCGGCGGCGCGAGTCTCCGCCCAGGACTCGTCCGTACACGAGAGCGGCTTCGGGCGCAGCCTTCAGCACCTGAACCTGCAAGTCGATCGTGCCCGGCAGTCGCAGGTCGTCATCGTCCAGAAAGGCGATGAACTCGGCGGAGCTTTCAAGAATTCCTGCGTTGCGGGCCGCAGCCTGGCCACGATTCCGATCGAAACGCAGGTAACGAATGCCTGGGAGCTTCGCGCAAACTTCGGCAGTGTTATCCGTCGATCCGTCGTCTACTATAATCACTTCCACGTCGCGGCCTGCCCGCTGCGCGCTATCCACAGTCTCGGCAAGCAGCGCCGCTCGGTTGTGCGTCGGGATGATGAAGCTGACCTCAGGCATGAGACGTCAAAGCCCATCCTTTGTGGGTTGACCGTGCTGGTATAGGTTGCGAATGCGGCTCCGCGTCCAACTCGGAAGTCTTATAAGCCGCGCCAGTGCGAGTTTGAACCGAGAGAGGCGGACCTGTAGTTGCTGACGCAAGAAGCGGCGCAGTCGCCACGCCGCCCGCGCGCGGTGCGAAATCGGCGACAGTAGGAATGAGGATTCGAAATCAAGCAAAAAAACTGCGCCCGATGACTTGTAACTTTCATGCGTGCGCGTCAAGGCATCCGGCAAGTCGGTAGACAAAGTCGCTTCAAACACGTTCGCAAGCTCGACTGAAAGCGACGGGAAACCTAATCTCTTCGCAATGTCGACACAGTGATGCAAATACAAATTAATTGCGCGGCGACGCAGGTCGACATGGCCGGAATAAAGAGCAATCAAATCAAGGTGATCCTCCAGTTCGTTCGCCAGCCGCATCAGCAATGCTTCACGATCGGTACCATTGAGAACGCTCAAACGTTGCTGGACGAGCAGAATGTTGTGTTCGTCCCAAAGAATGTTCGTGTAAGCTGCGATCAGCTCCTCTGCTTCGCGACCGATGATACTCCGCAACTGTGCCCGTTTGCGCTCTGAGATGCCACGCTTGCCGTCGCCGAATTCACCGTGCGTGTAAACGGAATGAAGCAGACCAGCGACGACGGTGTCGATCGGTCGCCGCAGTTCACCGAGGATGCTCGCCGTGCCCACCAGATGCGCGAGGAAGACTTTGCCCGACGGACGAAAGCAACCCGTGAAGAGCTTCGCTGCCAAAGCGTAAGCTGAGCTCGCGCGGGCCAGGTCCGCTTCGCTGTAGCCAGCGTAGTGAAGCTGGTTGCACAGTTGAATGTTAGTTTGCGCGTAATGCCGCATCCATTCGCTCCCGCTCCTCGCGGACATGGGACACGCTGTCGTGCCGTGGCCGATCCCGGCCGGCCCAGCGCGCGACGTATCTACAGATTCGCACCTCCAATGGCGCGAGAAAACTACGCTCGATCCCATACGAGCGCCCACGGGTCAGGCGATCAACTAAAGGCCGCAGCTTCCACAGTGGCGCTTGCCGATATTCCGTCACCCAGTTCCGAGAGTAGCAGATAGAGGGATCGTCTTCGGCGAGCCGCCACTTGGTTTGAAAGCGGCGATTGGTCGATTCGTTCCAGTCATCGCTCCAACGGAGAAAGTAGTACGGCAAGTCTGACAGAGCGAGCGGCTGCGTCGGCGCGTAACTGACGACCGCTCGCGGCTCAAGATAGACCTCTCCGCCCGCCGCGCGCACCGTCATGCAGACGTCGAGGTGTTCGTACATGGTGAGAAGTTGTTCGTCCAACTTTCCTATTCGCTTAAAGCATTCGGTGCGCATCAGCATGCTGTGGAACTCTACGAACTCGGTGGGCCCGCGGTCTAGCGTAGTTATATCTTTTAATGGTCTTTCCAAAAGAAAATGCTCTTCAGAAAACAGTCGTCGCCCTTCGACCTCTTCGATGTAAGCAGCGCCGCCGGCCTGGTGTATAACTTCATGCCCGGGCTCACCGACCATCACGAGCGGCCCGACAATCCACGCGCCAGTCTCTTCGGCACATTCGACCAGCGCGTCAAGCCACCCCGGCGAGACCAGCACGTCGTTGTCTATGAACACGACATACGTCGTCTTCACCTGCGCCAGGGCCAGGTTGCGCGCTTCGTTGGGCGATAAGTAGGGATCGGTCCGGATCAGCGTGAAGCCTTTGGCGCGCGCCTGGTCGCGCAGATAACGGGCGACGCGCCGGGGCGAGCCGCCGTCCACGTAAACGAGCTGCAAGGGAAAAGGTGTATGCGCGTAGATACTTTCAAGCGACGGCGCGGTATAGCTGAAGCGTTCGCGCGGTACGACCACGATGGTGACATCAGTATTGCTCATGCACTTACCGGCTGACAGCGCGTAAGCTTAACCAGTAACGACTCCGATTACAATGTCGAGCAATTCGAAATGCCGCCCCTTGCTTGTCATTTCTCAAAGTCTGTATAGTTCGCTCTTCTCGCTCGCAGCAATTGCGGTGATGAGTGAACGCGATGTTCCCAGTCACTAATCACCTTTCACTTAATTCCGGAGGAATCATTGGCTGAGCGCAACGAGCGGGTTCCAGAAAACGTCACCGGCGCCTATTACGTGGACACGACCTGCATTGATTGCGACGTCTGCCGCGACGCGGCTCCTGAAAACTTCACGCGCTCTTTCAAGCACGCCTATTCCTACGTCAGCAAACAACCTGAGAACGAAACCGAGCGCGCCGCTTGCCAGGAAGCATTGTCCGCTTGCCCGGTTGAAGCGATTGGGAACGACGGGTGATACGGTTCCGAGTACCGACTTCAGTCGGGCTCTAAACGTGGGAGGAAAACCCAACTGAAGTTGGTACTCTAAACGTCGCCTGACATTCGCGCGCGAAAGCTTTATACTTCAATTTATCCGATTCCCCTTGAAGCTCTCGATGGTTTTCTACGGAGTCGTGTCTTATGGCCGGCGAATTGTTTGAACGTTATCTCCGCGCGAACCGGCGCCCCAGCCGCCCTTCGGGACGATTGTGGAATCCGGCGGCGGACGTGTATCGCACGAACGACGGCTGGATCGTGAAAGTCGATCTCGCCGGCATCCAATCCCCTGACGTCGAGATCGCAATCGACGGCCCGTTGCTGCGCATCAGTGGCTTGCGCCGCGACAGCGTTTGCGGCGAGGGCGTTTCGCATTATCAGCTTGAAATCACTTACAGCCGATTCGAAAAAGTCATCCAGTTTCCCTGCTCGATCGAACACGCGACCATCGCGCGCGACTATCACGATGGTCTGTTGATTCTGCAATTTCGCGAAGACAAAGGGTGCGCGGAAGAGACGCGCGGCCGAACGCGCGCCGCGGGTAAATGATGAAGCGGTGGTCGCAATTATGACTTTGATTATTTGAGAACGATGCCCAAAGCTAAAGACAAATCCACGGAGCAAACCGAGCAGCAACCCGCGCAGAAATTCAGCGCGGAGCCTTTCGAGATTCCCGTGTTGCCGCTCCGGAACACTACGCTGTTCCCGGAAACGATGGTGCCGCTAGCCGTCGGCCGCCCCGCATCGGTCGCGGCCGTCGAAGCGGCGCTGGCCAGTGAAGAAAAACTGCTCGCCTGCATTAGCGTGCGACCTGAGAAGCCTGAGGACCAGGACACAAAGGCCGCAGATCTTTTTGAAGTCGGCACGCTCGTTATGATCAAACGCATGGAGCGCGTCGACGACACGCTTCATCTGATCGTTCAGGGCACAGATCGAATTCGCGTTTTGGATTGGGCGCAGGAAGAGCCGTTCCTGCGCGCGCGCGTGCAGATTCTTCCCGAACTGGAAGTCAAGAACAAGGAAGAAGTCGAAGCCGCCAAGCGCAACGTTCAGGCGCTGATTCAGCAAGCCCTCGCTTATTTGCCGCAAGTGCCGCCCGAAGTCCGCCTGGTTGTGCTGGGCGCGGACGATCCGGTCAGACTCGCATACTTCCTCGGCTCGATTCTCAGTCTCGGTGTTGAGCATGAGCAGCAGATGCTCGAAGCCAACACGGTGGACGAGCTGGTGCATCGGGCGCACGACTTTCTCGCGCGCGAAGTCGAGATCATCCGGCTGCGCTCGAAGATTGCCAGCGAAGCGCAGACCGAAATGGACAAGGCACAGCGCGATTACGTCTTGCGCCAGCAGATAAAAGCGATTCAGAAAGAACTGGGCGAAGGCGAGAGCGGCGAACAAGCGGAAGCCACCCAGTTGCGTGAGCGTCTTACGAAAGCCGATCTGCCCGACGATGTGCGCAAGGAAGCCGAGCGCGAACTGGGCCGGATGGAAAAACTTCCGTCCATGGCGCCCGACTATCATGTCATTCGCACTTATCTCGATTTCATTCTGGAGCTGCCGTGGAAGAAATCGTCCGAGGATCGACTGGACTTGAATGAAGCGCGCAAGGTGCTCGATGAAGATCACTTCGGACTCGATGACGTGAAAGAGCGCATTCTGGAATTCCTCGCCGTCAGAAAACTTCGTGCTGACGCAAAGAGTCCGATTCTTTGTTTTGTGGGCGCGCCCGGCGTTGGCAAGACTTCGCTTGGCCGATCGATCTCTCGCGCGATGGGTCGCGACTTTGAGCGCATTAGTCTCGGGGGCATTCGCGACGAAGCCGAGTTGCGCGGACATCGCCGCACCTACGTCGGCGCGATGCCAGGCCGCATCATTCAGTCGATTCGCCGCGCCGGCGTGAACAATCCGGTAATGATGCTCGACGAGATCGACAAGCTGGGCGCGGACTATCGCGGCGATCCGGCGGCGGCGTTGCTCGAAATTCTCGATCCCGAACAGAACAACTCGTTCACCGATCATTATCTCGATCTGCCATTCGACCTTTCGAAAGTTTTCTTCATCGGCACGGCGAATCAGCTTGGACCAATTCCGCCGCCGCTGCGCGATCGTATGGAAGTGATCCATCTCGCCGGTTACAGCGACCGCGAGAAGCTGCAAATAGCGAAAAAGTATCTGGCGCCGCGACAGGTGCGCGATAACGGACTAACGCCCGAGCAGTTCGAGATTACGGATGACGCGATTAAACTGATCGCCTCGCGCTTCACGCGCGAAGCCGGCGTACGCCAACTCGAACGCAACATCGGCCGCGTCGCGCGCAAAGTCGCGCTGAAGGTCGCGCAGGGACAGACGGAAAAGATCGTCGTCGACGCTGCCGCAATTCACGATTATCTCGGCGCGCCGCATTTCTATCCTGAAGAAGCGCGCAAAGAATTGCCCGCCGGCGTGGCCACCGGCATGGCCTGGACTGAGATGGGCGGCGAGATTCTGTTCATCGAAGCGTCGCTGTTGCCGGGCGGCAGCGGACTGACCATAACGGGTCAGCTCGGCGAAGTGATGCAGGAATCAGCACGCGCCGCGCGCTCTTATCTGTGGGCACATGCGCAGGAGTTCGGCATCAGCACTGGGATGTTCAAAGACTACGGCGTGCACCTGCACGTCCCCGCCGGCGCAATTCCGAAGGACGGCCCCAGCGCGGGCGTAACGATCACCGCCGCTCTCGCTTCGCTCTATACCGGTCGCCGCGTGCGATTCGATACCTCGATGACCGGAGAGATAACTCTCTCGGGTTTAGTGTTCCCGGTCGGCGGCATCAAAGAAAAAGTTTTGGCCGCGCATCGCGCCGGCATCCATCGCATCATTCTGCCTGCGCGCAACGAAGCCGACCTGGAAGACATTCCCGAAGACGTGCGCCACGAGCTGGAGCTCGTTCCGGTCACTCGCATCAACGAAGTCGTCGACGCCGCGCTGGAGAAGTTTGTCGCCAATCCACCGCCGCCGCTCCCGATGGTTGATCGTGCGCGACCACCCGAGCCTGAGCCCGAACCGCTGATGGCGAAAGAACGATAGCCTTGTTCCGTCCGCGTAGCGGACGATCGACAATAGCCCGGCGCTTCAGCGCTGGGAGAGAATCGCAAAATAGATTTTGAAGTCCGCGAAGCGGACGGCAGGAGTTGTTCGGCATCCTCTGTCGCCCGTTTCACGGGCTTTATTCATGTTTGATTGATGCTTCCCCAGCGATAAATCGCTGGGCTATTTTCGTTCGTCCGCTTCGCGGACTATGACTGCCTCGCGCTCAGAGACTGCTATACTGATGACGCCATCATGGTCATCGAAACTGAAGAAGAAAACGAGCGCATGTTGAAGATTATTGAAAAGCTGATGGACAAAGGCGAAGGTTTGTCGCCTGAAGAAGAGAAGCTTCTTAAGCTGCTTGCGAGGCTCGTCGAAGATTTTGAAGAGCGATATTACCACCCTCGGGACGCTACACCGCTGGAAGTCTTACAGCACTTAATGGAGTCGCGAGATGTAAAGCAAACTCATCTCTGGGAAGCGTTCGGTTCAAAAGGAATCGCCTCGGAAGTACTCAACGGAAAGCGAGGCATAAGTAAGACTCACGCCAGGGCTTTAGCAGATTACTTCCACGTGTCGGCTGACTTGTTCATTTAGTTTTATTTCTTATTCAATCCAGTTATTTTGGAACCTACTACGATTTCCTGAGTTACAATCCTGCAGGTTATTCTCTCCCAAGCTCTCCACCGTTTCTTCGGAAGTTGAGACAGAAAGAGGTGAGGCCATGATCCCGACTCGCTCGCTAATTCTCGCAGCATTAATGATCGCCGCGTCTTTCGGTTCGGTCTGTGCGCAGAGACGGGAACGCCTGCCGCCGCCGCGAGACCCACAGTTTTACGCGCCCCGAAACAAGCTCGAAGAATTCGAAGGCCGCGTCGACACCGTCCTGATCAAGGGACGCACCTACGTCGGGACGGTGAGAGCGCAAATTGGCTCGGCCCGCGTTGAAGCCACCGAGATCCGCGACACCGGCAACTCGACGCACGCGATGGGTGTGGTGGTAACGATCCTTCCCGACGGCTCGACCGAGATTCGATCCTTGATCGACTATGAAGAGATCGATCCGCTTGTCAAAGCGCTCGATACGGTCGCAAAAGCCGACGAGACGCTTACAAAGCTGACGCACTTTGAAGTGCGCTATCGCACGCGCGGGGACTTTGAGGTCATCGTCTTCAAACAATTGACGGGCGGCATTGCCGTGGCGGTCGAAGGCGGTTTCTTCGAACGGACGCGTCTCTTGCTGACTCTGGAAGACCTGACCAGACTCCGCTGGATGATCGCCCAAGCGAAAGACAGGCTGGACGAGATCAAGTGAGAGGTATAGCGGCCCAGACTTGTGATGTCAGTACCACCTGCGTAAGCAGGTGGGTTCAGTGGTCAAGCCGCGCATTGAGTGTTTGACCCACCTGCTTACGCAGGTGGTACTGACTCCACCACGCGGGTTCACTTGATCACTTCGCGTCCGGGGGCACGGCGCTGCTGTTTCCGTTCAGAAATTTGTCGAACCAGTAGAGCTGCCAGTTCAAACTCTCGATTAGATGTTTCGGCTCGCCGGTGCGCGTGAGGTTGTGGTTTTCGCGCGGAAAGAAAACAATTTCCGTCGTCACGCCAAAGTGTTTGAGCGCGCGAAACCATTGCTCGCCCTGCTCGATCGGCACGCGATAGTCGTTGTCCGAATGCAAAATTAACGTCGGCGTCTTGACGTTCTTCGCATACTTCAAAGGCGAACGCTCCCAATAGAAATCGAACTTCTGAAAGATGTCACCGCCAAAATCAGGCGCGTGACCGTAAGCACCGTCGCGCGTGCCATCGTCAGAAATAAAGTTAGACAGGCTGCGCAGCGTGACCGCCGCTTTGAAACGATCGGTGTGGCCGAGAATCCAGTTAGTCATAAAGCCGCCGTAGCTGCCGCCCGTCACCCCCATGCGATCTGCATCGATCCACGGATATTTTTTCAGTGCTGCATCGAGACCGTTCATCACATCGAGATAATCCTTGCCGCCCCATTCGCCCGTGATCCCGCGCTCGAACTTCTGGCCATAGCCGGTCGAGCCGCGCGGATTCAGAAACAGCACCGCGTAGCCTTTCGCCGCGTAAACCTGGAACTCGTGATACCAATCGACGCCGTATTGTCCGGCGGGTCCGCCGTGTATGCTAAGAACCAGCGGATACTTCTTGCCTTCCTGCCAGCCGATCGGCTTTACAAAAAAACCGTCGACGTCCCAGTCGTCAGCGCTCTTGTAAGTGAAGCGCTCGACGTCGGCGAGTTGTAGTTGTTTCCACAACGCTTCATTCAGACTAGTCAGCCTCCGTTCGTTCTTGCCGTCTAGATCAGCGATGTAAAGATCGTCGAGGTGCTTGAAGTCATTAGCCGTATAAGCAATCGTCCTGGTGGAGAAATTGAAATCAACGCCACGCACCGCGCGCGGCCCGGAAGTAACCGGCGCAACCGATTTCGTTGTGAGGTCAACGCGGAACAAATGGTTCTCGCCTTTCACACCAGTTTCGAAATAGAGAGACTGGCCATCGGCCGACCATTCCAATCCGCCAGGAATCAGATCGAGCCTATTCGCCGCGAGCACCGACGCAACGCCGCCAGTCGCCGGCGCCAACCAAATCTTCGCATGGTCGCGTTCGTGTACTTCGCCGGTGAACGCGATCCATTTGCCGTCCGGCGACCAGCGCGGCTGATTGTCTGCTTCGTCGTGGTCGGAAATCTTCCGGAGCGATCCGCCATCAGCCGAAATCACCCACACATCCGTGTTGCGGTTCTCGTCGTACTCTTTTCCGGTGCGATTCGAAACGAACGCGATGTGTGTCCCGTCCGGCGACCACTGCGGCTCACTGTCGTTCCAGTCGTTGCCTTCGGTGATCTGTTTCGCGCTGCCTGACTTCACATCGATGACCCACAGATGCGTGCGCCGGTCGTCGAACCAGCCCGTGTCGTTGAATTTGTAGGAAGTGTTCTTGTAATGACGCACGTCGCTGCGGTCGCGACTTTCGGCGCGACTGTCGCCGGGGCCCATGCGACTAACCACCACTAACCGCGTTCCGTCCGGCGACCAGCGAAAAGCGCTGACGCCATTCTTGAGATTGGTAATTCGTCTAGCTTCGCCGCCGTTCATCGACAGCAAGTAAACCTGAGCACGCGGTGGTTCCGCGGGCGTCGCCGTCTGTGATGCGGCCGACGGCGTCGTGGATTCCGGTCGCGACGAGAGAAACGCGAGTGACTTTCCATCCGGACTCCAGCGCGGCGAGTTCGACGATTGCGGCGAGGTCGTAAACTGCCAGGGCGCGCGGCTGCCATCCGTCGCGACCATCCAAATTGAAGCGTTGCGGCGATTCTGCGCGCGATCGACTTTCGTGAGCGTATACGCAACCAGCTTTCCGTCGGGAGAAATATTCGGGTCGCTCAGAAACTCAAATGCGTAATAGTCTTCGGGCGTGATGCCGCGCGGCGCTTGTTGCGCGACAGCAGCGACCGCTGAGAAGCAAAGAACCAACGCGAAGATTAAAAGCTTTTTCGTTGATAGCTGCATACTGTTCCTCCGAAATCGGGAATCGCAGAAGCCTTGTGACTCGCTACCCCGACGAGTCGGGGTTCTGTACCGAACTCAAAACTCATCAAACATCACTTCATCGACATAGCACCAGCCCCATTGTTCGCCGGGTTGAAATGATTTCATGATCGCGTGATTGGTCTCGTGAAAGTGGCGCGTGGCGTGTTTGTTCTTTGAAGAGTCGCAGCAGCCGACGTGCCCGCAGGTCATGCATAGCCGCAGGTGCATCCACACGTCGCCTATCTTCAGACAGTCTTCACAGCCTTTCGCGCTTGGCGTGACTTCTTTGACTTGATCGAGATGGGTGCAATCGTTGGCCATATTGATCCGTGCCTCTAATTTGGAGTGCGGCAACTTGTTGCCGCTTTACCAAAGCGCTGACAAGTCAGCGCACTCCAAAGCTACCCGCCCGCTACCGCAGGCGGTACTGACTTCTCGTCACTCGTCACTTTCTTAAATAGTCATCCGTCTTGTCGAGCCAGTCCTGGCGCGGCGGGCTGAAGATATCCACATCAAGCGTGTCTTCGAGTGCCTCGGCTTTATGCGGAACGTGCGAAGGAATGTGCAAAACCTCGCCGGCCAGCACGTCGATCACTTCCGATTCATCCGCGCCGATCCAGAAGCGCAAACCCCCTTCGAGGATGTAAGTAATCTGCTCGTTCTCGTGTGAATGCCGAGGGACGACTCCACCTTTCTTTAGATAGACGTGCGCCAGCATCATGCGGTCGCCCGTGATTAGTTTGCGATCCAGAACATCCGACAGTCTCTCTTTCGGGATGTCGGCCCAGCGATGATGCGTTACGCTTCTTTGCTCCATTTATTTGGCTCCAGCTCTAAAGGTATTGGATCGAATCAGAGCCCTCCCTCACGGTCGGGCTAGTGCCCCGCATTTTCCTGGTAGAGAATCAAGCTCCACAAATTACCGCATGAGCACGTCCCTGTAAATGCGCCGCCCGTGGTATGATCTGCGAACTTTCGGAACCTTTGGGTAACCAAATCCGCTCCGTTACCGTCTAAAGCTTGCAGACAACTAACCATTGAGGGCCGACCCGCACGTTTCGTTTTCGAGGTAAACAGCAATGCTAATCAAGAAGATTGTCCCTTTCTTGATCGCTTCAGGATTCGTTCTGACTGTCGCCGCATTCTCAGTCGCGCAGGATGCGACTTCTCAATCCGCAACCGCACTGGCATCACCTGACCCGCAACAGCAGCAGGAAGAAAAGGCCAAGCTGGAACGCAAGGCCACTGTCTTGCTCGAACAAGTGATTGCGGAAGCGCAGGCGCTCAAGCTCCCTGAGAATCGTATTCGAGTGCAAATCGCGGCGGGCGACATGCTCTGGGATCGCAACGCGACGCGCGCGCGCGGTTTATTTGTTGACTCCGGCGCGGGCCTGGCGCAGATGTACGTCGATGCCGATCGCACCGACCGCAACGAGATGCAAGCGCTGAATCAGTTGGGGCAGGAATTGGTGCTCACCGCAGCGCGACACGACGGCGAACTTGCGTATCAGCTACTGCGCTCGGCGCAACCGCAAACCGACAACGCCGGAAACGGCAGACGGGTCGGTCCGCCTTCGCAAAACGCGCCTGAGCAGATGTTGCTCGCGGCAATTGCCAAGACCGATCCGAAGTTGGCTTACCAAAAGACAGTCGAGTCGCTCGACAAGGGAGAATATCCTTCCTCGCTAAACACCGTGTTGGCCCAGCTTCAATCGAAAGACGAAGAAGCGTTCAAGAAACTTTCAGACAAAGCGCTCAGCAAGTTGAATTCGGACACGCTCCTTGCCAATCGCAATGCTGACAATGTGGCGATCGGCCTGCTCGCTCCAGGTCCACGTCCGGCAAACACTTCGACGAGTATGACCGGCGGCACGAATACTTCGAAATCGCAAGGCAGCACGCCTCAGGTCTTGAGCGAATCGGCGTATCACGATTTGATGGACAACGTGATCGCGGCCGCGCTGACCGTTACGTCGCTCGCACCCGGCGGCAACAACCCCCGTGGGGGCGGCGCTATGGTTTTGCGCGGCGCTCGACCCGGTCAATACAACCCACCCGACGAAGCTCAGACGCGACAAAACAATGCGGGCATGTTGTTGTTTAGTCTGCAGACGATGCTGACGCAGATCGATCAATATCTGCCGGAACGCGCGCCGGCCGTGCGCCAGAAGCTGAGCGATCTGGGCATAAACAACAACCAGTTCGCCGGCGTTAATCAGATGAGAGCGCTGATGCAGCAGGGCACCAGCGATAGCCTGGTAGCGGCGGCGAACGTCGCACCCCCGCAGATGCAACCGCGCCTCTATCAGCAGGCAGCGCAGAAAGCCGTTGACGAAGGCAACACGGATCGCGCGGTGCAAATCGCCAGCGATCACCTCGACGAATCAGCGCGCAATTCGATCATGCAGGCCGTGGATTTCAAGCGCGCGGCGATCAACCCTACGCAGGAAAAGCTCGCTGAGATCAGACAGAAGCTGGCGGCCTTGCCGTCGGACACAGACCGCGTAAAGTTTCTGATCGAACTGTCAACGTCGACGCAGAAGGACAATCCGAAGCTGGCGCTGCGGTTCCTGGATGACGCGCGGAATCTGGTCAGCAAGAAGGCGACCAGCTACAAAGACTTCGAAGATCAGATTAAGGTTGCCGACGCCTACGCCGCACTCGATTCGAAGCAAAGCTTTGAGGTGCTGGAGCCGGGCATCGCGCAACTCAACGAGCTGCTATCGGCCGCGCAGGTGCTGAACGGTTTTGAAATCGAGATCTTTCAGGACGGCGAACTGTCGCTGCGAAGCGATAGCGAACTGGTCGGCATGATCGCGCGTTACGGGGAGGAGTTGGCGTCGCTGGCGAAGATCGATTTCGATCACGCGCGGATGACCGCCGACAAGTTTCTGTTGTCGGAACCGCGGCTGAACGCAAAACTGTCAATCGTGCAAAGCGTGCTGGGCGTGCAGCCGCTTGTGAATGGTAACAACCGCCGCCAGAACTTTCAGTTTGTCATGAGGTGAGGCGGGCTACTTTGCGCCAGCGTAGTTCGGTTGTTCCTTGTCTCGATAGATTAGTTTCGGTTTGCTGGTTTCTTCACCTTTCGCCGGCCCTTCGAAGACAAGTTCGAACGAATAGATGTTGCCGCTCTGGTTCTTGCGATACTCGATCTCTTTGTTACGCTGCTCCTCGGCCTCCGCGCGCGTCTCGTAGTTTGCACGCGAAACCTCGCCGTTGAGCCTGACGTCCTGTTCGCCGTAATCAAGCGAGAAGCCGCGGGCCTCAAACGGATCCATCACATTGCGACTGAAGTAAGGCATGATCTTCTGCTTGATGAGCGAGTAAGTCGGCACGTCCATCGGCTGGACGACGACGTTCGACATGTACCAGCGCCGCTCGGAAGGATTCTGGCTGCTGATCTCGACGCCCTTGCGATAAACCTTCGCTTCGATCTCGACGAACAGATACACGGTATTCGGTTTGTGCGCTGCAGTTGCCGCCGACGGTCGAGACGACACAGCCGGTAAGAGACAGAAAATCACCGCCGCGACAAAAGCTGTTAGCTTGATGCGCATGGCCCCCCACAGTCTGTTTGTAATTTCTATTTCGGTGCGCGCGCTTTGACGACGTGCGTGGCGCCGCCTGCCTCGTGAAGCGTTGCCGTTACAAACTTTGGCGGTCTCTTGGAAACCAGGCCCCAGAAGAAACTGCTGTCGCCCCTTCCGGGTGCGCCGCCCTCGCACACCGGCGCAGTGAAATTGAACCTGATCACCCTTCCGGTCTGCACTGCGGATGCGATCCCGATGGTGCCAATCCCACCGCCCGTTACTACGAACACCTGATCAGGTCGGGAATCGCCGTTGAAATCCAGAATGGCTACCTCTCCGAAATCGACCTTCATCCAGTCGATGCAGGAAATCGCCGTCGCCCCGACCGCGTTTCGCAGATCGATGCGATACTCGTAGACGTTCGCCCATGGCGCCGGCGAACCCGGCGCGCCGGTGTAGGTCCGCGATTGCAGGAAGCCGGTGCCGCCGGTGCTCATCGGAATGTTGTCCGACGTGTCATTGACTGTGACGGTGCAGGTGGGATTGAAGACGCAGTTGATCGCGGGAGCGCTGACGTTGACTACTCTCAGAGGTACCGCTTCGACGGCAAAAGGGGTCAAACAAAGCAACAAGGCCAATGAAAGTCTTTTCATGACGTAATCCTCCAGGTCTGAGTTGAGTTAAGGGTGAGCTCTACTTCCAAAATGAAGTGCGAAGCTCAAACTAAATATCGAAGCCCACTTCTTATGCCGATCCGAACGGCTTGTCAATAGATGTGCAAGCCGAACGGCGGTCAATCCGTCGGACTGACTTATTCTATGGCGCGCGCCGCTTCCGCTGTTTGACCGACTCTCGAATTAGTTTCTGTAGCGTGGGAAGGTCGATATCGGCGAGGCGCTTGATGTACAAGCAGGACCCTGCGACGCTGTGCTTGCCGAGTTTTTTCAAGAGTTCGGTGTGACTGTCAAAGCCCGACATTATGTATAGCGTGAGATTCTGTTTGCGTGGCGAGAAACCTATCAGCGGCCAATCGCCTTCGCGGCCGCTGGCATACTTGTAATGTTGCGTGCCAAAACCCACGATGCCGCTGCCCCACATGCGCGGCTCGCTGCGCGTGGCCTCTTTCATGAGCTTTGCGATCGCAAAGCAATCCTGGCGAGCCTGCGGATCAGGAATCTTGTTGATAAAGATCTCGACGCTTTGATCGGTGGGCTGGGTCTTTGGTTCGGCCATTTGCTGGCTCCTTATTCTTTACTGATTACCCGAACGGCCTGTCAATCGAAGGGCTCTGATCGGTGAAAAACTTGGGACCGTTCTCGGTGATGTACAAACAATCTTCCAAACGAATGCCGAACTCGCCATAGATCACGATCGTGGGCTCGTCGCTGAAGCACATGCCCGGTTGAATCGGCGTCTTGTTGCCGCGCACGAAGTAGGTCCATTCATGGCCGTCGAGCCCGATGCCGTGACCGGTGCGGTGCGGGAGCCCAGGAGTCTTGTAGTCGGGACCAAAGCCCGCGTCGGTAAGGATCTTGCGCGCGGCCGCGTCCACTGCTTCGCACGGCGCGCCCACCTTCGCGGCGGCAAAGCCGGCGTCCTGCGACTTGCGTTCGATTTCCCAAACGTCGCGCTGGCGCTGCGTGGGCTTTCCGAAGACGAAAGTGCGCGTGATGTCCGATTGGTAACCTTCGACGCTGCAGCCGTCATCCATCAAAACCATGTCGCCATCGTGCAGGATCTGCGGCGTGCTGCTGCCGTGCGGAAACGCGGTGTACTTGCCAAAGCTGCAAAAGATTCCACCCTGCACGCCGAGATTGCGAAACGCAGTGGCGCAGTTGCCGACGAATTCCTGCTGCGTCATGCCCTCGTGCATCGTCGCCCAGGTCGCGCGATACGCGATGATCGTAAGGTCGTTGGCTTTCTGCATCAGCGCGATCTCAGTCGGCGATTTGAACATGCGACAGCCGGCAGTGATGGGCGTGGCGCTGACAAACTCGAGCTTCGGCGCTGCCTGGCGAATGCCGTCGTAGAGAAAAAAGCGCACACGCTCTTCGATGCCGATGCGTCCCGATCGAATGCCGCGATCCTGGATGATTTGCGCGACCCGAAGATAAGGACTTTCGTGTTCTTCCCAGGTGCGGATGTCGTTGCCGACCTTGATCAATTCGCGAGCGCGTTCTTCTTCGAACTTCGGACATACCCAGGCGAGTTCGCCGCGCTGCGGGATGACGAGGGCGAACATGCGCTCGCTCTGGCCCCAACGCATGCCGGTGAAGTAGTACATGCTCGTCCCTGACTCGATGTAGATGGCGTCGATCTTCTGCTCAGCCATCAGGCGCTGCGCTTTCGCGATGCGCGCTTTGCGTTCGTCGTCGGTGATCGGCACCACGCCGGCAGTCATGCGGCGCAGATTCTTGATTGCATCAGGAGTGTCCTGACGCTGTTGAATCGCATCGATGTCGTCGGTGTGGGCGTAAGAAAGCTGACTGCCGAGCAGCGTAGCGCCGGCAACTCCAGCGGAAAGGCGCAAGAAGTTTCGTCTGTCAGTGCACATGGTCGGTGATTGTAATCGAAAGCGCGATCTAGAAGCCACAGATGAACACAGATAAGCACGGATTCAGCAAATCATTTATCAGCCTGCTAAATTGCCTGATTTCCTGCTGGTTCTGATCTGTGTCCATCCGTGTTCATCTGTGGCTGATAACCCGTTAGACCAGATTCATCGGTGTCGGGTTCTTTGGATCTTTCGTGTAGTCGTAAAACCCGCGGCCTGATTTGCGGCCGTATAGTCCGGCCATCACCATGCGCTTCAGCAGCGTCGGCGGCGCAAAGCGTTTTTCGCGAAATTCATTGAACATGATCTCGGCGATGTAGTAGGTCGTGTCGAGCCCCACGAAATCGCCGAGCGTAAACGGCCCCATCGGATAGCCGCAGCCGAGCTTCATCGCGATGTCGATATCCACGATCGAGCCGACGCCTTCTTCCAGCGCGCGAATCGCGTCCAGCAGGTACGGCACCAGCAGACGGTTCACGATGAATCCCGTTTTGTCGCTCGCGCGCACCGGAACTTTGCCGAGCTTTTTTCCGAACTCAACGGCCTGTTCGTAAACGGCAGCATCGGTGAGAATCGTGCGCACGACTTCGACCAGCTTCATGATCGGAACGGGATTGAAGAAGTGCATGCCGATGAAGCGCTGCTGACGCGCGGACGAAGTCGCCACCATCATTTGGGTGATCGAAAGCGAAGAAGTATTCGAGGCGAAGATCGTTTCCGGCTTGCACAGCGCGTCCAGCCGGCGATAGGTGTTCTGCTTCTCTTCCAGGTTCTCGATGATTGCTTCGATGATGATGTCGCAATCAGAGAGGTCATCGAACAAAGTCGTCCCGAACAAACGATCGCGCGTCTGCTTTTGCTGTTCGGCCGTAATCATTCCCTTTTCGGCAAATCTTTCCAAAGACTTTTCGATCGACGCGAAGCCTCTTTGCAACAGCTCGTCTGAAACCTCGCGCACGGTGGTTTCAAAGCCCGCGCTCGCGGCGGTCTGCGCAATGCCGGAACCCATCAGTCCGCAGCCGAGCACACCAACTTTCTTGATTTCCATCTCAGTCTCCTTTGATCAAGTAATACCAATCCACAGATTGCGCAGGTGACGCACAGCGAGGTCAGTACCACCCGCGTGAGCGGGTGGATCGAATACTCACCGCGGCGAGCTTGAGCAATGAGCCCACCCGCTCACGCGGGTGGTACTGACTTCATTTCTGCGCAACCGGTTCTGTGTCTTATCCAAAATGTCTTGCCGCCATGTAAAAGCAAACAAGCACGAGCACCAGCGCCGCGATCTGCAATACGCGCCAGGCGATCGTCACGCCGATGCGCGCGCCCGGTCGTTTGTAACTGACGACACTCGACAGCACCGCGCCCGACAGCAACCCACCCATGTGCGCCGCGTTATCGATAATGCCCCGGCCGAGAAAACCGATGCCGAGATTCAGCAGAATCACCGGCAACATTCCCGTGCCGAACGCGCGTTTGAAACCTTCGGGCAATTCACGTCGATACTTGAGACCGAAAACAAACAGCACGCCGACCAGCCCGAACAGCGCGCCCGATGCTCCCGCAGACGGCATGTCCCCGGGTTTTATCAGAAAGCTTCCAATCAAACCGGGACGGGAACCTGGAATCGTCGTTAAATAACTCGCCAGCACGCCGACGATTCCCGTTGCGACCCAGAACACTACAAACTTTGCCGAGCCGTAAAGCTTTTCGACCCACGGGCCAATCACCCAGAGGCTGTACATGTTAACGAACACGTGCAACAGATTGACATGAATAAAAATTGGCGTTACCAGGCGCCAGTATTGGTGCTCGTAATGGATCAAGTAATTTGTCTTCGCTCCGTAGGCGAGCAACACCGATTCGGGAAATGCGCTCCAGAGAACTGTCGAGGACATCTGGCTTGATTCCCACATCAGCATGAAGACAAAGAGATTCGCGACCAGAAAAACGATGCTGAAGATGTACGGTCGCGAGAGCACCGCGCGAGCGAAGCCCATGGCATAGCGCTCGTGCAATGGCAACGGGGGCATCACAGTTTGCTGAAGCAGCGCGCCGCAAACGTGACAACTGTTTTCACCGGCGCCAATCAGCGCGCCGCAGCTGCGACAGAGGCTGGGACGACCGGCGTAGTTTGGATGATTGTCAGGCAAGCGTTTGGTGTGAATGGGCGAAAACGATCTAATTGCCCAGCTCTTGCAGCAGGCTTACCAGATCGTCGGCATGCTCTTCTTCCATCGCCAGAATTCCTTCCAGCATACGGCGCGTGGTTGGATCATCATTGCCGAGATAGTTGATCATCTCGCGATAGCTATCAATGGCAATGCGCTCGGCAACCAGATCTTCCTTGATCATGTCGATCAGAGTGTCGCCCTCCACGTACTCCGCATGACTACGCGTCAGCAAACCTTCCGGCGAAAAGTTTGGCTCGCCTCCCAATTGGACGATTCGTTGAGCGATTAGATCCGCATGCCCTTGTTCTTCATTCGCGTGCTGCAAAAACTCGGCCGCGACTCCTTCGGCATTAATTCCGGAAGCCATGAAATAATGCCGCTTGTATCGCAGCACACAGACGATTTCAGTCGCCAGCGCTTCGTTCAGCAACTTGTTCACGGTCTCGCGGTCGGCACTATAACCTTCGGTCACCGCGCCGTTCTCAATGTGTTTTCGCGCGCGTTCGCGCAAAGTTTTTATATCAGTCAGAAATGGTTTGTCAGCCATGATGTGACTCCTTGCATTTTTAGTTTTTCCAAAGGGAAGCGAAGATATTACTAGCCAGTGGCAAGCAGAGCAAGTTGAAGCATTTTGCCGTGAATGCAAGGACGAAATCGCGACAAAAACTTGAGTTTGCCAGTTCAGTCGCCGCTGATCTTGCTGGTCAAATTGATTTCGGTGGGTGCGGTAGCGTCATTAACCACTTCCAGCGGCGAGCGCCAAACCAGAGTCTTGATGCGACAGGTGCCGGTGTTGTCTTCGCGGCAATAAACGAACGTGAACGACGCGAGCAACTCAACCGCGCCGGCGCTCCGCGCGCGCACCGGAACGTGAATGGGAAGCGGCAAACCTTTCGTGTTGCGAGACGCGTTTTGCTGATCGATGACCAGCGATTGCGCGCCGTTCTCGACTGAGACTTTATAGCGCTGCGGCGCGGTCGGATTCAAATGATAACCGGCGGGCAATTCGATATTGATCAAGAGCACTGCGTCCCCAGCTCGCAGTTTCTGCGGCGCCAACTTGATCTCTTCGGCGTTCGGCGCAACGTCGGCGTTCGACGCTGCCGCCTGGTTCGAAGCCGCCGGCTGCAGTCCTTTGATTTGCAGCGTCTTCGTTTCTTTCGTTTTCAAATTGACGACGCGGATCGCGTGATTGTTTGTGTCGGCCACGTAGAGTCTATCTCCGGCTACGCTCAAACCGCCGGGTTCGTAGAATGAAGCCTTGGCGCCATCGAACTGACCCGGTTTTCCCGAGCCGACAAAATGTTTTACTGATCGAGTTCCGGGATCGAGCAGTTTGATTCGATGATTGTACGTGTCCGCGATCAGCAGACTGCCGTTCCATCGCGTCAGACCAAGCGGATGCTGCAAGCGAACGTCATCGCCCGTGCCGTCTTCGTCACCGAAATCAAACAAGTTGCCGCCGACCAGCGTGCGCACGCGTCCATTAGGCCGGAGATCGATCGCGCGAATGATGTTGGCCTCCGCGTCCGAGACATACAGAGTTTGGCCCTCAGCAGCGAGCGCCGACGGTTGCGCGAACGCTGCCTCCGCCGGCGCGCCGTCAACGCGAGCTTCGCGCCCCGAGCCGGCAAACGTGGAGACTTGCTGCTTGTCGAGGTCGAGTTTCCAAATCTGATGCGGCCCGGCCATCGCGATGTAAAGCGTGCGGCCCACAAGCTGCAAGTCCCAGGGCGAGTTCAAAGCGATGCTTCGCGCCGCGCCGGATTCGCCGTACTCGTGAGATTGTTGGCCAGTGCCGGCGATCGTCTTCACGGTTTTCGATTTCAGATCGACTTCGCGAATCAGATGATTTTCAGTATCGGCGACGTACAGGGTCTCGCCGTCCAGCACCATGCCCTGCGGTCGAAAGAACGTGGCGCGGCCGAACGAACCATCGTCAGCGCCGTGCGCGCCCGTGCCGATGGTTTCAATCAACGTTCCGTCGAGTTTCGCTATGACTAAGCGATTGTGATCTGAGTCGGCGATGAACAACCGATCGCTCTTCGCGTCAGCGAGGACTTTTCCGGGAAATGCCAGCGGCAGATCGCCGACCTTCGCGCGTTCCAGCACGAGTTTGAGCGGAGCTTCATTCAGCTCGCCGCGCTTGCGAAAATCGGCAATCGTATCGCCAATCGCTCGGTCGAGCGCCTCGTAACCCCCTTCGCCTTTTAGGCGGCCAATAATGTAGCCGGCGGGATCGATCAAGTATCGCGTGGGCCATGAATCCACGTCATACGCCCGCCAAATCGCGAAGTCCGCATCGTTAACGATCGGATGCTCGATCTCGTAACGCAGAATGATGCGGCGAATGTTCTCAGTGTCTTTCTCGTTTTCGAACTTGGCAGAGTGCACTCCGATCACCACCAACTCGTTTGGATATTTCTTTTCGAGTTTCTTCAGATCGGGAATGATGTGCATGCAGTTGATGCAGCCGTAAGTCCAGAAGTCGAGCAGCACCACCTTGCCTCTCAGGCCGGCGAGCGACAGAGGCTTGTCAGTGTTGAGCCAGCCGCGATGGCCGTTGAGTTCGGGCGCGCGGATCCGATCGCGTTCCTGTACGGGCATTTCGAGACCTTCCTGCGAATCAAATAAAAAAGATTGGCCTTGTGAAGATGAAGCACCAAAAGAAAGAACTAAGAAGAAGAGCCCAAGTCCGATGAATGAAGCCGACGCGCGTTTCAGAAGCGAAATGAAACCTGAACTACTCAACCAGCCCGCGCCAGCGGGCGGCATATTAATAGCCCCGGGCGTAAGCCCGGGGTAAGCGAGGCTTTGTAAGCTCGCAAGCCCCGGAGGGGCGGCAGAATCTTCTGTCGCCCTCTTCGAGGGCTCGGTGTCATTAAGAATATGGATCCCCGGGCTTACGCCCGGGGCTACCATCTGCCGCCATCTTCGATGGCTCATTGAATAGTCCCTTTCACGCGAAAAGCTTTTCAAGCCTCACGACAACGGAAGCACTTTCTCTGTGGTGAAATCTCATTCGCGTTTCGCTCAACTTGCGAGGACCTGATCAACTTTCTCAACTGCCCTTCGCAAATGCGGTATCGTGATCGAGCCGCCCACCACGAGCGCGACGTTAAAGGCGTCCATGAATTGTTCGCGCGTGACTCCGCAATCCGCGCATTGCTTGACGTGATAAGTGATGCAATCGTCGCAGCGCAACACGATAGACGCCGTCAGGCCCATCAGCTCTTTCGTTTTCTCGTCCAGCGCGCCAGCTTCGTAAGCCTGTGTGTCGAGCGCGAAGAACCGTTTGATGCCGAGGTGGCCGCAGCCGAGCAGCTTCTCGTTCATTTCGGTGCGATAGCGATCGAACTCATCCATCAGACTATTCCTTTCACCACCGGCACGGTTTCGGTTCACTGCAATTTACCACACGCGCGTGCGCGAGCGAGAACGTGGCCGCATCCGCGGCCTCAGAAAGATTGACCATCAGCCGGGAACCGTGTTCTGATCGTCGCACCGCCGCCCATTTAAATGCCTGACGCTGAATCTCATTCTGAAATCCTCGCAGACGCGACAACAGACGCGCGCCGGAATCCCGTCGATCCCGATCTCCGGGATCTGTTCGTGTTCGAAGCCGGCGCTCGAACCTTCGCGGTACCTGCCGACCAGGTTGATGGAATTACGGAAGCCAGAGTGCCGGTGGTTTTGCCGCACACACCCCAAGCCATCCTCGGTGTCGTTTGCGTGCGCGGCCGAATGCTAACCGTGGTCGATCCGACCGTGCTGCTGACTGGACAATCGTTACGCTGGCCCCACGCGCTGCCATGTGTGATTGCTTTGCGCGGAGACGAGCAACTCGCGTTGGCCGCGCAAAGCTGTCGCGACCAGATCAAGATCGCAGTGAAAGAGATTCGGCCAGCAAGCGATGATTCCGAAAACACCGCCTTCAAAATCGTGCGGCATGACGGCGAAGAAATCATCGTGCTGAACGTAAATTACTTGTTCGCTTCAGCCATGCGGCAGAGAGAGCGTCGGCGGCGCCGTTTCTGAAAAATCAGAGGATTTCCTCAGCTTTTTTCAGAATTCCGGTACGAGCGAAAAAAAACCCTCTTGCGCCGAGAGGTGATTGCGGGCATACTTCGACCTGTTAGTTCCTGCTCTCGCGCTACACTGATGGTGGCGCCGGTCCGTGCCGCAAAGCGACGACGTTCGGGCGAAGAGAGTGAGGTTAGTTATCAACTTGTCAGGAGCCGCTCTCGCCGAAGCCAGAGCACCGGGCGCGTCGCGTTCCACCGCAAAAAGGCCGCGGCCTTTGAACCTGCGATCGAGAAACCAGCCCGAGCTTCCCTTAGCATCAGAGGATTAGAACTAGAAATGGCTACAAAACTTTACGTCGGGAACCTTTCGTTCCAGACCAGCAGCGAAGATCTGCGCGCGCATTTCGCGCAGGCGGGTACTGTTGAATCGGCTTCAGTCGTGGAAGATCGGATGACGGGTCGCTCGCGCGGCTTTGGCTTTGTCGAGATGGCCACGCCGGAAGAAGCAGCCGCGGCGATCGAGCAACTTAACGGCAAAGAGTTCGGCGGACGCAACCTGACCGTGAATGAAGCTCGGCCCCGGACCGATCGTGGACCCGGCAATTACGGGAATCGCGGTGGCGGAGGTTACGGCGGCGGAGGTGGCTACGGCGGTGGCCGCGATAAAGACCGCGATCGTCGTCCCTCGCGCAACGACCGCGAACCGCGCTGGTAAATGAGGTCAGTACCGCAGGCGGTTCTGACTATTTTCTAACGGCCGGCGTGATCTTCAAAGTCAGCCGTTCGCTCCCGCGCATGACTTCGACTTCGTACTCCTGCCCGGCTTTCATCTCGCCCAGCGCGTAGGTGTAATCGTAAACGTTCTTCACTTCGCGTCCGGCCATCTTCACGATCTTGTCACCGGCTTTCAATCCAGCTTTTGAAGCAGGCGAGTCATCGCGCACTCCGTCCAGCTTCAATCCGTCATTCGAGTCCGCGTAATTCGGAATCGTGCCGAGATAGACGCGAAAGCCCATCGTGCGACCCTGCGAATCGCTCTTCGCGACCGTGTAAGTCGGCCGCTTGTCGCTCTTGTCGACGTCGCGAATGACGCTGGCGACGAACGAAACCACGCGCGCCTCGCCTTCGTAGTTGATCTTGTCGGCGGTATCGGAAGGCTTGTGATAGTCCTCATGATTGCCGGTCCAGAAAAAGAGCACCGGAACCTGTTTGGCATAGAAGGATGAATGATCGCTCGGGCCGTAGCCGTCTTCGTTGAGCGTGAGTGCGAATTTCTTGCTCGGGTCCATCGTCACAACTGGACGGCCATTCGAACCCAGGACGACGGGAACGCTGGCTGGCAACTTTGTCCGATCAACGGCGGCGCCGTTAAGCGAAACTGTCATGCTCCGCACGGAATTACCGGCATCGATCATTGAGCGCCATTCCGACGCCGTGCCCACACCCCCGACGATTAAGTTCTTATCTTTCAGCCGTCCAATCATATCCATATTGATCATCGCGACGGTGTTCGCCAGGGGCACGATGGGATGATTGACGTAGTAGTTCGAGCCGATCAGACCTTCTTCTTCACCGCTGAACGCGATGAAGACGATCGTGCGGCGCGGCTTCTGCGACGAAAGCATGCGCGCCAACTCCAGCAAACCCGCGACGCCGGAAGCGTTGTCATCTGCGCCGTGATGAATGTCGCCTTCGCGCGGCGCCAGACTGCCTTCGCCACCACGACCTAGATGATCATAGTGCGCGCCGATCACGATCGCTTCGCTCTTCAACTTGGTATCGTTGCCCGGCAGAACTCCAATGACGTTAAATGAGGGCGATTCGCGGCGGACGATGTCGACAGATAAAGACCAGCCAAACCTCTCTAACTCTTTCGGACCATAAAACTTGTCAGCCTTGAAATTTCCCTGAGCATCTGCGGACGTCCTTGTTCCGTCGGGCAATTCCACTTCCATAGTGCCATCGGGATGTTTGATCAGTTTGTCTTTGCCACAGCGCGCCACGAGCGTGCCGTCCGCCATCTTTGTGGCCGGATCGCATTTGTAGTCAGGCCACATTGCGTAGGTGGCTTGGGCTAGAGCCTGTAGCAGGTGCATGCCTGCTGCTTTCGCAAGTACAAGGACCGGCAACCCTGCTTGCCCCGCGTTATCGTAATGAAGCTTGGCAAGTCTCTCGTCCTTGAAATCATCCTCCCATGAAAGCAGTATGAGCGCCTTCGCTCCTCTGTTCTTCGCGGCTATCGCTTTCCAGCGCGGGTCCTCGTAACGCGCAAACTGTCCGTGCGGATTGTCGCGATCGGGTGTGCCCGCGAGTACAACCACGACCTTGTCTCTTACGTCGATGCCAGCATAGTCATCGCGTTTTGGCTCCTCGGCGACAATCCCATAACCGGCAAATACCGCACGCGCGTTCTCAATCCCTGCATTTGACGAAAAACCAACGGGCATCCAATCCTCGCTTACGCGAAGATCGATGGGCTGACCGGCATTATTCATTCGCACTGCAAGCTTGCTTGCCGTTCCCAAATCAACACTTCCCACATAAGGAAATGGTTGCAGATAGCGCGCCTGATTCTCGCCACGAGTGCGCGCGGGTCGAGCCATTTGGATTCCCGGCCGCAAGCCGTAGCGATTCATTTCGCCGGCGATGTAATGCGCGGCATCATTCGCGCCCGGCGTGCCGGTGCGCCGGCCTTCGAGCGCGTCGGAAGCTAAATACGAGATCACCTGCCGGAGCCGATCGGCGCTGGGTCCAGTAGAACTCGGCTGCTGCGCGAGCGCGGAGAGGGAGAGCGACGCGGATAACAAAAGGCTAAGGAGTATTTGGCAGCTTGATTTCGACCTTATCATCAAATCGTTTCTCAACTCTGGGCTTCTCATAGTTTGGTACTTCTCTCAGTCAGCCAGCGCAGCTGGCGAAATATCAGTAGCCCACAGCGCCAGCTGTGGGTAAAGGAGGACCATCAAGTTCATAAGCCCGCGCAGCGGGCGGCATAAATATCACCGTTGCCCTCATTCTCCCAATTCTTCTGCCGCCCCTACGGGGCTCCGGTCATTCTTCTTCGCCTTCACCCACAGCTTGCGCTGTGGGCTATTAGTATGCCGCCTGCTTCGCAGGCTGGTTGAATCGCTCTTGCCCGAATATCGTTCGAATCGCCGCGCCTACGGCGCTCGCCTAGGCTTCACTCAACCCAATCCGCTATAAAAATATTCGTCTCACCCTGCACCTTGCCGTTGCGGTTGGAAGCGAACACCAGCTTCCTGCCATCGGGCGAGAACATGGGAAACCCATCGAAGGTGTTGTTGTAAGTGATGCGCTCCAGGCCCGTGCCGTCTACGTTAATCTTATAGAGATCGAAATCGCGGCCTTTGGGATCGGCGACGTTCGACGCAAAGATAATGCGCTTGCCGTCCGGGAAAAAATACGGCGCGAAGCTCGCTTTGTTAAGGTGCGTCACTTGCCGCTTGTTCGATCCATCCGCGTTCATCAACATAATCTCCAGCGTCGTCGGCCGGATCAGATTCTGTTTCAGGAGGGCGATGTAATCGGCTTTCTCTTTTTCCGTCTGCGGATGATAAGCGCGATAGACAATCTGCTTGCCGTCATAAGACCAGAACGGGCCGCCGTCGTAGCCGAGTTCATTCGTCAAACGCCTCACGTATTTTCCGTTCGCATCCATCGTGTAGATGTCGAGATCGCCGTCACGCTTCGACGTGAAAACCAACTTTCCGCCGCGCGAAATCGTGGTCTCGGCATCATAGCCCGGCGTTTTTGTCAGCTGCTTCAAATCCGAACCGTCCGTGTTCGCGGTGAAAATATCAAACGTGTCATAGACGGCCCAAACGTACCCTTTGGAAAAGTCTGGACGCGGCGGACATTGCTTAGCACCCAGATGCGTGGACGAATAAAGAATGCGTTTGTCGCCGGGAAAAAAGTACGAGCACGTGGTGCGCCCATCGCCGGTCGAAACCATCTTCACGTCAGACCCGTCGATGTTCATCGTGTAGATCTGATCGCACTCGCGACTGTCGCGCGTTGACTGGAAGATGAGCTTCTTACCGTCGCTCGAGAAATATGCTTCGGCATTCTCACCGCCAAAGGTCAGTTGCGTCACGTTGCGCAGATGTTTTTCCTGAGGGAGCGCGAGCTCTGGATTTTGCGGCGATGCGGTTTGCGATCGCGGATTGAACGCTAGAAGTGCGACTATGAACAAGCAGAGGGAAAATAAGCGGTTCATTAAGTTTTCGAATTCCTACCAAAATTGAATCCAACGTCAGATAGGTTTTACCACAGAGGACACGGAGGATTCACAGAGACCACCGAGATTTGACTCCCCGCTCTAAGCCGTCTGGTCCCTTTTCTCGGTGTCCTCTGTGGTTAAGTCTTATCCGTTCTTCCGCTCGAACTCTTTCATGAACGCAACCAACGCTTCGCAGCCTGCGCGCGGAAAGGCGTTGTAGATCGACGCGCGAATGCCGCCGACTGAGCGATGGCCTTTCAATCCGTCGAGGCCCGCGGCAGTAGCTTCGCTCGCGAATTTCTTTTCCAAACCCTCTGAAGGCAAGCGGAACGTCACGTTCATGTTTGAGCGCGAGTCCGGATCGGCGTGGCCGCGATAAAAGTCTGTCGAGTCGATCGCGTCGTACAGCAGTTTCGCCTTCGCTTCATTCTCGCTCTGCATCGCTTCAAGGCCGCCTTTTTCCTTCAGCCACCTGCAAACCAAATCAATGATGTAGATGCCCCACGTGTTCGGCGTGTTGTGGAGCGATTTGTCCTTCGCGTGCGTGCGATAGTCGAGCATCATCGCCAGGCCTTCACGAATGCGCGGCAAGAGATCTTCGCGAATGATCACGAGAGTGACGCCGCTCGGGCCCATGTTCTTCTGCGCGCCGGCGTAGATTAGACCGTACTTCTCGACCGGAATGGGCCGCGAAAGAATATTTGATGAAGCGTCAGAAACCAGCGGCACGTCGCCAACTTCAGGCTCGCTCTTGAACTCGACACCTTCGATCGTTTCGTTCGAAGTGATGTGCACGTAAGCGGCGCTCGGGTTGAGGCGCAACTCGTCCTGACCGGGCACGCGCGTGAATCCGCCGTCCGCCATGTTGGCTGCGAAATTCACGGTGCCGAATTTCTGCGCTTCCTTGACGGCCTTCTTGCCCCAGCTTCCGGTGACGAGGTAATCGGCGCTGGCTTCCAGCGACAGAAAATTCATCGGCACCATCGCGAACTGCAAACTCGCGCCGCCTTGCAGAAAAAGTACCGCGTAACTTTTCGGAATCCCGAGCAGCTCGCGCAGACCTGCTTCCGCGCCTTGAATGACCGCGTCAAAAGTTTTCGAGCGGTGGCTAATCTCCATCACCGACATGCCGACGCCGGGCAGCGCCAACATATCGCGCTGCGCTTCTTCCAAAACCGGCAGAGGCATGATCGCCGGCCCGGCGCTGAAGTTGAAGATTCGTTCAGTCATGATTGAAGTTCGTAATCTGTGAATTCAAATCTGCGTAAACGGCGGATTATGGATGAGTCATGTCTTCGGGCTTGACGAGCGCGTCGAACTTTTCTCCGGTCAATAAGCCCAGCTCAATCGCCGACTCGCGTAATGAGATGCCCTTCTTGAGCGCGTGCTTCGCAATCTTCGCCGCGTTATCGTAGCCGATGTGCGGATTCAAAGCGGTGACCAGCATCAGGGAGTGGCGCAAGTGTTTGTCAATCTGTTCGCGATTGATCGTCATGCCGGCGATGCAGTATTCGACAAAGCCGTGACACGCGTCATGGATCAGCCGAATCGAGTGCAGCAGATTGTGAATCATCACCGGCTTGAAGACGTTGAGTTCAAAGTTGCCTTGCGAGCCGGCAAAACCGATCGCCGCGTCGTTTCCCATCACCTGCACGGCTACCATGGTCATGGCCTCGCTCTGCGTCGGGTTAACTTTGCCGGGCATGATCGATGAGCCGGGTTCATTTTCCGGCAGTGTCAATTCGCCCAGACCACAGCGCGGCCCGGAAGCCAGCCAACGAATGTCGTTGGCGATTTTCATCAGCGAAGCAGCCAGAGTCTTCAACCCGCCGCTACAGAAAACTATTTCATCGTGAGCCGAGAGCGCGGCGAATTTGTTCGGATGCGATTTGAATGGAAGTCCAGTCAATTCGGCAATCTTCTTGGCAGCCCGTTCGCCGAATTCAGGATGAGCGTTGAGGCCCGTGCCCACTGCGGTGCCGCCGATCGCGAGATCGTAAAGTCCTGAAAGCGTGTCTTTCATCCGATCGACATCGCGCGCCAGCAGGCTGGCCCACCCCGACATTTCCTGGCCAACAGTCAGCGGCGTCGCGTCCTGCAAATGGGTGCGGCCGATTTTCACGACGTCGTTGAATTCTTTCGCCTTCGCATCGATTGCGTCGTGGACCGTTTGAATCGACGGGATCAATTGGTTCATCTGCTCGGCGGCGGCGATGTGCATGGCGGTCGGGAAAGTGTCGTTCGAAGACTGTGACATGTTCACGTCATCGTTCGGATGAATCGGTTTCTTGCTACCCATCACGCCGCCCGCGATCTCGATTGCGCGATTCGAGATCACTTCGTTCGCGTTCATGTTGGTCTGCGTGCCGCTGCCGGTCTGCCAGACACGCAAAGGAAAATGCTCGTCGAGCTTCCCTGCGATAACTTTGTCGCAGGCAGCCACGATCAATTTAGTTTTGTCGGCGGGAAGTTTGCCGAGATCCTGATTGACCAGCGCGCAGGCTTTCTTGAGGATGCCGAAACTCCGAATCATCTCGCGCGGCATCACGTCAAAGCCGATGTTGAAATGCAGCAGGCTGCGCTCAGTCTGCGCGCCCCAATACTTATCGGCGGGCACTTTGATCTCGCCCATCGAATCGGTTTCGATTCGCGTCGCGACGTCTTGTTTCTGTTCGGATGATGCTTGAGACATGAAGTTCGACCCGGATAGCTATTGTACCCGATGGCGGTGGCGGAATCTCGTCGGCGTGGACTCAGGCTTCAAGGTTTCACGGGCTTCTTTTCCTTGGGCACGGCGCGCGGAATGTCGCCATCGTCAAAATTCAGTGGCTTCGGATTGTTTTCCTGGCCTTGCAGTTTCGGCGGCCCGCCGCCAAGCGCCGGCGGGAGTTTCGGAATCGGAATCTTGACGGTTGCAATGGCCGCGCTGCGCCGCAGGATCGCGCCGCCACGTCCCGCCACCCAGGCACTCTCGCCGCCATGATACGCGACCGCGAACAGTGGCGAACTCGTGATCGTCGGCTGTGCTTCCCAGGTCAGGCCGCCATTTTTCGTCGCCAGCACGCGGCCCTGATCGCCGGCAATCAACGCGTCGTCGCGTGACGCGACCGAGACCGCGAACAGATTCGTCTTCACACCGGTTTCCTGATCTCTCCAGGTCAGGCCGCCATCGTCGGTGCGCAGAATGATTCCTTTTTCGCCGACTGCATAGCCGCGCTTCTCATCCGCGAACGCGACCGCATGCAGCCACTCTTTCAAGTTCTTCGAAACGTCTTTCCAGGTTTCGCCGCCGTCTTCAGTTCGCATGATCGCTCCGCCTGAACCAACCGCGACGCCGTGTTTTTCATCGATAAAGCGCACGTCTTCGAGCCACGCGTACGTGTTCGACTCCTTCTGATGCCAGGTTTCGCCGCCATCATCGGTCGAAAGAATTGTGCCGCGCGCGCCCACTGCCCAGCCGCGTTTGTCCGTCACAAAGGACACGCCCAGCAATTGTTCCTTAACGTTCGTATCTTGCGGCGTCCAAACGATCCCCCCGTTAGTTGAATGGAGAATCGTCCCCTGATCGCCGACCACCCAGCCGTTTCTGTCGTCGATGAAGGTTACTGCATCCAGATGAACCGTGGTGCCTGATGGCCGTACGGTCCAATTTTTTCCGCCTGATCCCGTCGCCAGAATTTTGCCGTGCGCTCCGACAGCCCAACCGCGCGCGCCGTCCAGAAAAAAGATATCCGAAAGATCGTCGCGTCCGCCTTCGGTCAGACGTTGCCAACCAAATCCGCCGTCGTCGCTGCGCACGACCAGGCCGTCGCTGCCGCCTGCCCAGCCAGTGTTTTCGTCCGCAAAATAAACCGTGACCAGCCGAGGACCGGTTTTTACGCTTGCCGGCAACCACGTGCCGCCGCCGTTTGCGGTGCTGAGCACGACGCCGTTGTCGCCCGTGATCCACCCGTGCTGTTGGTCTGAAAAGTAAACTGAAAGCAGATCGTTCGTCATCACAACATCGACGGGCTCCCAGGTAAGGCCGGCGTCGTCGCTCACGATTACGCGGCCGCCATAGCCCACCGCGATGGCTCGCTTCGGCGTGATGAACGCCACACCCGTAAACGGCAGCAGGCCCAGACGCACAACTTCCTTCCAATGCCGCCCGCCGTCGTTTGTCCGGAGCACCCTGCCTCGATCGCCGGCGGCAAGTCCCGTGATCCTATTGATGAACGAAACTGTGTAGAGATGGGCGCGCGTCGAACTCTTCTGCAAAGCCCAGGTTTCGCCGCCATCAGTCGTGGCGATGATGCAACCGTAAGTGCCGACAGCCCAGCCGTGCGCCGGATTGTCAGACGCGAAAGTGATCGCGTAGAGATGATCTTTTGTTGGCGTGGGGATCTCGGTCCATTTCTCTCCGCCGTTTTTCGTCGTTGCCACGACACCACGTGCGCCTACTGCAAACGCGCGCTGCCGGTCAAAAACGTAAAGACCGTTGAGGGCTGCGACCAAACGCGGGTGCTGACTCGTCCATTCAAACCCGCCGTTCGTGGTGTAGAGAATCACGCCGTCTGCGCCGACCGCCCAACCGTGACGCTTATCGTTGGCGAAGCGAACCGCGCTGATTGCGTTTCCCTGAGGCAGAGGGTTCTGCCATTCCCATCCGCGGTCGAAGTTTTGCGCGAGCGCACACGGGGCGGCGAAACAGAAAAAGACAATCGCGGCGAGCGAGATCGCTGCGATAAGAAGCGGAGAGCGAAAACTTTGCGCTGACGACTTATGTAACACGTGACCTCGTTTTCGACGCGAATCCGGATGGCCTGGAGGCGAAGATTATAGATTCGTCTGGGAGGCAAAAGCGAGCGTTAACCGAAGGTTTCATCAGAATATCTAAAATAACTCAGGTCCATCAGTCGGCACCTCCTCCGGTTCAGCCACGCCGACCCTATCAACCGCGTCCTGCAGCACGGCGGGCTCGACGTGGCCGAGGGCGGCAATCTTACGCGCGGCGCGATCGGCGGCTTCCTGAATCACGTGGCCGTCGTGGCCCTTCGACCAGTGCCATTCGACTTTGTGCCTTGCGGAAGCTTCGTCCAGACGCTTCCACCATTCGTGATTTGTTTTACGGCGATAGCGACCGCTCATCGTCTCGATGACGTAACGCGAGTCGGTGTGCAGCCGCACGCGACAAGGTTCCTTCAATGCTTCGAGGCCGAGCGCTGCCGCGGCGATCTCAGCCTGCTGGTTAGTCGCTTTGCCAAGATACGATCCGAACGCGCGCCACAATCCCTGGTAGCCGAGCAGCGCCACCGCCGCCGCGCGCGTCTCATCGCGACCATTGCCGAGACTTGAGCCGTCACAGAAAATTGTTACTGATTTCATGTTCGGTAACATCTTACCGCCAGAGATCCCGAATAGTCAGTTTGGCGTCGGCGTTTTTCCAGGCACTCTCAAACTCCCTTTCGACCATCGCGGCAGCATAGTTTTTCTTTTGTGATTTCAAACTCTCCATGAGGCCAAAAAGCGAACGCCCGTTTCGTCTGTTTCGCTGGAGATCGTCGCGAAAGACCTGCTCGGCCCCGGCGTAATCACCGCTTTTCAAAAGCGCGCCGCCAAGTGCCTCGCGAACCGGAAGAAACCAGGATGCCGGCTCCTCGTAAGCGAGCGAGTCTTCCTTCTTGAGCGCCTCGCGCAAGAGCCCGATCGCCGCCTTGTTGTCTTGCCTTGCGGCCGCGATTCGCGCGTTCAAAAAATCGTCGGCAATAGCCAGCACACTGCTCGCAGGGTTTAGGCCCGAGGCGGAAAGGGCATCTGCCGGCACGAACTTTTCGGCCTGGACTAAAGCCTGGTGTTCTGAGCTGGCTTTTCCGACATCGCCTCTTGCGGCGAAGGCCATTCCGCGCGCGAAATGCCAAATGCCAACAGTTGATTCAAGTGCGGCGTCGGGCGGCGATGTTTTTTCGATGTCATCCCAGCGACTGAATCGCACGAGGAGCAAAGGTGCCACGGTCATGTAGCCTTCGAGCATTGGCGTATCCTTCACATATGGTACAACGCTGCCCTCAAGTCGTTTTGCTGCCTTCATCGCCTCTGCGAAACGGCCTTCCATGCTGCGAGCAATCGCCAGAAAGTGCAGGTTATGGTTGTAGTACATTGCCGGGTAAAGACCCTGGCGACCATTCGCTTTGAAGTAAGCTTCATCCACTGCCGCTGCATCTGCGTTGCTGCGCGCTGCGGCTTCGTAATCCCCGGTGCGCTGGTAAATGTGCGCGGGCATGTGTACCAGGTGCCCGGCGGCCGGCGCCAGCTTCGCTAGTCTGGCTGCGTAAGCAAGTGCGCGCTCGGGATTTGGTGATGCTTCAATCGCGTGAATGTAATAGTGAATGGCGCCGTGATGATTTGGATTGCGCCGCAGCACCGACTCGAGCGTGCTGATGATTTCTTCCGTCCCTTCGGCAGGTTTTCCATCCGCGGTCCAAAACCGCCACGGCCGCAGGTCCATCGCGCTTTCGGCGTAAAGCGTAGCCGCATCAAGATCGTCAGGATACTTCTTCACGAGTTCGCCCATCGCGTTCTTGTAATCGACGGCGAGCCGTTTCAGATCGGCTTTTAGATCGATCGAATACCTTTTGGTGAGTGCCTGGATGTAGGCACGCTCAACGTCGCTGGCTTTCACCGAGAGCGACAAGGCCTTTTGTGTCGCGTCGTAGGCGGCCCTTTCTCTTTCCGGATCCACGTCGAGATTGATGTTTGGACCCAGCGCCAGAGCAATGCCCCACCAGGCCATCGCCATCTGCGGATCGAGTTCGGCGGCGCGTTTGAATGAACGCACGGCTTCATCGTGATTGAAGGCAAAAACCAATGACAGCCCTTGATCGAAAAAGCGCTGCGCCTCGGTATTACTTGTGGACACCGGATGATGAAGCGAGCCCAGGCCGGACATCAACGTGGCGGGCTTTTCGGCGGTCGTCTTCACCTGCATGTCCGAGTGCTGAGCGAAAAGAGTTGTCGAGAACAGAAGCAGCGAAGCAATAACCAAAAAGGTTTTCATTTTAGAAGTCTCCTGAGGCGCTTCATCGCGGCCTTTGCCAAGTCTCGAACCGTCGCAGAAAATAGTGACGAGCTTTACGGCGCGTCTAGAAGAGGATTGTTCGTCGCTGTCCTTCATCTCCGTACGACGGTTTTAGCATGAATGCCTGCCGATGAACACCAGCGAGGCGACCACCGCTGTTTCAGTCGAGAATAGGAATCTTGGATGACACTCGAGAGAGGAGTATGATTTGGTTCATGCTCAACGCTGGAACTCTTACCTTCAAGGAGTTTGCCATGGGCGAACAACTGCCTCTGGCGACAATCCACGACGCGGTGCTCGAGTTTTTGCGCGGGCGCGATGATGCCGTTGTGTTCGGCGCACAAGCCGTCAACGCTTATGTTGGTGAGCCGCGAATGAGCCAGGACATTGATCTCATTTCCACGCGCGCGGTCGAACTCGCTGAAGAGCTGCGCGATTATCTGAGCGAACGTTTTCACATCGCGGTTCGCGTTCGCGTGATCGGCGCCGGGAAGGGCTATCGCCTGTTTCAAATTCCGCAAGAGTGCCTTCGACGGTAAAGAGAAAGAATGGTTTCACACGCACGTAAATTTCCCGACCAAATCGATTAGTATCATCTTGTTGTTTCCGGAAGGCCAGCGTTGCAAAAGCATCAAAGGCTTTGAGGAGATTGGCAAAAATGAACGCCATGAAGTTGATAAAGAGAAAGGCAAGCCAATAATTGTAGATGACGGGAAACTTGCCTACTGGCGGATTCCCAATCCGCTATTCGGAGGTGAATATCAGTTGGAGTGGGAATGGCAAAATACCGCCAAGACTCAGGCAGCGGGCGTCTAGCGTTGCTTTGTTGCCTCAGGAGAATCGACCTTATCTGAAATTCGATCTTGATGGTCGCTGAACTTATTCATTCACTTTCAGCACCGCCAGAAAAGCTTCCTGTGGAATCTCTACGCGGCCGACTTTCTTCATGCGTTTCTTGCCTTCCTTCTGTTTCTCGAGCAGTTTGCGTTTGCGCGTGATGTCGCCGCCGTAGCATTTAGCAATCACATTCTTGCCCATTGCTTTCACGGTTTCGCGGGCAATAATTTTCGCGCCAATTGCCGCCTGGATCGGTACTTCAAAAAGTTGGCGCGGGATCAGCTCTTTCATTTTTGTCGCCAGGGCCCGGCCCTTCGCCGCCGCCGTGTCGCGATGAAGAACCAGCGACAGCGCATCGACCGGTTCACCGGCAACGAGCACATCGAGCTTGACGAGATCGCTTTCCCAATAGCCGGCGAGGTGATAGTCGAGCGAAGCGTATCCGCGCGAAGTTGATTTCAAGCGATCATAAAAATCCAAAACGATCTCGTTCAGCGGTAGTTCATAGGTCAGCATCACTCGATTCGACGTGATGTACTCAAAGCCTTTCTGCACGCCGCGCTTTTCTTCCAGCAACGCCAGGATTCCACCCAGGTGTTCTTCAGGAGTAAGGATCGTCGCCCGGATTGCCGGCTCTTCAATCTTCGCTATGCGACCAGGATCCGGCATCTTCGCCGGCGAGTCGATTTCGGTGACCTTGCCGTCGGTCGTAGTCACTACATAGCGCACGCCCGGCGCCGTGGTGATCAGATCAAGATTAAACTCGCGTTCCAAACGTTCCTGAACGATCTCCATGTGCAGCAGACCGAGAAAGCCGCAGCGAAACCCAAAACCAAGTGCGGTCGACGACTCAGGCTCGTAAAAGAACGAGGCGTCATTGAGACGCAACTTATCCATCGCATCACGCAGCTCTTCATACTGGTTTGTATCTATGGGATAGAGTCCCGCGAAAACCATGGGCTTGATTTCCTGATAACCGGGAAACGGCTCCTTTGTGGGCCGGGCCGCTTCGGTGACGGTGTCGCCTATTTGCACGTCGGCGACTGTTTTTATTGAAGCAGTCAGGAATCCAACTTCGCCGACGCCCAGTTCATCAATGGGCGTCGGGCTGGGGCGATTCACGCCGAGCGTTTCCACCTGGTAATCGCGGCCCGCGTTGAAAAAGCGAATCTTCATTCCCGGCCGAATAGAGCCGTCGATGACGCGAAACAAAACGATCACGCCGCGATAAGAGTCGTACCACGAGTCAAAGATCAGGGCCTTGAGCGGCGCCTTTGGATCGCCCTTTGGCGGCGGCACGTCGCGCACGATCGCCTCCAACACTTCGGCTACTCCCACGCCCGTCTTGGCGCTGGTGAAAATGGCGTTGTGAGTTTCCAGGCCGATGAAGTGCTCGATCTCTTCGATCGCTCTCTCTGGTTCAGCGCCGGGGAGATCGATCTTATTGATTACCGGGATCAGCTCGAGATTATTTTCCATGGCGAGGTAAGTATTGGCCAGCGTCTGCGCTTCGACGCCTTGCGAGGCATCGACGATGAGCAAGGCGCCTTCGCACGCCGAAAGCGAACGCGAAACTTCGTACGAGAAATCGACGTGTCCGGGCGTGTCGATCAAGTTCAAGATGTACTGCTGACCATCTTGCGCTTTGTAGTCCAGCCTCACGGCGTGCGCTTTGATCGTGATGCCGCGCTCGCGCTCGAGGTCCATATCATCCAGCACCTGCGCGGACATGTCGCGGCCGGTGACGGCGCCGGTTAGTTCGAGCAGGCGATCGGCCAGTGTCGATTTGCCGTGATCGATGTGCGCGATGATCGAAAAGTTGCGAATGCGGGATGGAGTCATGAAGAGCTACAGGCGATCTGAGCTGGAATCTTGTTCCTGTTTAGTATAAGGGGTTCGGCTGATCGCTGATAGCTGACTGCTGAGAACTGACTGGCCATCACGGTTTTTTAGGCGACGGTGAAGGCTTTGGTTGCGGTGGCGGCTCGATCTTCAAGCTATTGCGGATCGCGTCCCACACCGGCGCTGACTTTGCGATCTCTTTTTCCGATCCGATGATCGACAAGTTAACCAACCTGTCAGAGACGATGCGAAAGTAAGAATCCATGCCGCCGGGCGCACCGTCAAGCACGGCACGCACACGCGCGCCTTCAGCGTCGGCGCCGGCAATCTGAGTCGTAACCGCACTACGCCGCGGATGCATTCCGGCCTGCTCGACGCTGGCAGCAAAGTCATCGACATACTTATCCTGAATGAGTTTCTTCGCGGACGCTTCCTTTTCCGGAGTCTTCAGCCATTCGCGCGGCACGCGGACACGAATCTCGGCGTACCCGTCGCGCGCGATCTGAATGTACTGCATCTGCTGCGTGCTCTGATCGCTTATCTGCCAGTTGGCGGGATAGTCGAACGACAAACCGTCTTTGTCAAAATGTTTCGTGTCTGGAGTTTGCGTCTGCACGCTGGTAACAAACAGCAGAGCCACGCAGCCAACCAGTATCTGTATGAACTTCACCTATCTCCTCCCGCGGCCTTGGAAAAAAGCCTGTTAGCGAAAAAGCATATTAGCGCCGTTTCGCGCAAAGGACTACACCCGCGAGCGCATCGTACGCGATCGGCTTGCCTGGCAACTGATCCTGCAATTAACATGACGCGAAGTCCGACAAATCGATTTTTCCGGGAGGCTCTTCATGACTCAATCGCGCGCACTCGTTTCAGTCTTTCTCAGCGCAGTATTTACGCTCGCGGCGTTCGCCCAGCAGCCTAATCCGACTCCGCCGGCTTCCTCGGTCAAGACCGTCGAAGTCAAAGCTTCCGTGAGTGAAGCGGAAGTCGGCCAGCAGGTGAAGCTAGCCATCGTAGCCAAAGACGCGGCCGGCAACGTGGTGAACGAGCAGCCTTCAGCATTTTTCGCCGGGCCGTTCGACATCGCCGCGGCGGATGACAGCGGCGTGGTCAGTCTTTTTGGGCCGGGCGAAGTTACCGCGGGCGCGATCGTTGGCGGCAAATCCGGCTTCACTACGTTCAAAGTCAAACCGGCAACAATCAAGACGGTCGAGATCAAATCGATCACGACTCCGCTTGTGGCAGGCAGCACGGTGCAACTCGAAGCGACGACGCGAATCTCCAGTGGCGACCCGCGCACCGGTGTAGCGATCAGCTGGGCCTCCGACAAGCCGGCTGTCGCGACAGTTGACGCGGGCGGCATCGTAACCGGAATCGCTCCGGGCAAAGCAACGATCAAAGCCGCCGCCGGAGCGGCGAACGGCATGACCACGATCACTGTTGTGAAGAGCAGCCTGCGCGGTTTGACTGTCGAAGCGAGCGCGGCCACAGCGCGGACGGGTGACGTCGTGCACTTCACGGCGAAAGGATCGCCCTCGAATGATTTCACTGCCCGCTGGTCGGTCAGCGGCAACGGCGCAAACATCTATCCCGACGGTGGTTTCGTCGCCGAGCAGCCCGGCAATTACATAGTCACGGCTACCAGCGGCAATCTTTCGGCCAGCGCTTCGATCGCAATCACGCCGCGCAATGCTGAACGCCGGCTTGAGGTCGTCGGCCGCGCGCCGTTGAAAGAATTCCAGGGCGCGGAAGAATGGATCATCGGCAACTATGCTTACTACTCGACGATCACGGATCGGTTTCTGGTTTACGACATCTCCGATCCGGCTCATCCAAAGCTAACCGAAACGGTCAAGGTTGACGCGCGTCTGGTCAACGACATCATGACGACGGCTGACGGTAAGATTCTCGTCATCTCGCGCGAAGGCGCTTCGAATCGCAAGAACGGCATCGCTTTCTATGACACTTCCGATCCCGCGCATCCGAAACTGATCTCGGAATACACGGCGACCGTAACCGGCGGCGTGCACAGCGCGTTCGTCAACGGTCATTACGTTTACCTGACTGACGACGCGACCGGATCGATGCGCGTAATCGATTTCGCTGACGTGAAAAATCCAAAGGAAGTTGCGCGCTGGCAGATCGAGAGCGCGGTTGCGACTACGATTCGCACAAAGGAAGGCGAAGAGATTGCCGGTCGTTACCTGCACGATCTCTACGTCAAGGACGGTCTCGCTTATCTCGCTTACTGGCGCGACGGCCTGGTGATTCTGGACGTGGGCGCAGGATTGAAAGGCGGAAGCCCCGAGCATCCGCAGTTCGTCAGCCAGTTTCGTTTCAATCACAACGAACTTTACGGCGACGGCTGGCTGGCCGGCACGCACTCAGTTTTTCGCTATCGCAATTATCTTTTCATCGGCGACGAAGTCCTGCCGTCGTTCTTTGACATCACTTCGCATCGGCGCATTCCCGTGCGCGGCATCTGTCACGTGATCGACATCAGCGACATCAATCATCCGCGCAAAGTCGCCGAGTATCCCGTGCCTGAAGGCGGCGCGCACAACATTTGGGTCGAGGACGACGTGATGTACATGGGTTATTACAGCGGCGGCGGGCGCGTCGTCGATGTGTCCGGTGAATTGCGCGGAGATCTCTATCGCCAGGGGCGCGAGATTGGAAGACTCTGGACCGGCGACCCCGAAGGCTTCCGCACGAACCTGCCTTTTGTCTGGGGCGCGCAGCCGCACAAAGGTTTGATTTACTTCAACGACATCAACTCAGGACTTTGGATCGTCAAGCTCGGTCCAAAGATCGAGAAGGGATCGACGACCGCGCCTGGGCAGTGAAAGTTAATGCGTTCCCGCGTTGTTGAAACTCATCTTTGAGCGCCGCGGCGCGGCAGAGGGTAGCCAGTGGCAAGCGAAGCGCAGCCACTGGTAAGCGAACAAGAACAATAATCGCGCCCTGCAAGGGCGCGCAGAAACGGAGACTCCCATGCCCGCAACCTACTGTAGTCTTCACTACCACGCGGTATTCAGCACCAAAGATCGCTATCCAACGATCACCAAGGACTGGCGCGACAATCTTCACGCTTATCTCGGTGGCATCGTCAAGAATCTCGGCGGCGTACCCGTGGCAATCGGCGGAATCGAGGATCACGCACACATTCTGACAGGTCTGCGCGCAACACACGCAATCGCGAACATCATGCGTGACGTGAAAAGCGGATCATCGGAGTGGGCGCACGCCACAGTTGGTAAGAGAAGCTTTAGTTGGCAGCCCGGCTATTTTGGCGTAACTGTTAGTCCGTCGCACCTTGAAAGAGTAAAGCGGTACATTCTCAACCAGGAAGAGCATCATCGGCACAAGACTTTTGAAGAAGATTATCTGGAGATGCTCAAACTTGCAGGGATTGAATATGACGAACGATACGTGTGGTGATATTCTTCGCGCCCTTGCCGGGCGCGATGGATTTATTTGGCGACTGTTCCAGTGGCTGCGCTTCGCTTGCCACTGGCTACCTTCCGCCGCTCCTTACGGAGCTTGAGACTCGTTGATTCTGGAATTGAGCGTGACCGGCGTGAAGACAACCTCAGCCTGCACTCACGGTCGGGCTACTGATTCAGTCTTGTAGAAATCAACTCCCGCCGCTTCCGGTCCCACGTCGACTGTCGCGACGGTTTTCAAAGCTCTGAGATCGATGATCTCGACCGTGCCCGGTTCTGAGCCGACGCCTTCGACTGTCACGAAAGCGTAGGCATCGTCGGGTGTGACCACGACGCCGTGCAAGACCTTTCGTTTCGTGGGAAGGCGTGCGAGTTCTTTGCCGCTTTTCAAATCAAAGATCGACACTGACTGATCGCGTTTGTTCGTCGCGAGCAAGCGCATGCCATCGTGGGTCACGGCGAGATTATAAACGCCGGCGCGCGCGGAGATGCGACGGACGACTTGCCACGTGTTCGCATTGACTTCGACAATCTCGCTCGACTTGTTGCAGGCGACATAAATCGACGAACCATCGGCCGATGGTTGCGCCCACGTCGGCGAGCAGGAATTGTCGCCAGGTTTCGGAGCTTCCATGCCATGCCCGCCCGTGTCTTTCATCGGCATGTTCATGCCGCTCATTCCCGGCATCGAACTCATCGCGTCCGCGGTTTGCACTTTCGGCGGGCCGTTCATCCCGACCTCTTTGCCTTTGGTGACGATGAAGTGGCGCGCGACTTTCAGCGTGCGCGTGTCGATCTCGACGAGCATGTCATCCATCATGCACGCCGAATACTGCTTTGTCCCTTGCGGATTCAAACGCGAGCCGTGCGGCATCGTGCACGTTTGAATGCGCGCAACCTCAGTCATCGTCGGCGTCGAGACAACTGAAACTGACGACGGAACCATGTCACCGTGCAAATTGAAATTGACGACGAAAAGAAAGTTGCCGTCAGGCGTGATATCGACTGTCGCCGGAAAATAGCCGAGCGTCGTTTTGCCGAGAACCGAATCGTCTTTGGTTGAGTACTTCCAAATCAATCCAAACGGACGGCCATGCGCGATCGAAACGTAGTAGAACTGTCGATCGGGCGAGATGACGATGCCGTGTGGGCCGTCGATGTCCACCGGCATGTCGCCGGTTTGCAAATCGTGATCGACGCGCGCGCCGTTCGGGCCGAAACGGATCAGAGCGATCTTGTCGGCGGATTCCGAAACGACGTAAGCGAGATAGTCTTTGTCGGGCTTGGTCTGGGCCGGCGCTGGAGTAGCGGTTAAGAGCACCAGAGCGATGGTGAGGATGGCAAAGCGGGGCAGTAGCCCGACGGTTAGGGAGGGCTCTATGCGGAGTTGCCAAGCCCTCCCTAACGGTCGGGCTACTGCCCCGTATCGTATCGCCCTCATCATTATTTCGGCTTCTTGGGCGCTGGTTTCAGAACCGGTGGAGTGTCCGGCTTCGCAGGTTCTTCTTCCGGCTTATCGGGCGGAAAATCTTTTTCATCGATGTCGATGATCTTCACTTCCGTCCCGAACTTGCGGTAACCACGGAAAAGAATTTCGTTGCGGGTCTGCTCAGTCTGCCCGCGCACTCGATCCGTAAGTTCCACCACGGCGCGAGAGGGCAGCAGGTGTTGCTGCTGATTGATCGTCACCCACTCGTAATCAATTACTTTGCTGGCGGCGGTGATGGGAAACCCCGGATCGATTTCAGTGCTGATGTCTTCCAGCCGCAGCACGCGGTTATTCTCGCGATCGACCCAGATGCGTCCGCGATAACCGGCGATCGTCTCCAGCGTTATGGAACCACCTTCGCCCCATCCCAAAGTTTCGTGTGAAAACTCCTTCTTGACCTGATACTCGTAAACGACGGTTCGCCGTCCACGCAACGTGTCGGTGTCAACCATTTGGAACTCGGTGCGAGTCTCGGGCTTGAAGAGATCGCTGAGCGTGGTGACGTACTCGCCGGTTGAAATTGTCCCGCCAAGTTTCATTCCGTAGCTCTGATCCTGGCCGGCTGGCATGCCGTTGACCGAAAGCAGTTTGTAATCCTCGCCCGCACTTTGACGATAACTGACAGCGATCGTGAGTCGATCGTAAACCGCCCAGTTCTTGCTTTGGCCAAAGGCGTGCGCGCGCGAAATCATCTGCTTCACGAGATAGTCCGGCATCTTGTCGGCCGCGCCCAACGTGGCCTTGCGAGTCTGTGCGAGTAGTTCGAGTGCTTCGGCGTTCGGCGGCAGAGCCGTAGTGGTCGGATTCGTGCGCCGGCGATCCGCCTCTTCCAATGTGTGACGCAGCAGCGAGTCGTTACCGCTCTTCGTGGCCACCAGCGATTGCAAACCCGTAGTCACGGGAAAAGCGATGCCGCGTTTGCGAATCTCATCGACCAGCTTGTCGCGTTCTTCGGGATGCGCAGGCAATTGAAAGAGCAGGCGCACGAATTCCTGATTAGTCAGCGGCGGCCCGTGCTGTAATTCAGTGGGTTGCGGAAATGGCGTGTTGTTAGTCTGCGCAAAGGCAGAGGAGCCAAAAATAAGTAGCACAAACATGCAAGGGAGAATTCGTGGAAGATGCCTCACAACCAGTCCGCGAAGCGGGCGGCAGGATGTAGCCGCGGGCGTAAGCCCGGGGAAGCGTCTAGAGAGTAGATGTGAGCCCCGAAGGGGCGACAGAATTCGTTGAGACAACATTGATAATGACATTGTTAGAATTGGAGATATTTCTTTCGCCCGCTTCTCGGGCTCTATGAGTTCTTAGGTGACCTGATCCCCGGGCTTACGCCCGGGGCTATTATTATGCCGCGCCTTCGGCGCTGGTCGACTGCTTCCCGTGCATCCAACTTCGCCGGGAGACGTTATTCGTTTCGCGATCATCGAGTCCACGTCAATGGCGCGATGATCTTCGAAAGCAGATCTGTTTTCGACTGGTCGCGTTCGAGCATCGGATACCGTTCGCCGTCACTGTAGGTCAATTGATGCGTCTCGAGCTGGCCTTCGTTGTTTACGAGCAACTCCAGTCGGCGCTGTTTGGGATCAGTGGTGGCCCTGACAAAGTCGCGCAGAACTTCCGGCGCGTAAGCCTTGCCGTTGATCGCGACGAGTTTCATTCCCGGGCCGAGGCCGGCGTTCGCGGCGGCCATACCTTCGATCACGTCGGCGATTGTGCCGTCATCATTCAGACGCAAGCCGATCGAATAGCCCATCTCTGTGCCGCGACGCACTTGCTCAAAATCTTTCAAAAAGCCATTGGGCGTCCCTTGATAAACCAATTTCCAGCCGCCACGTTCGATGCCGCCCAGCGGCGCGTGGAAGTCTGTCGAATTCAAACGCACCAGCAAAAAGTTTCGCCAGTCGTAGGGCGCCACGTCGTTGAGCGTCGCGACGACATCGTCGAACACGTAAGTCTTGACCATCGGCGGCGTGCTGGGCGCGCCGTGAAAACGCTTGCAAAAATCGTCCAGCGAACGCGCGCCGCCCGTCAGTTCGCGAATCTTTGTGTCTGCATCGAGCCAGACGAGCCAGCCTTCGTCATAAAAGTCCACGGAACGCCGCGAGGAATTCCATTCGCTTGGCGAGCCGTAAAGAATCTGCGCCGCGATCGCCGTGTCCGCCAGCGGCCGCCACATGCGGCCCGGCTTGTGATCGAGATCGGCGGCAATCTCAGCAAGATGATCGCGATACTGTTGCTGGGTCCACAGACCGCTGCGCGCCGACAGCAAATTGCCGAGATACTGCGTCAAGCCTTCGTAAACCCAAAGCAGCTCGCCCTTCA
Source organism: Pyrinomonadaceae bacterium (assembly GCA_035545035.1). Classification (GTDB taxonomy): domain Bacteria; phylum Acidobacteriota; class Blastocatellia; order Pyrinomonadales; family Pyrinomonadaceae; genus UBA11740. Next base: position 60,634 of record DASZZL010000086.1, read on the forward strand.
TCGGCTCCTGATAATTCGGCGTCGCCAATCCCGCGGGCCGGCGAAACTTTCCGTTCCACGAGTGCACAAACTCGTGTGGCAGCACGCCCAGCGAAACATCGCGCAGCGCATCGTCAAGCAGCGAGCGCGCGGGCACGCGGCTGTCGTTCGATTCGTGATGCTCGAGTCCGAAGTGCGCCGTGTGATCGCTCAGCGTCAGCAGAAAGTGATAGTGCTCGTAATGCGTTGCGCCGAAGAGCGACGTCGCCTCGGAAACGATTCGCTTCAGCGTCGTGGTCAATTCCTGACTGAGCTCCAGATCGGCAGGAGCGTCAGCCGCCATGTCGATCTCGTTCGGCGGATTCGTGGCCAGCTGGATCACGCGAAAGTATTCGCCCGCGAGCACTGGCGAATCCACCAGTTTTTCCAGCGACACTGGAGCGAAATCAACTTTGCTGCCGGACTGACTTGCGACGTGCAGAGAAGTGGCAAACTTCCAACCGGCCGGCAGATTCAGGTTCGCTTTGAAAGTGACATCGCTGATGTTCGATCCTGCCGGGTACAGCAGCAACTGATTCCACGTGACGATCGCCAGGTGTCCCGTAGTCGAAGCGCCCGCCGTGAAACCGCCGGCAAATGACGGCGAAAGAAAGTCGAGCGCTACTTCAATTTCTTTCGCGCCCGCGGGCACTTCGAGATGAAACGCGTACATGTCCGCATCATCGCGCCGCCACACGACCGGTTTTCCATTCGCGGTTATTTTCAGACCAGCCAAATTGATGATTGGCCCCGTCGGGCCGTGCTCGCCGGGAATCCACTCGGGATAAACCAGGGTCAGCGGTCCGGGCGAAGCAGGCATCGTCATGCGCGCGTGAAAAAGTTTGCGCGGCGCTTCCGTGGCGTCAACGCTGAGCGTGATTGGCTGCGAGCTAGTCTGCGCAACGGCCGGGTGCACATGGAAAAGAAAGAGCGCGACGGCAGCTAGCACGAGGGAACCAAGTCTCTGTTTCATCTTTTTGTCTCCGGAGCGAGTTGGTGAACCAGACATGATACGCGAAGGATTTGCGGACCGCCTAATATCGCCGGTTTGTACGGAGTTGCCCTGGCGCACTAGCCATTCTCTGTGCGATCTCCGTGTTCCTCTGAGGTTAATCAATGGCTGCGGAACACTCACCACAGAGGCACAGAGGAACACGGAGGTTTCACAGAGAAAGAGCTTCCACCGAAAGGGCGAGCTTTCACGTGCAGAATCGTTCGATTGCCTGACGAAGAATGTTTATGCACTCGTTGAGTTGATCGATGGGAACGAACTCGCCGGTGCGATGCGCGACGCGGATGTCGCCCGGGCCGAACACGACCGCGTCAGCGCCGAGCGCGATCATGCTCGGAGCTTCGGTGCCAAAGGCCACCGTGCTCGTCGCGTTGCCGGATGCCTGTTCGAGAAACTGAACCAGCGACGAGTCCGCGCGCGTTTCGAAACTCTCATCCGCGCGCGCCGCGTCGATCTCGCAAACAAAATCTGAATCCTTCTTTTGCAAATCCTCGACGCCCTGCTTGACTAGATTCAAAACGTAATCGGAGTCTTGCCCCGGGATAGTTCGCCATTCGAGTTTGAAGCGGCACTCGCCCGGAACGACATTCTTTGCCGTGCCACCGTTGATTACTCCGACGTTCAGCGTCGTGTAGGGTGGATCGAAGCCGGCGCGCTGATCGCTTTTCAATTCTTCGGCAATTCTCTCGATTCGTGCGATCAAACGCGCCGCGGCAAAAATCGCGGATGAACCGAGCGCAGGATAAGCGCTGTGCGCTTCGCGACCGCGCACGGTAATTTCAGCGAGACAATATCCTTTGCCGGCGCGCATCGGTTGCAACGAAGTCGGCTCGCCGACGATTGCGTATCGCGCAGCGAAAGGCTGCGCATCGGCCAGACGCTTCGCGCCGAGACAACCAATCTCTTCATCGGAGGTGAAGACCAAAGCCAGCGGCGCGTTTAGTTCTTTGAGATCGATGTTTTCAATTGCCGTGAGCGCAGCGGCAATAAACGCTTTCGTATCGCACGCGCCACGACCGAAGAGCTTGCCGTCCTTTTCGGTCAACTGAAGCGCTTCAGTCCACGCAGGATCGTAAGGCACGGTGTCCGTGTGACCGACGAGCGCGAGCTTAATCGTGGGCTTGCCTGAAAAATTAGCACCGGTGATCGCGACGAGGTTAACCTTCTCCACACCGTTTTCATCGCGGTGTGGCAAACGTTTGACGGTGAAGCCAAGGGCCTCACAACGCGATTCGAGATGAGAAATGATCGCGGCATTTGAGCGCGATGACACTGAGTCGATAGCCACAAGCTGGCGGAGTGTCTCTTCAACAGTCATGATCCGGTTATTGAGTCTCTTTGCAATTGCGTTATTGAAAGAAGAGCGGTCAACTAGCCATCGCAGATGGCGGCAGAGTGTAGCCCCGGGCGTAAGCCCGGGGATCAGTTTGGTTTGATTCATTCAAGCCCGCGAAGCGGGCGGCGGAATTCATGATGCCTATAACGCTAAAGCTTCTGTCGCCCCTTCGGGGCTCACGGCTCATTAAGAATGCTCGATACCCCGGGCTTACGCCCGGGGCTACATTCTGCCGCCCGCTAATGCGGGCTCGTTGAGCTGCTTCACTATGGTTGATCTTAGCTGAGGTCTTGCTCTACTCCTCAATTCCACAATCGCTTCTGCAGGTCGTTGAATCTCTCAATCACCTCTTCCTGAATCAGGTGCTGGCCTTCCGAAACGATCGGCTTGCCACCAACAATAACCTCGCGCACGGCTGCTCGTGACGACGCGAACACGATGCTTGAAAGCAAGTCGTCTGGTGAAGCGCCGGCGATCGATGGATCGTCGAGATCGACCGTGAAAAAATCCGCGGGCTTCCCAGCTTCAAGCGCGCCTCCAGACGCCCCGATGCTGCGCCCGCCGTTAACAGTGGCGCAATCGAATAACAATGCAGCCGTGTCAGAAGCCCGACCGTGAGGGAGGGCATCATGACGCGACGAGCCCTCCCTCACGGTCGGGCTTCTGACACTCAGGATAGAGCGCTCGAGCTTCTGCAAGCGCAGGTGATACTCAAGTTCGCGCGCGTCTTCCAGCAAGTCGATCTGCGCGTGGCTGTCGGTGCCGAGGCAAACGGGTACGCCGTGTTTGAAGTATTCGTCGGCGGGCACGACTCCGTCACCCAGGTTGCGTTCTGTCGTCGGACACGCGCAAACCATCGCGCCCGTCTTTGCGAAGGAAGGAATCGCTTTCGGCGTGACATGAATCGCGTGCACCGCAGTGAAGCGTTCGCTCAACAACCCTTCTGTGTCCAGCAAGGCGATTGGTGTGCGGCCGTATTCTTCGACGCAGACGGACACTTCGGCCGGTTGCTCGGCGACGTGCATGTGAACCTTCAACTGATGTTCGTTTGCGTAAGCAACAACCTCGCGCAAGTAATCCAACGGCACTGCGCGCACGCTGTGCGGCGAGATGCCAACCCACGCGCTTGCAGGCGGGGCACTAGCCCGACCATCAGGGAGGGCTCCGTCTTTCGCAGCAGAAGATGAGCCCTCCCTAACGGTCGGGCTTCTGACACCGCCGAGATCGCTAATGAGTCTCTCCAGACTTCTCACATAGGTTTCAGGATCATGCTCAATGAACCGCGACTGTCGCGGATTTGCCTCGGTCTGATAGCCAGACCGCGCGTATGCGACGCGTAGCAGCGCTATCCGCAAACCAACATCGCGTGCCGCCCGCACGACTTCCTTCGCCAACAGATTCGGATCGTCGTAAGGCGTTCCGTCAGGCGCATGATGAAGGTAATGAAACTCGCCGACCGCAGTGATGCCGCTGAGCGCCATTTCCAGAAACGCCATCCGCGAAGCGTCGTAGATATCTTCCGGAGTGAGGCGGTTCGCCGCTGAGTACATCATCTCGCGCCACGTCCAGAAACTATCACTGGTAATCTCGCGGTCAGGAAGGGGGCTTGCCCCCGCAGTCTGTGAGCGGTATTCAATTCTGCCTCGCAGCGCGCGCTGAAAAGCGTGGCTGTGCGCATTGATCATTCCCGGAAGCATCGCGCGATTTGCCAAACGGACTTTCTTCTCATCAGTGAGTTGCTCTGCTTGCGCGACTTTGATGATCCCGCCCGATGCGTCACACACCAGCGCCAACCCGCGCTCGAATCGCTTGCCGGTATAAAGCAGGTCGGGCAGCCACGCTATCTTTGATTCTTTGTTTGCGTCGGAGCTCATTTGTCGAGGCTAAGAATTCGAACTACCAATGACGGACGCGGCGGCGGCGGAATGCGCGCGAGTTCTTCCGACTTCGCCCGCCGGCGCAACAGTTCCAGCTTCAAGCTCTCTTCACCGCGTCGCATCGTCCAGTTATGATTCGATCTGAAGATCGGCTTCAAGAGAAACGAAAACTTCTCGATAATTGGTTTGTTCGCGCGAATCGTCCAGTCGTAAGTTACATTAACGAATGGTTCATCCTGCCTAAAAGTCCAAATACCCTTTCCCTCAAGATCGCCCGTCGCATCCATCGTGAAGCCGTGCGGATAGCGCGATTCCACGGTGCGAAAATTCATTTTCAGCGTGTACGGCAGCCAACCGCCGGCGCGCACACTGATCAACTTGCCGACTCCGTGGTTGCCTTCGCCGGGTTCGAGTTCTTTCACTTCGAAATACACTGAGCCCCACCAGCGCGGCAGGCTGAGCGCGTCTTCGATTACGTCGGCCACTTCTTTGACATCGGCTTCGACGCGCCATCGATCGACGAAGTGATAATCGGCTGTGGGCATCAGTATTCAGGGCGACCTGGCTCGTGCGCGCCGCTTTTTGCGCGGAGCATATCATAACGAGATTGAAAGAAACTTGCCTATGCGCGACGCCACGGCCGATTTGGACTGGCCTCCCACAAGTCGCTAGAATGAATCGTCAAATGGACGGCTTTTCGTCATTACTCGCGGTTTTGACCGCGATGATTACACCCGCGGTCTTGATCTCGGCCAGCGGCACGATGATCCTTTCCACTTCGACGCGGCTGGGACGGGTCGTCGATCGCGTGCGCTCGCTTTCCGATCGGTTGCAGGAAGTTTCCACCGGGGACTCGGACACCGAGTTCTTCGAAGAGAAGCGGGTAATGCTATTCGATCAGCTCGATAAGCTCACCAGCCGATCGCGTCTGTTGCAGCGCGCGCTGACAACTTTCTATCTAGCGGTTGGCGTGTTCGTAGCGACGAGCGTGGCCATCGGTGTCGTCGCGTTTTCGGGCGCGCGCGGCGGCTGGATTCCGGTGGCGATGGGACTCGTCGGGGCGTTCTTTCTTTTTTACGGCAGCATGCTTTTGGTTTTCGAAGCGCGCCTGGCACTGAGCACCACGCATGCCGAAATGGATTTCATCTGGCGCACGACGAAACGACTCGTCCCGAAAGAACTGGTCGAACAACACAAGACGCATTACGTGCATTTCAGAAAGAAGAGTGACCAAGAACAGTGACGAGTGACAGGTGACAAGTGACAAGAACGAAATCTCCAGGTAAACACGAGCCGGGATATCTTCATCTTCTCAAAGCCGGCAAGCTGAAGAGCCGCGTCGAAGCACTGGAAGCTTTGCTGGAACGCTGCACGGTGTGTCCGCGCGATTGTCTGAACAATCGTCTTAAAGACGAAATCGCGGCTTGCTATTCGGGACGCTTGCCGATTGTTTCGTCGTACACGCCGCATTTCGGCGAAGAGCCGCCGCTCACGGGCACGCGCGGCGCGGGCAATATCTTTTTCGGCAACTGCAATCTGCGCTGTGTCTATTGCCAGAACTATCAGATTTCGCAAACGCACAAAGAGCAAATAAAAAATGAAGTGACGCACGAGCGTCTGGCCGAGATGATGCTGGAGTTGCAAGCGCGCGGCTGTCACAACATCAACTTTGTTTCACCCACGCATTTCGCTCCACAAATGGCGCGCGCGATTCTGATCGCCGCCGAGCGGGGCTTGTGCCTGCCGGTTGTTTACAACACGAACGCGTACGATTCGGTCGACGTGCTGCGACTGCTCGACGGCATCGTCGACGTTTACCTCCCTGATTTGAAATACGCCGACGACGAATCTGGCTTCTTGTATTCGAAGGTGCGCAGCTATCGCGATTGTTCTCGCGCTGCGCTCGCAGAGATGCATCGCCAGATGAGTGACGAGCTTGTCTTTGACAAAGATGGTTTGCTGAAACGCGGTTTAGTAATTCGCTTGCTGGTTTTGCCGAACGATGTTGGTGGAGTGCGCGAGTCGCTGCAATGGATTCGCGCTGAACTAAGTCCGCGCGTCGCCGTCTCGCTGATGGCCCAGTACTATCCGACCAACGTGGCGGGAACGAATCAGCGTTACGCTTTGCTCTCGCGCCGGATTAGAGAAACAGAGTGGCTGCGCGCGGTCGCGGTGCTTGATGAGTTAGGCATGCAGAAAGGTTGGATGCAGGAGTATGACGGCTCGGCATTTTACTATCGCCCGGATTTCAAGGATCAGAAAACTCCTTTTCGAGATGTAAGAGATTTCGAATCGACCTAGTAGCCACGACCGTGAGGTCGTGGACGGAGTAATCCCATCAACCCAGAGAGGCCCGAAGGGCCGACACTTCACCGACAAAGGAGCAAACTCTCATGGCCGGTAAGCACTTGAGTGTTCAAGTCCATTTCATCTGGAGCACCGCCGGGCGCGAACCGTGGATAGGCGACGATTGGCGTGAACCCCTTAACGCTTACATCGGTGGCGTAATGAGAAACAAGAACGCCAGACTGATTGGCGCCGGCGGCATGCATGACCACATCCATCTGTATGCCTCGCTGCCCTCGACGATCACGATTGCTGATCTAGGGAGCGCAGTGAAATCGAACTCTTCACGTTGGGTTCATGAAACATTTCCGAACCGGAGAGGGTTTGCCTGGCAGGAAGGATACGGCGCGTTCAGCGTAAGCAAGTCTGAAGAACCGAAGGTGCTCGAATACATTCTCAGGCAGAAGCAGCATCACGCGAAGAGAAGCTTCGAGGATGAGTTCCTGGGGTTTCTTGAAAAGTACGAAGTTAAATACGACGAGCGTTATTTGTGGGATTGAATCAGTGTCGCACCTTTGGCGCTCACAACGTTTTGTGAGTGTCTTGATCCCCGCCCTCACGGGCGGGGCTATTTCATGTCGGCCCTTCGGGCCTTCACTTCGTATTAGTCACCTCGTGATCGGCAAACGCGGCCGCGGACGCGGCGCGGCTTCCGGCACTTCTTCGTCTTGCATGTTGGCGAGCACGTCTTTGTAGATTTTGATCTTGCCGTTGCTCTCCATCGTCCTTTGCGTCGCCGCCAGATAATCGTCAAAAACCTGGTTCTTGCGTTCTGTCAGCGCGGTCTGCATCAGCGTATCGCGCTGCTTGGCAAACTCTGCCAGATCGGCTTCCGTTCGTTTGTTAACGCCGAGCACGATGTAGTTTCCATTTAGGAAGACCGGTTTTTGAATTACTTCGGCGGCTTTCGAAGAGAAGAGCGGATCGTCCAGCAGCACGCTCGATCCAGCCTCGCCGAGCGGCGTTTCCAGCTTGTAGTTAACTTCAGCCTTCGCTTCCAGCCCGAGTTTTGCGGCAGCCGCTTTCAAATCGCCCGGGGCTTTGGCATTCGCGAGCAGCTCTTTCGCTTTGTCTTCCAACTGCGCTTTCGCTCGCTCAGCTTGTAGCGCCTTCGTCACTCTGTCTTTCACTTCGTCGAGATCGGGAATGCGCGGATCGCGTTTCTCAACCAACATCGGAATCGCGAAACCATTCTTGATTCCGGTGCGTTCGCCGACATCGTTGGGATTGTTTAGCGGCGCGATGGCGTCTTCGAACTGCTGCGAGCTGCCGATGTTCGGGACATCGTCGCTGGGTTTGACGAAAGGCGTCTCGCGCACCATGTCGCCAGGCTTCATGTTCGCTTCCGTGGCCAACTCCTGCGCGACCCTTTGCGGATCCTTCGTCTCTTTCAAGCGGTCTTGCGCCTTTTGCGCCAGCTTCTGAGCGACTGTGTAGCCGCGGCGATTGCGCAGTGAGACCAGCAACTCCGGCTTGGCTGCCTCGAACGTCTTCGGCACGGCCTCGCCACGACGCAGGATGTAATAAGCGTTTTTGTACTTGATCGGATCGGTGACGTCGCCAGGTTGCAGGTCGAGGACCTTTTGATATGGATCATCCAGCTTGTTTGGATCCTTCTTCACCACGCCACTGACCCGCCCACCGTTCTTAGCAGTGGCGGGGTCTTCGGAATTACCTTTCGCCAGCTCGGCAAACGCGTCTTCGATTGCCGTGCCGGACGCGCCGCGCGCCTTGGCGACGAGATCGCCGGCCTTTTTGTTCACTGTTGCGTCGAGATCCGGGCGCGCGATTTTCAAAACGATCTGCTGAACGTTGACACCCGCCTGCTTGAACTCAGGCTTCAGGTTGTCGTACTCGTCGTGCAACTCTTTGTCAGAGATTTGCACCTTCTCGCCCGACTTGTCCTGATCGATAAAGACATAGCGAATCTTTTTCTGCGGCATCTTAAACTGATATTCGGTCTTGTGCTGTTCGTAAAAAGTTTTCAGCTCGGCATCGGTAGGTTGAATTTTTTCCGCGAGCTTATCGATGGAAACCACGACGTAAGTCAGATCGAACGTCGTGTTCTTGCGTTTGTAATCTTCGCGCACTTCATCTTCCGAGACGCGCACGCTGGCAGTAACAAAGGCCTCCAGCTTCTCTCTCGCGATCGTGTCGCCAACGCTGTGCTCAAATTTCTGCCAATCGCCCTTCGTGGCCGTGACGCTTTCCTTGTACTTTTGAAAGTCGGGTTTGCCCGACGCGTCAGTGAACAGAAACTTTCCGGAAGCGTCGCTGTACTGCTTAAAGATTCTTTCGCTGACTTCCGCGTCTGAAGCGCCCAGGCCCAGCCGGATGGCCTCTGCGGTGACGACGCGATCGCGAATCAAGCCGTCAAGCAGGCGCCGGTCGCCGCCGAGTTGGGCCAGACTCATCTGGCCGCCGAGCATTTGCATATATTGCGCCCTGAGTTGCGCCAAATCGGCGACGGTGATGTCGTCGCCGGCCACGGTGGCCAGCACTTCAGCGCTCTTGGTTGGCTCAAGGCGGTTGCTGCTGCTGTTCGGCCGAAAGAAAAGGACCAGACTGACCGCCATCAGCGCCACGAATCCTAGAATCAGGATTTTTCCGGTCCGCTTCATCCGGCTTAGTTGTTTGAGCATTGATTAAAACCTTTTCGCGGTTGATATTGGAGTCACGAATTCTAATTGAGTTCGACTCATAGCCGCAACTCGCGAAAAAGATATTCAGCAAGTTTTCGGTTTTGCGGCTTGCCGCGCGGATGATATTTTATGGACTAGATGCACCTGGTCGCAAACTCCGCACTGGCTTGGATTGGTTTTTGTGTCTTCATCCTTGTAATGCTGGCCATCGATCTCGGCGTGTTCAATCGTCGGCCTCACGAGATCGGTTACAAAGACGCGGGCATCTGGAGCGCGGTCTGGGTGTCTCTGGCGCTGATCTTTGCCGCGCTCCTGTTTGGGCCCCTGGGCTGGGAGTTGTTTGGCCCCGCGCGACACCAAAAAGCGATCGAGTTTCTCACCGGCTATCTTATCGAGCTGTCGCTTTCAGTCGACAATCTGTTTGTTTTCGTTCTCATCTTTTCATATTTCAAAGTCCCGCCGAAGTATCAGCATCGCGTCCTTTACTGGGGAGTGCTCGGCGCGCTGGTCATGCGCGTCGCGATGATCATGGCGGGCACCGTATTGATCAACCGCTTTCACTGGATCATCTACATCTTCGGGGCATTTCTGATTTACACAGGCGTACAGATGTTCAGCGAGAAAGAGACCGAGATTGAGCCGGAAAAGGGTTTCTTCGTGCGCCTGGTCACGCGGCACGTTCCAATCGCGCGACACTACGAGCGCCGAAAATTTTTCACGGTGGTTGACGGGAAGCGCGTAGGCACGTTGCTTTTGCTGGTACTGGTCGTTGTCGAAGTTACCGACCTCGTTTTCGCCGTTGATTCGATCCCGGCGATCTTTGGCGTCACGACCGACCGGTTCATCGTCTACACTTCAAATGTCTTCGCCATTCTCGGCTTGCGCACTTTTTATTTTCTGCTGGCCGGCGTGGTCGAGAAATTTCACTATCTCAAGATTGGCCTGGGCATCGTCCTCGGCTTCATTGGACTGAAGATGCTTTTGCCGTTGGTCGTGAAACTGATGTCGATTGGAGTTCACGCACTCGGCTACGACGGCCTTGTGCCTCACATTCAGAAGGCTGAGAACATTCCGACCCTGGTCGCGCTCGGGATCGTCGCCGTCGTGTTGATGTCATCAGTCGCGGCGTCGCTGATTTGGCCAAGGCAGAAGCCCGAATGATGGGAAGGCGGAAACCCGACCGTCAGGAAGGGTGCAAAAAGAAAAGGCACCCGCGCTTACGCTTGGGTTTCCGCGCTTAAACACGACATCGCCCCGAAGGGCTGATCCCTGCGGGGCGACGGAGCGCGCGCCGGAAAGCTCCGGCAGCTATTTTTGGAAACGATGCTTAAGCACCTTACGCTGTAGAGAGTCTCGTTGTTGACTCTTCGCTCGCCGAGAACCAAGTATTAGGAGCCAGCAAGTACAGCTTTCCAATCATCTTGGTAAGTGTGTGAAGTCTAGTCCTCGCGCCGAAGAAGTGTCAAGCATCAGCTTGACCGCACTCGATGCGTACCGGCGGACTGCGCTTTCTTTGCAATTTTAGCTATGCTGGCCAACCCATGGAAATCACGATCCCTACGCCGCCCGGTTTCAACTTTCGTCGCACAGTGTTGAGCCACGGCTGGTGCGCGCTGCTGCCGTTCGAGTTCGACAAAACCAACTGGACTTTGGTGCGCGTGGTCGACGCCGGTGAGCCATCGCCGGTTACGCTCCAGATCTCGGCGGCGAAAAAGAGCTTGGCGATTAGCACGTCCAGGCGACTCAAGAAACGAGCCGGCGAAAAGATCGTGCGCGACGTGCGTCACATGTTCCGTCTGGACGACGATCTGCGGGAGTTTTATCGAGCCGTGTCAACTGAACCTGACTTTGCCTGGATCGCACGTGAAGGCGCCGGCCGACTATTGCGCTCGCCCACAGTCTTCGAAGATTTGGTGAAGATGATCTGCACGACGAATTGCTCGTGGGCGTTGACTGAAAAAATGGTGAGCGGTTTAGTCAATGAACTGGGTTGCGAGTCTGACGATGGCCGCAAGTCTTTTCCTATCGCCGCAGCCATGGCGCAAAAGCCGGTAAAGTTTTTCCGCGACAAGATTCGCGCCGGCTATCGCTCGTCTTATCTGAAAGAACTGGCGCAGCGAGTCGCGTCCGGCGCGCTGGATGTCGAGAGTTGGCTAGCCACAGATTTGCCGACGAAAGACCTGATGAACGAAATCAAGAGCGTGAAGGGTGCGGGGAACTACGCTGCTGAGAATCTGCTGAAACTCATTGGGCGGTATGACGGGCTAGCGCTGGATTCCTGGACCCGCGCACAGTTTGCTCGCGCTCGGGGCCAGGGGCGCGCGGCCAGCGACAAAAAAATCACTCGCTTCTACTCTCGCTTTGATTCATGGCGCGGACTCGCGCTCTGGTGCGACATGACGCGTCACTGGCTCGATCCTGAAAATATTGGCAAGTGGTGAACTCTTGTGGCGATGTCACGCGCCGGTGCGGTATCTCAAACCCAGCGCGATGATCTTTTGCAGTAAGCCTTCATAGTCGACGCCGCAGTGCTTGGCTGAGTCGGCGAAATCCTCCGCGTGCGCAATCTGCGGGTTGGGATTCGCTTCCAGCACATAGATCTTCCCGTCCTCAGTCACGCGATAATCCAGCCGCGCATACCCGCTCAAAAAAAGCGTCCGATAGATTCTCTTGGAAAGTCGTTCGATCTTCTCGCGCATGGCTTTATCGAGTTCAGCCGCTTTCGTAACGACGCCGACCTTTTCCTGATACGCCGGATCCCATTTTAGTTTCGAGGTCGCGATGTTCGGCGCGCCTTCGGGAAGTTTTTCAATCACCAGTTCCCACGGCGTGTACGTTTGCAAACGCTGGTTGCCAATCACGCTCACGTAGATCTCGCGGCCGGCGATGTACTGTTCGGCGATCGCGTGCGTCTTGGTCTGTCGATGAATAAACTCGACGCGCTCGGCCAGTTTCTCGTCGTCGTTCACGATCGATGCCTGCGCGATGCCGACCGAACCTTCTTCGCTGATCGATTTGACCAGCAGGGGAAACTTCAAACGCTTCGATCGCTTCACGACGCGGTTCATGTGAAAAACCGCGAACGCGGGCACGTGAATATGATGGTAGGCCAGGACCATTTTTGACAGTGCTTTGTCGTGCGAAATCGTCAGGCCGCGCGGATTGCAGCCGGTGTACGGCTGCTTCATCAATTCGAGATAGCTGACGACGTGCTGGTCATAGAGCGGATAGCCGTGAAACTCTTCGAGCAGGTTAAAAGCAATATGCGGCTTGTGTTCGAGCAACGCGTTCCCGATCACGCCCAGGTTATTGTAAACGCCGACGGGCGAGACTTCGTGTCCCATTTTCTTCAGCGTCGAGATCACGTCCCACTCGGTTTTGAACGGCGCAATCTCTTTCGCGGTCAGATCTTCGATACTGTCCGGCGGCACGAGATCTTCGTGACACAAGACGATCACCCGCAGCTTTTTGAAAGTCTCGCCGTTCACAACGCAATCCTCTGATAACCGGAATGAATCACGTTCATAGTTTGCACCGTGAGCATGATCATTACCTGGCGTTTGGTGTGCTCTTCCCCGCCCACGACCCGCAGCTTGAGTTGCCCGGCGCGCTCGGTCATCAACTCCAGCACGTGTCCGATGGCGTATCCGTGCACACCCGTGGCCTCACCGATTAACTGTTCGACTTCGCGCCCAATGCGCCGCAGAAAACTCGCAGCCGTCTGTCGCGATCGATAGCGCGGCTCGTGCGAAAAGATGCGGCGCAGATCATTGTCGAGATATGCCGGCCATTCGAAAGCGTATTTTCTTCGCTTTCGCTCGTAATGCTCGCGCAGCGTGAGGCGGATATCCGAGAGCTTTTCGATCTTACGGCGCACGCGGTTCCTTGGCCGCGAGCCGGCGATCTCTCTCAGCAACTCGTCAACGTATTCGAGCTTGCGCATCGCCGGCCAGCCGCGATAGCGACGCCGCCAATTCGAACGCGGTTGCAGCCACACGGCGAACGTCTCGGCGAAATCCTCAGCCGGATGCGCCTGCGCGTACCATCGATGGAGATTGAGAACGAACCGCCGGCTGTTTGGTTTTGGCTTGTAATGTTTCGGATATGCTGCCGCGAACGAGCCGAAAGTTCGCAGCCAGCGGCGTTTGAAGTGCAGGCGATACGCGTTATCAATCGCGTGGCCCGCTTCGTGACGCAGGATGCGCATGCATTCGACGTCCGTGCCGCCTTCGACTTCGAGCATCTGCTTGCGCTCGAGTTTCATCAGCCGCGGATGCGCGAGATAAAAAGGAATTGCGAATCCGGGAACGCCGTCGGGCGTGAACCATTCCGCCGACAACCACAGGTGCGGTTTGAAACGAATACCGTGATCGTTCAACTCCCTGTAGAGACGTTTGATGTGAGGTTCGATGAAAGAGCCCTTGATGCGGATCGGCAAATCGCAGATGCGGGTGCCGAGCAATCGCTCATCCGAGATGAGGCTCCATTTGAATCGCGTCGGCACCGGGGCCAATTGTAACTGCGATCAGGATTGCGCGCCAGACGGGTTTGCAGGCGCTTCGCATCTTGCCATTGATGTCGAGCATCAGACGGCTTATGCTTTGACTGCTTCTGCGAAGCAAGGTCTCAAACGCCACCGTCATGAGTGACTCTTCCGTGCAAAAGCTGGCGCCGAAGAAAGAATGGCCGCTCACGGCGCCGGCCTTTCGCCGCTTGCTCGCCTGGCTGGATGAAAGCAGTGGCTCCGAAGGGCAAACGTATCTGGAGATGCGCCGGCGTTTGGTAGCGTACTTTGACCGCAAGGGTTGTTCGGCCCCTGATGAACTTGCGGACGAGACCTTAAACCGGGTCGCACGTCGGCTCGAAGAAGAAGGTAAGATTGAAAGCGAGACGCCCGCGAAATACTGCTACACAGTTGCGCGCTTTGTATTCGTGGAGTATCTGCGTGAGACGCAAAAAGGCACTGTCGCACTGGATGAAATTCGCCGACAGAGACATGGCAATGATTCTACGGCGGCTGCAGTTGATGACGACAAAGAGAAAATGCTGGATTGTCTTGAGCGATGCGCGAATAAGCTGGAGCCCTCGAACCGCGAGCTGATTACCCGCTATTACGTCGGAAGAGAGCGAGTGAAGATCGAGAATCGCCGCTCGTTGGCCGAAGAGTTGGGCATCACGATGAACGCGTTAGCGATTCGTGCGTGCCGCATCCGCGACAAACTTGAGGCGTGTGTCCGTCAGTGTGCTAACGAGGCGAAATGAAATACTTTTGCAATATTGTCTTATCGGGTTGGAGACAGTTTTTCGATTGATTCTGTCCTTGCGGGAGTCTGCCTATGACGAGTGACCCGGCGTACAACCACCAAACGATTACTCAGTACCTGCTCGGCGCTCTGCCTGCGGCGGAGACCGAACGCCTTGATGAGTTAGGTTTCACTGACGACGAATTCGCCGATTCGTTAAAGGCGGCTGAGAAAGATCTGGTCGACGCTTACGTTCAGAGCGAACTTACTGACGCGGCCCTGGAACAATTCGAATCACATTATCTCGCTTCACCTCTCAGACGCGAGAAAGTTGCTTTCGCGCAAGCCTTTCAAGTTTTTGGCGAACGGGAGTCGGCTAGTCTTCGAGCTAAGGGCTCGACCAACGTCGCCGCCAAACGCGGATGGTTTGCGGCGTTGAGCACGTTCCTCGCGCCGCGACCGGCGTATCAATGGGGACTGGCCGCCGCTGCGTTGGCACTGCTTGTCGTCGGTAGTTGGTTGGCAGTTGATAACTTACGTCTGCGTCAACAAATGTCTCAGACAGCGGCGCGGAGGGATGTGTTGATACAGCGCGAGCAGGATCTGCAAAAGGAACTCGAAGGCCAGCGCGTGACCAATTCACAGGCTGAGCAAGAACTCGCGCGCGTGCGCGATGAACGCGAACGGTTGGAACAGGAGCTGAAAAAAGAGCAGCAAGGCGGCACTAAGCGGTCATCGGGTGAAGCCAGTATTGTCTCTCTCATCCTCGCGCCTCCCCTGCGTGGCGCGGGGCAGGCTCCCACTCTCTCTATCAGGCCTGGGACGAATCGAGTGGCGGCGCAGCTACAGCTCGAAGCTACCGACTATTCCACTTATCGTGTTGCGTTGATCGATCCAGTCGGCAATCGAACTCTATGGCACAGTGGCAATATCAAACCCGGAATATATGGCGACCGCAGAGCCGTTGGCGTCGCTTTTTCTGCCGGTCTGTTGAAGCCACAGAACTACATTCTGCGGGTGGCAGGGAGTACGGCTGGTGGTGGGTCTGAGATCGTAGGTGACTATCCTTTCAAAGTTGTGAAATAATGCGGGCTTACCCCTAACCAGGATCAATCTTCGTTACGCACAGCCAAGAGGTGTCGGCCGATGTTGACACAAATGATCGACCATCCAATCCCGAACTGTTCGGTTCGAAAGAGTCTCCGTCTTTCTTGGTTTTTAGTGCTGTTGCTCTGCATGCAATTTGCTCAGAGCGCGAACGCGCAAGCGGTGTCCGACGAACTTCAGTTTGTCGCGGCGGCCCGGCAGAATTTCGTAGCGGAAGTACTCGACAAACTGAAGTTTGTCGAACATCCGCAGCAGAACCCGCAGGAAGTCGTAACGCTTGAATTAGGGAAACCCGTCGAGCGTGAACTCAGTGGCGTGCAGGCACACAGTTACCAGATCACGCTGGCTGAGGGGCAATACGCAAGCGTAGTTGTCGAACAACGTGGCATTGATCTAATCGTGCAACTGCTCGGAGCAGGTGGCAAATCAATTGCCGACTTTGATAGTGAAATCAGGATTCAGGGCGAAGAAAAAATAGAGCTGGTGGCGGAAACGGCTGGCAGTTTTCGTCTGCTCGTTAAGGCGAAGTACCCGAGGCTTCCAGCGGGCCGTTATGAGATTCGATTGATTGAAGTGCGCAACGCCACCGAGGAAGATCGTTTTCTTTACGAAGCGCGCAGACTGGAGACAGCATCCAGGCAAATGTCGGGTGCTGGCAAATATACGGAAGCGCTCCCGCTCGCAGAAAAGGCGCTTGAGCTGCGAGAGCGTGTATTGGGAGCAGAACATCCTGATCTGGTTTACCCTCTCCTCAACCTTGCCTCTATCAACTATTTCAAAGGTGATTACGCAAAGGGTGAGGCGCTGTGCCTGCGCGGGCTGATGATTGCTGAACGAGCTCTGGGGCCCGAGCATCTGCTGGTCGGTCGGGTACTTTACAACCTTGCGCTTTTCTATGGGGCAAGAAGCGACGAAGCAGGCGCCGAGATGGCGTATCAACGCGCCATAGTGATTCAGGAAAAGGTTTTGGGTCCAGACCATCCGTTGATTACTTCGTCTCTAGTTATGCTCGCCACTGTCTATCGCGAAAAAGGCGACTTCGTGCGCGCCGAGCCGCTCCTTCAACGCGCACTGGTGGCACAAGAGAAGACGTTAGGAGAAGAGCATAATAACTTTGCTGGTACGCTTAACACCCTTGCCGGTTTGTATCGCGAGAAGGGCGATTACGCCCAAGCCGAGCCACTGTATCAACGCTCGGTAGCTATTCGGGAGAAGACGAATCATCCATTCCTTGCTCCGGCTCTTAACAACCTTGCTAATCTTTATCGCGATATGGGCGATTACGAGAGGGCGGAGCCGTTGTACTTGCGCTCAATATCAATCAAGGAAAAACTTGTGGGACCGAATCATCCCGACGTGGCGAATTCTCGTGGCAGCCTTGCTTTCATTTACTACGCCCGAGGCGATTATGCGAAGGCGGAGACGCTTTACCTGAGCACGCTGCCGATTGTGGAGAAGGCGCTCGGGCCAAATAACGTGGAAGTTGGATGGCAGTTGAGCTACTTAGCGGACCTTTACTTTGCGACCAACGATTATTCGAAAGCCGAACCGCTGTATCACCGTGCGCTATACGTTTTTGAGGTGACCTGCGGAACAGACTATTATCATATTGCAGACATCCTGGTTAATCTGGCGAAGATATCTGCGGCAGAAGGTAAGATCGCCGAGGCCCTTGTTTATCAAGCGCGGGCTAACGCCATCATCGAACACAACCTTGCCCTCAATCTGGCCGTTGGCTCTGAACGCCAGAAACTGGCCTATCTCGCCAAATTGCCGGAACAAATGAGCCAGGCTATTTCGCTGCACGTCCGCTTCGCTGCTAACGATCTGACGGCGCGCGAGCTGGCTGCAACCGCTGTGCTCGAACGTAAAGGGCGTGTGCAGGATGCGCTGTCCAACAGCCTCACGTCGTTGCGCAGCCGCTTCAGCGCAGAGGATCGGGTGTTGTTGGATCAGTTGAATGACGTTACCTCAAGACTGGCTCGGCTTGCACTTAACGAGCCGCAGGGCATGTCCCCCGCCGAGTATCAGAAACGAATTAAAACGCTTGAAGGAGAGAGAGAGAAACTCGAAGGCGAAATCAGTAGCCGCAGCGCAGGCTTCTACGAGCGATCAAAGCCCGTCACGCTTGCCGCCGTCCAAGCAGTGATTCCAAAGGATGCCGCGCTCATTGAATACGCCGTCTACCGCCCGTTCGATCCGAAAAAGCCGGACAATAAAACAGCTTACGGCGAGCCGCGCTATATCGCTTACGTTATTCGCAGGCAAGGCGACGTGCAGTGGAAAGAACTGGGTGATGCGAAAGAGATTGACGCGTCGGTTGACGAGCTGCGACAAGCTCTGCGCGACCCGCAGCGCAAAGACACGAAACAACTCGCCCGGGCAGTTGACGAAAAAGTCATGCAGCCCGTTCGTGCTTTGACGGGTGACGCAACCCAACTGCTCATCTCGCCAGATGGCGAGTTGAATCTGATTCCGTTTGCGGCGCTGGTTGACGAGCAAGGGCGATATTTGATTCAGCGTTACTCGTTCACCTATCTGACGAGCGGGCGCGACCTGTTGCGCATGCAGGTGGCGCGCGAGAGCAAGAGCAAGCCGCTGGTGGTTGCGAATCCGTCGTTTGGCGAGCCTGCCAGTGAGTTATTAGCCACGACGACGAAACCGACTGCGCCCGGCAGCAGACGCCGGAGCGTCACCACCGGTCGTGACTTGAGTGAAGTTTATTTCGCTCCGCTCGGCGGCACGGCGCAAGAGGCACGCTCAATCCAAACGCTGTTTCCCGATGCGAACGTTTTGACCGGAGCGCAGGCGACGGAATCCGCAGTCAAGCAAATCAACGCGCCCCGTGTACTGCACCTCGCCACGCACGGCTTCTTCCTGTCAGAACCGGGAGCGGACCGGGGTCCCCAGCCGGGCAGCCCGGTTGGGGTGGTGGGAGCGACCGGTTCGCCTCCAAATGTAAACACTCAAGCTACAACGCGTGGCATCGGGGCAGTACCGCCTGCGGTAGCGGGCGGGTCTGTTGCGCCAACTGCAACGCGCGGCATCAGCGCGAACTCCAAAATCGCCAACCCGCTATTGCGCTCTGGCCTCGCGCTGGCAAACGCCAATCTGCGCAACAAGGACAGCAGCGATGATGGAATCCTAACGGCTTTGGAAGCCTCAGGTCTGAATCTTTGGGGCACGAAACTCGTCGTCTTGTCCGCTTGCGATACTGGTGTGGGTGAAGTGCGAAACGGCGAAGGAGTCTATGGCCTGCGCCGCGCCTTTGTCTTAGCCGGCGCTGAATCCCTGGTGATGAGTTTGTGGCCCGTCAGCGATTACACGACGCGCGAGTTGATGACCAGTTACTATCGCAACCTCAAACAAGGAATGGGTCGCGGCGAAGCATTGCGAACGGTGCAACTCGACATGCTCAAGCGCAACTCGAAACTTCATCCCTTCTACTGGGCTAACTTCATTCAATCCGGCGAGTGGGCGAACCTCGACGGCAAACGCTGAAAAGGCTTTATCACCACAGAGGACACAGAGGACGTCGAAGTAATCAGACATCGTTCTGGTTCTCGGTGTTCCTCTGTGTCCTCCGTGGTTGATCCCGGATTGAAATGCTTTTCCCGCAATGTCTTATCTGATCAGTAGGCGAGCAGACAATGACGGTAATCGAACATAACAAGATCCTGGCCATAGGCTTTGCGGTATTCGCGGCAATATTTGCGTTCACATTCTTGCTGCTGATCGTGGTCAGCTTGGGGGTGTTTGTTGCTTTAGGAATCACTTCTGCCAATGAACCAGGAAATGGTCCTGGAGCGGGAATCGGAATCCTGGGAGGAGTTGTTGCGGTCATTTTCTACAGTCTATTGGGAGTAATCTTTGTTCTCCCGACGGCGTTAGCGGCTTGGAAAATGTTGAAGCGCAGACGGAACGCGCGAACTTGGGGCATTATCGCTGCGATTTTAGTCGCTCCGATTATGCCGCTGGGAACGATGTTAGGCATTTACGGTTTGTGGTTTTTCTTCAGCGCGGAAGGCAGACGATTCTATTTGAGTATTGGGTCGGAAGCTATTCAAGCGTTGCCAAGTCATTGAGGTCGGCTTGAAGCCCATGGTGTCCCCTCGCCCCCACCTGAAATGTTTTCCTCGAAATGTCTTATCAGAGTGAGCAAGCACAGACAAATTTAGAGGTTTAAAAAGAGGAGAACGAAGATGAGAAAGATTTCATTCCTGGCCCTCGCGTCTTTCATGGTCGCAGTCGTCAGCTTGCAAACAGCTTCGGCGCAGTTTCCAGTAAAGATAAGAATTCCGAGACCGGGCCAGACGAAACCACAGCCCAACCCGGCGGATACAACGCAGCCCGCAACGGATAGTACGCAACCGGCTCAGCCGCAGCCGGACGATCGAAGCACAGCGAAACCCGCGGCGGGAGGCGGTGGCGAGAAGTATCCCAAACGAACTCTGCCAACTGATTCGCCGCTGTTTCTGGCGGAGACTTTGGACATCAGTTGTGAAACTCAAGACTACTATTGGAAAGCGCCAAAAGTAAGCAACTACACAAGCTGGATTCCTTTGCTGCGCTTCAATGTCGTCTATGAGGGTTCGAGCCGCCTGCGCTACAAGGCCGAATACTTCATGCCCGACGGTTCGCCCTGGTACAGCGAGTCTCTGGATCAAAGAGGCGTCTTGATCGTGAGCGAGGACGTCTCCGACAAGCTCAACGGCAAAGCTCTGGTCACCGGTGGAACCTTTGGCGTGAAGATCACCAACATGCGGGATAACGCAGTTGTCTTTCAGGGCAAATTCAAAGTCGTCAAGTACAAACCCACCGGCAATGAAGGCGACAAGTACTTCTTTGATTTCTATGTCGACCAGGATTGGAACCTGCCGGTGGGCTACGCGGCGCTTGATTGGTCAGAGCGAAGCGTGGCGCGACCAAATGTCCGGATGTGGTTCAAGGGCCGCCTGAAACCCGAGGACCTCGAGGCTCGGCTTTACTACAACGGACAACAGATCGCTACTACTGACGACGGAGGATCCATCGTGCATCTTGAGTCTCGTTATCCAAAGCGGGTCGGGAACGATGCTGCCTTACAGTGGGATCTGTACGAAACGAATTGGAGCAGGAAGGTTCTTTTTATCACCGACGAGCACGCGAGACAAATAACTGAGTTCAGCGACACGCGCTGGATTAATTCATCTCCGGGCGACTATACGGTGAAAGTCTTTTACAAAGGCGAGCAGGTGCGCGAGACAAAATTCACCGTGGCCGACGGAGACCTGGCGGATAACGGCATTGCCAAACAAAACCACATCAGCACAGACAAAGAAGTTGTGCCCGTGAAAGTGATGGGCAACGTCGAGAAATGGAATGCGCTCGCCTGGAAGACGGATGCATTCTATGGCAATCCTTTGACGGGTTTTAGCGTGCCGTAGATAACTTCTGGGGAGTCGGCCAACCCGGACGGCAAACGCTAACCCCAATCCTAGCCACAGAACACGAAGACACAGAGAAGGAATAGAACAAGAGAAGCGGGTTTTATTCGCTCCTCTGATGGGCATTTCTCTGTGACTCTGTGCCTCTGTGGCGTCATTTTCAGGCCCGATGAAATGTTTTTCCCGAACTGTCTTATCTACATGAAGAGCCAAATTTCCCCTGTTTAGCGACATGACAATTTTGTTTGGCGGGAGTGAAGACCATGAAATTACATCGATCCATTGAACGATCGAGCAAGCACTTTGCGGGGTCCCGATGGGTGAGCCTCGTTTTGTTAACACTCTTGTCGGTGCCGTACGCTGGGTTTGCAACCCTGCGGGGCACAGCGCCGCTGCGAAGTCTCAGCGAAAAAGCGGGCACAGTGTCTCCGGCGCAGATAGCCGGCAAGTCGCAGGTGTCACCGCTGAAATTCAGCGCTCAAGACGGCGCCGTGTCGCCCGCGGCAGGACTTTTTTACTTCGTCAACACCATTAGTGATACGGTCGTTGCCTTCGCGTGCGAGAGTGGCGGCGCTGGCTGCTCCCTGCGCGGCGCGATCGGGGCGGCGAACAACCATGTGGGCGATGACGGCATCGGGTTTAACATCCCCGCCGGCTCGGTGATCCACCTGACTGGGGCGCTACCTGACCTGACCGACGGCGTTGGCATCACCGGCCCAGGCGCGGACAAGCTGACAGTGCGGCGCAACACGGGGGGCAATTACCGCATCTTTAACGTGACCACCACAGGTGCGGTGACCCTGTCCGGTCTCACCATCAATGGCGGGTCCGTCACCGGCACCAACAATGGTGGAGGCATTCAAAACGCCAGCAGCGGTACGGTGAATGTCAACAACTGCGTGCTCAGCGATAACCATGCCCTCGGCGGCGGCGGCTTCAACGGCCTCGGCGGCGCCATTAACAACAACAGCACCGGCACAGTGAATGTCATCAACAGCACGCTCACCGCTAATTCTGCTTTAGTCGGTGGTGGCATTTACAACTTGAGCAGCGGCTCAGTGAATGTCACCAACAGCACGCTCACCGCTAATTCTGCCAGCACTGGGGGCGGCATCTCGAACGGCGACCTCGGCGCCGGCGGCACGGTGAATGTGACCAACAGCACGCTCAGCGGTAACTTTACTGGCAGCGGCGGAATTGGCGGCGGCATTTTATACGGCGGCGGTGGAGGCACGCACGTGCATGTGATCAACAGCACGCTCAGCGGTAACTCTGCTGGCGGCGGCGGCGGCGGCATTTTCAACGGCTCCGCCTCAACAGTGTTTGTCGTGAGCAGCATCATCGCTTTGAACAGCGCACTCTCTACGAATCCTCCAGACGTTACTGGTGCTTTCAGCTCCGGAGGGTTCAACCTGATCGGCAAGAAAGACGGGAGCACGGGCTTCACCACCCAGCCCACGGACCAGACGGGGACAGTAGCCTCACCGCTCGACCCGAAGCTCGATCCGACTGGCTTGCAAGGCAACGGCGGCCCGACTCCAACCATCGCCTTGCTCTGCGGCAGCCCCGCCATTGACAAAGGCATCAACGACCGCCTGACCCACCTCAGTAGCGATATCAATAACTCGACGACAGCAATCAACGTTGATGAGACTAGCATCATTCCTGCGGGAGTTGGCTATACGGTCCTCATTGATAGCGAGCAGATGGTCGTGACCACCAAAACCATCAATTCGTTGACCGTTACGCGCGCCGCGAACAGCACGACGGCGGCCTCTCATTCAGTGGGAGCAAGTTTGTTTCGGGCCTTTGACCAGCGCGGCGCAGGTTTCCCGCGCACGTTCGATGACTCTGTAATCCCGAACGCCTCCGGCGGCAACGGCACCGACATCGGCGCATTCGAGCGACAGCAAGCCTGCTCAACGCCTACGCCGACGCCGACACCAACGCCGACACCGACACCAACCCCGACACCAACTCCGACGCCAACTCCGACACCAACTCCGACGCCGACGCCAACACCAACGCCAACTCCGACACCGACTCCAACACCAACGACTATCCAGTTTAGCGCCCCACTCTTTATCGTGGGCGAAGGCGATCAGCGGGTGAATCTGATAGCGACGCGTTCCGGCAATACCTCAGGGGCGGCAAGCGTAGGCTTTGTCACGAACGATGCGGCGGGTTTGCAGAATTGCAACGTCTTCAATGGCGTCGCTTCGCCGCGCTGCGACTTCATCAACACGCTCGGCACCATGACCTTCGCCGCGGGAGAAACTTCCAAGTCATTCTCCGTGGCCATCATTGACGATTCGTACGCCGAAGGAACCGAGAACTTCACGGTCAGCCTGAACAACCCGACGGGAGCGACGCTGGGCACACAGTCAACCACAACCGTGATGATCGTCGATAATGAAACCACGACCGGGCCCAATCCGATCGATCAGACGAACTTCTTCGTGCGGCAGCAGTACCTGGACTTTCTCGGCCGCGAGCCGGATCCGCCGGGCTTTGCCGGCTGGTCGAGCACCATTAACAACTGCACAGGCGACACCACGCAGTGCGATCGGATACACGTCTCGCAACTCTTCTTTCAATCGGAAGAGTTTCAGAGCCGCGGCTACTTCGTCTATCGCTTCTATCCAGTGGCTTTTGGAAGAAAACCTGATTATGCGGAGTTCGTAGTGGATCTGGCGCGGGTGAGCGGCTTTCTGGACGCGAATCAGTTGGAAGCAGCGAAGGTGCAGTTCATCGCTGACTTCATGGCACGGACAGCGTTTGCCAGCGCATACAATTTCCCGAACACGCCGACGGGCAATCAGCAGTATGTCGATGCTTTGCTGAATACGGCAGGTGTGACCTTATCGAGCCGTCAATCAATGATTGATGGGTTGAACAACTCGACGCTGACGCGAGCACAAGTGCTCAGACAGATCGTCGAGAGTGCAGAGGTGTCGACTAAGTACAACCACCAGGCGTATGCAGTAATGGAATACTTTGGTTATTTGCGACGCGAACCGGACGCGTTTTATCTTGCCTGGATTCAGGTGCTGGATCAGAGCAACGACCCGCGCGGCATGGTCACCGGCTTCGTCAACTCTGCCGAGTACCGGCAAAGATTCGGGCCGTAAGAACAGTCCACAGATTACGCAGATGACACAGATAATCTGTGAAATCTGCGCAATCCGAGGAGGTTGCTCGTAAAGTGTTGGGCTCGCTTACTGTTTGTTGAAGACCAGCGTCGAGTCTGTCGGGCCGCCGCGGCCACCTTCACTGTGCACGACAGCCGTCAAAACCTTGCCATCGCCTGACAGTGACAGCTTCTGAGCATTGGAGCTGGTTCTGTCACCGTCCGGTGTGCTGACGGTTGTCGTTCGAGACAATTGCAAAGCATCGCCGGCCCATGTTGCCTTCAGCGTTTGCTTCCCCGTCATTTGTCCCAATGGAACGTCCGAGGTGGTCTCGCTGCCGTCGAGCTTGTAAGCAGTCGGACCAGCCGGAGGCCGTCCACCGCCTGTGCCTCCACCGGCGCCTCCGCCTGCGGGTGGCTGACCACCGGTAACCTTCGGATCGATGGAAATCGTCTTATCGTCCTGCGTGATAGTCCAGGTCACGCTCTCGGCATTCTGCATGCGCTGTGAAAGTCCCTGGCTCTTGGCTTTGTCTAAGCCCCACGTGCCGGCAAAATTCGCCGGAGCAGCAGCGCTGGCCGCCAGGACGGCGAGTCCAAACGCAACCAACAGTCCACCAATCAAAAACAATCTTCTCATTTCGGAAAATCCTCCGTTAAAGGTTGTAATTCGCTTGTCGAGTGCGACTTAGTTTGCGAGTTCGGTACCTAAGACGCCCAGCGAGCGTGGCGGGTTACAGCAAACTTCAGCTCGCTTTCGCCGCCGGCCGCAGGCCGGCCGCGTGACGCCGCCCGCCGACAGTTTGCAGCAAGCTCATCGTGCCCATGTAGCCATAGCCGAAGCAGAACAGCAGCAGAAACGCAATCGGCCCCCACATGTGCATGCGCACCGCATAGCCGATCGCCAGCACAAAATAGAGCGCAAAACTTACCTCGAGCAGCGGCAGCAGCCATCCATGCTTTCGCTTGTACTTCTTGTGCTTCCACGATTCGTCATGCGTTTTTTCCACGCGATACTTCGGGGTGCGCACAAAGTCCGATTTCACGCCGGCCAGCGCTTCGATCACCGCGCGCGCGTTCGAAAACGCCAGACCGATGCCGAGGCCCATCACCAAAGGCAAGTGCAGCAGACGCGAACCGCGTTTCTCATCGAGGTACCACACCGCGCTGCCATAAAAGAGCACGACTGAGACCGTCGAAAAGAAAAGCAGCGGCACGTCCAGCAGCATCAGTTGATACAAGCCCTGGTTGTAACGAACCAGCAGCAGCGGAAACTGCATGAAGCTGGCGACGATCATCAGCGGATAACTGATGTTGCCGGTTAAGCGAAAAAACATTTCCAGCTTTACGCGCAGCGGCAAAGGCGCGCCCCAGATTCGCTTGTACAGCTTGAACCAAACTTGCAGCACGCCCTTGGCCCAACGTCGCTGTTGTGCTTTGAAGGCGTTAATGTCGACCGGAATTTCAGCCGGCGCTTCTTCGTCGAGCAGATAGACAAACCGCCAGCCCATCAACTGCGCGCGAAAACTCAAGTCCGTATCTTCGGTGAGCGTGTCGTGCTGCCAGCCGCCGCTCATCTCAATTGCTTCGCGCCGCCAGATTCCTGCGGTGCCGTTGAAGTTGAAAAAGTTGCCGCTGCGGTTGCGCGTAGTTTGCTCGACTACAAAATGACCATCGAGCATGATCGTTTGCAGCCGCGTTAGAAGGTTGTACGAACCGTTGATGTGCGCCCAGCGCATCTGCGAGCAGCCGACAATCGGATCGGTGAAGTAATGAATCAGCTTGCGCAGGAAATCCGGCTTGGGCACAAAGTCGGCATCGAAGATCGCAATCAGATCGCCTTTCGCTGTCTTCATGCCATGCTCCAGCGCGCCCGATTTGAATCCCGTGCGATCGTCGCGATGAAGGTAATGAATATCGAAACCGGCACGCGCGTATCGCTCGACCGTCGCGCGCGCGATGTCGACTGTCTCGTCGGTGGAATCGTCCAGCACCTGAATCTCCAAACGGTCGCGCGGGTAATCGATCTCAATCACCGCTTGCACCAAACGCTCGACGACATACATCTCGTTAAAGAGCGGAAGCTGCACGGTGACGCGCGGCAGTTCTGCTTCAGCGAACTCGCGTTTCGGCTTTGGCGGAAACTTCGAATACCGCCAGAACTCGATGACTTGCTTGACGCGATACGCGCCATAGATCGAGAGGATGGTCAGGATGCCGAAATAAATAACCAGCACGGTCCAGTCGAAAGCGTCGAGCTGGTACAGCGGACTGATGTTGGTCACAGTTTTGTCAATCGTGTCGCAGAAGCCTGGAAAGTCTGCGCAAAGATTCCCGGTGAGAGGTAGCGGGTCGGTGACAAACATTAGAAGCATTTTGATCTCGTTCTTGAAATGCGCCTGAGACGTCGCCGCCTCCTGACTGAATCGGGGCTGGAATTCTAACGCAGCAGGGCGATTGGCTCAAAGTTGCGTGTCTGAAGCCCGCGCGTCAGAAAGGGCTAGTCACATGCAATGGCGCGCTAAGAAATCTCGGTGCCTCCCTTACGGTCGGGCTTGCGGACACGCGGCTATCGCTCAGATTGAAAGTCACGTCCGCCAAAGTGACCCCTTCGTTCTGACCGCCTGCCGCAGCCCGAGCCCTGAAAACCGCAGTTTTTCCAGCAAATCTTGCAGACTGTCCCGCGGAACGGTCGTTGCAATCGCGCGAGCAGGCGCGGAGACTCTCCCGCCGCGCCGAGAAGAAACCCGATGGTGAACCGCAGTCACAAAAATAAATTCTATCTTTGGCTGGTCGTAGCCGCCGGCATGTCGGTCGTCGGGTACACCGCCTGGCACTTGCCTTTGCACCGGCTTGATGTTCGGTTCCTGTTGCTGGCGCTGGCTACGGTATGCATCGGCTCGCGCTTGAGCATTCAGATTCCGCGCGTCAAAGCCCACGTTTCCGTCTCTGATACGTTCATCTTTCTCTCGTTGCTGATGTTCGGCGGCGAAGCGGCGATCTTGTTGGCGACCGTCGAAGCGCTTTGCTCTTCGGTGCGAATTTCCACCAAAGCTCAAGTTTACTTCTTCAACGCCGGCGTGATGGCCTGCTCGACTTTTCTCACGGTCTGGGCATTGCGGCTTTGCTTTGGCGAGACGATAGGCTGGCACGATGTCTATTCCGCAAACTATCTGATCGCTTTGTGCGTGATGGCCGTGGTTCAGTATCTCGGCAATTCCGTGCTGGTGGCGACGAGTGAAGCACTGAAAGCCGGCGAGCCTGTCTGGCTCACGTGGCGGAAGAATTTCTTATGGACCTCGCTGACTTACTTTGGCGGCGCATCCGCCGCGGGAATCATCGCGCGGTTCATCGGCAACGTCGGCTTCTTTGCATTCAGCGCCACGATTCCAATTATCGCGATCCTCTATTTCACATACTGGACCTACATGAAGAACCTCGAAAGTGCCGCGGCTCAAGCGGAACAGGCGCGCCGGCACGTCGAAGAGCTGAATCGTCACATCGCCGAGCAGCAGCGCATCAGCAAGGCATTACTGGAAACGGAAGCGCACTTTCGCAACGCGTTTGACTATGCGGCCATCGGCATGGCGTTGGTTTCGCCGCAGGGAACCTGGCTGCGAGTAAATCGATCGCTGTGTGACCTGGTCGGATACAGCGAAGAAGAATTGCTGAGATCCGATTTCCAAAGCATCACCCACGCCGACGATGTGGGCAGCGATTTGGCCAACCTCTATCGTTTGATTCAGGGCGAGACGCCGACCTGCCAGGTCGAGAAACGATACGTTCACAAGACGGGACAGATCGTCTGGGCCATGAACAGCGTTTCGCTGGTGCACGACTCTGAAGACAATCCCGCGCATTTCATTTTTCAGATTCAGGACATCAGCGAACGCAAGCGGGCCGAATCTGCGCTGCACAGTCTGTCGCTGGTTGACGAATTGACTGGTCTCTATAACCGGCGAGGTTTTCTGGCGGTTACCGAGCAGTATCTCGATTCATTCCAGCGCAGCGACAACAGTCTGGTAGTGCTCTACGCCGATCTCGACGGCTTGAAAGGAATCAACGACTCGTTGGGCCACCTTGAAGGGGATCGAGCGTTGGTGCGGACCGCGGAAATCCTGAAGGAAGCATTTCGCAGCTCGGATATCATTGCTCGTCTCGGTGGCGATGAATTCGTCTTGCTGGCCAGTGTGCGTCAGGACGAAAGTGCCGACTCGCTCACGGAGCGACTGCAGCAAAAGATTGACCTGACCAACGCACAACGTAATCGTCCCTACGATCTTTCGATCAGTATCGGCGTCACGCACTTCGATCCTGATGAAGCTTGCACTATCGAAGAACTAATGGCCCGCGCCGATAGCGTGATGTACGAAGAGAAGCGCAGGAAGCGCGCTCGCCAACCCGTCAGGCTTCATGTCGAGCCCCGCCAGATTGAAGCCGTCGCTTGATCATTCCTCCAGTCTCCCGAGCGATATTTACGCTACAATTCGGATGTCTTGAAAGTCGGGGAGCATCGCGCTTCAACTGATGACGTGCCGTCGGCTGCGCGCTGGCGCACGCTCGCGCTGTTGGCGATTGCTGAACTGTTCGGCATGTCGCTGTGGTTCAGCGGCTCGGCAGTTGTGCCGGCGCTGACCAAAGAATGGAACCTCAGCGAAGGCGCGGCAAGCTGGTTGACGCTGTCGGTGCAGCTTGGATTCGTAGCGGGGACTCTGCTGAGCGCGCTGCTGAATCTGCCGGACATCATCAGCTCTTGCCGGCTTTTCACCTCAACGGCGATCGCCGGCGCAATAGTCAACGCAGCTTTCGCTTTGTTCGCACACGATTCGGCGTTGGGAATCCCGTTGCGGTTTCTGACCGGAATGTTTCTCGCGGGAGTCTATCCGCCGGCGATGAAAATTCTGGCGACCTGGTTTCGGCATGGACGTGGGATGGCGCTCGGAGTGTTGGTCGGCGCGCTGACGCTCGGCAAAGCGACGCCGTATCTGGTCAATGGAATCGGCAGCACCAACTGGCGGCACAACGTCCTGTTTGTTTCACTGCTCGCGGTTGTCGGCGGTTTGGTGGTGCTGTTCTTTGTCGGCGATGGCCCATATGCACGGCCTGCCGCGCGATTTGATTGGAAGCAAGTCGGCAGAGTCTTTGGCTCACGCGGTGTGCGGCTGGCAAATATGGGCTACTTTGGCCACATGTGGGAGCTTTACGCGATGTGGACGTGGATACCGTTCATGATTCGCGCCAGCTTGTCACTGCGCAAAAGCGATCCGTCGCTCGCTGAAGTGGCTTCGTTTCTGGTGATCGGCTGCGGCGCGGCGGGTTGTGTCATCGCCGGTTTGATTGCCGATCGCGTAGGACGCACGATAGTTACCTCCTGGGCGATGGCAATCAGCGGCTGCTGTTGTCTGGTGATCGGATTGCTGTTCGGGGCGAATCCAATTCTGCTCTTGATCGTCGCTGCGATCTGGGGAGCAAGCGTGGTCGCGGATTCCGCACAGTTCTCGGCTTGCGTGACCGAGCTGGGTGATCCGCAATACCTCGGCACGGCGCTGACGATTCAAACGTGTCTGGGATTTCTGTTGACGATTGTTTCGATCAAATTAATTCCGCGCCTCGTCGATGTGGTTGGCTGGCGCTACGCGTTCATGATTCTCGCGCCGGGGCCGCTGTTCGGGGTGATCGCGATGCGGCGTTTGCGTGCGCTGCCAGAAGCCGTCAAGATTGCGCACGGCAGGCGGTAGCGTGTCCGCGAAGGATCGAGGACGGTTTTGTTACGAAGCCCGCGAAGCGGACGGTAGAACGTTTTCAAGCTCGGTTATGCGAGAAACCAAATCCCAACTGAACGAACGAACCACGAAGATCATCAAGCTGCTGAAGCGCGCGCACGCGGATGCGCATTGCGCGCTGAATCACGGAAGCGCGTTTGAGCTTTTGATTGCCACGATTCTTTCCGCGCAGTGCACCGACGAGCGCGTCAACATCGTCACCGCCGATCTCTTTCGCAAGTACCGCCAGCCCGAAGACTATCTAAAAGTTCCGGCCGTCGAGCTACAGCAGGACGTTCGCACCACCGGCTTCTTTCGCAACAAGACGAAATCGATTCAGGGCGCCTGCAAAATGCTGGTCGAAGAATTTGGCGGCGAGGTTCCCAAGACGATGGACGAGCTGCTCCGGCTTCCCGGCGTCGCGCGAAAGACCGCGAACGTCGTGCTTGGAGTCGCTTATGGCATTGCGTCCGGGATCGTCGTCGACACGCACGTCAGCCGTCTGTCACAGCGTCTTCGACTCACGAAGCACAAGGACGCCGGCAAGATCGAACTCGACTTGATGGAGATCGTGCCGCGCAAGGACTGGATTATTTTTTCTCACTTGCTGATCTTTCACGGCCGCCGAGCCTGCAAAGCGCGACGGCCACTGTGCGAAGCATGCGTGGTGGAGCAACTTTGCCCGTCGTCCATGCTGAAAACCGGGAGGCTGCCGAATGATTAAGTTTCCTTCTTTGGTCGCTCGTTTGGCTTCAAGACTCTCTTGCGCAGACGGATTGATTTCGGCGTCACCTCGACCAATTCATCGCCAGAAATGAATTCGAGCGCTTCTTCCAGCGATAGATCTTTCACGGGAACCAGACGCATCGCTTCATCCGCGCTAGCGGCGCGCATGTTCGTCAGTTTCTTTTCCTTGATCGCGTTCACGTCCAAATCGACCGTGCGCGCGTTCTCGCCAATGATCATGCCTTCGTAGACTTTCGTGTTTGGTCGAATGAAGAGCGAACCGCGTTCCTGCAAATTGAACAGCGCGTAGGTTGTGGATTCGCCCATGCGATCCGCCACCAGCGAGCCGGTGCCGCGGCCTTTCATCTCGCCCTGCCATTTGTCGAAGCGCAGGAAGATTGTGTTGAGCAGACCCGTGCCTTTGGTTTCCGTCAGGAACTCGCCGCGAAAACCAATCAGCCCGCGCGAAGGCGTTTCAAATTCGAGCCGCACGCGGCCCGTGCCGTGATTGACCATCTTCGTCATTTGCCCTTTGCGCCGGCCCATCGCTTCCGTGACCACGCCGATAAATTCTTCTGGACAGTCAACCACAACTTGCTCGATCGGCTCTTGCAACACGCCGTTGACTTTGCGCGTGATGACTTGGGGTTTTGAAACCTGCACTTCATAACCTTCGCGACGCATCATCTCGATCAGGATGGCGAGCTGAAGTTCGCCGCGCCCCGACACTTTGAATTGCTCGGGTGAAGCGGTTTCTTCCACGCGAATCGCGACGTTGCCAAGGACTTCTCGATCAAGTCGTTCTTTGATCTGGCGCGACGTCACAAACTGTCCCTCAGTCCCGGCGAACGGAGAGTTGTTGACGCTGAAGATCATCGCGATTGTGGGTTCGTCAACGGCGATTACCGGCAAAGGCTTCGGATTATCAGGCGTGGTGATCGTCTCGCCAATGTTGATATCTTCGACGCCGGCGAGCGCGACGATTTCGCCTACGCCGGCACTCTCTGCCAACTGTCGCTTCAGACCCTCGAAAATGTAAAGCTCTTTCACCCTCGTTTTCTTGACGGCGCCTTCGTGCCCGGCGATCACAATCTCCTGGTTGCGGGTAATCTCGCCTGAAAAGATTCGCCCAATCGCCAGTCGCCCCACGTATTCGTTGTAATCGACATTCGCCACCAGAAGCTGCAACGAGTCGTCGCGCAGCGCCTGCGGCGCGGGAATCGTCTCGATGATTTGATCGAACAAGGGCTTCAGAGTTTTCGATGAATCGGCGAGCTGCTTTTTAGCAACACCGTCGCGCGAGATGGAGTAGAGAATGGGAAACTCAATTTGCTCGTTGGTGGCATCAAGGTCGAGGAATAACTCGTAAATCTCGTTAACGACTTCTTCGGGACGCGCATCATGGCGGTCAATTTTATTGACGACTGCGATTGCCGGGAGGCCGGCTTCCAAAGCTTTGCGCAGCACGAACCGCGTCTGCGGCAGGCAGCCTTCGGCTGCATCCACCAGAAGCATCACGCCGTCAACCATCGTCAAAACGCGTTCGACCTCGCCGCCAAAATCGGCGTGGCCGGGCGTGTCCACGATGTTGATTTTGTAATCGCCGTAACGCACCGAGGTGTTCTTGGCCATGATGGTGATGCCGCGCTCGCGTTCCAGGTCCATCGAGTCCATCACACGGTCAACTATTGTTTCGTTGTCACGATATGTGCCGGCTTGTTTGAGCATGGCGTCAACCAGAGTGGTCTTGCCGTGATCGACGTGCGCGATAATTGCGATGTTGCGTATCTTGCTGGGTTCCATTGCGATATTAACTTTGTGAATTAATGAATTGAGGACAAGAAAATCCGCGCCACTGGGTATTCCGAACCCGATGGCGCGGAGATCGACTGTGCCAGAACTTACTGATTCGTTCCGGGACGCATTCCCATATTCTTCATCGGAATTGGAAGTCGGCCATCAGCGCCTTTCGTCAGCGCAATGAATGCTTGATCTGAGCGGATGGAATCGAACACCGCATCGACGCGCGCTTCCATCATCTCTTTCGCGCGAACTGATTGATAGCGCTCGTACTGATAGAAGTGACGCCGCAATAAAGCGAGCGCCTTGTCGCGCTGTCCGTTCTGCGCATAGATCGCCGCGAGGTTATACGAAGCGGGCATCAGGTTGACGTTGTCGCGCGCAATCTTTAGCGCTTCGTCTTTCTTTCCGTTGGCGGCCATGAACACCGCGGCGAAGACCAGGTTGTAGGGATCTTTCGGATCGAGCGCCAGCGCCTGCTGCGTGTACGCGTCGCCCTTCGCTGTGTCGCCTTCGGAGTTCCAATAGACGGCGAGATTGCGATAAGCGAGCGCCAACGGAAATTCTTCGACCGCGCGTTCCATTAACGCCAGTCCCTTTTTGAACTCGCCATCGTGGATCGTCATCTTGCCGAGACCGTGGAGCGCGACCGAGCGCGAAAGCGGATCGGCCGGCATATTCAGGATCGTTTCGAAGGCCGTGCGCGCTTTATTCCAGGCGCCGATGTTGTGGCGATAGTTTTCGCCGAGATAGCGCAAAGGAGTTGGGTCCGCTGGATCCATCAGATGTGCTCTTTGATAGAGCTGGTCGGCGGTGATGTACTGCGCATTCATTTCAGCAATCAGTCCGCGACGCATCGTTCGTTCGATCAAAGCACTCTGGCGCGGCTCGAATACCGGAGCGGCGGGTATGCTGGCGATCTCGCCGACGCCGAGACTCTTCAGTTGCTTTGCCGCTTCCTTGGCTTTCTTGGGGAACAGACATTTCTGATCAAGCACGGCGCGATAAATCTTGATCGCCGAATCCTTGTCGCCGGCTTTCACTTTGTCAGCAGCATCTTTCATCTGCCCGTCGACCGCACTTTCCCGTTGCTTCATTTCGCTGTCGACGACCTTTTCCACGTCGCCGACTTTGAGCTTGCCGTCTTTGTTCTCGATCTTGCTGACGGGCGTGCCGTCAGGCATGGCCAGTACGGCGACGGGCAGCTTGGACTCGCCGACGAGTTTGTCCGCGTTCTGAATGTGAGTGTCCGCCAGTTCCATCGACACGCATTGGCTGGCGTATAGAGAAAGAGCGCGTGATTGACGCAGACTCGAATTATTCACCTCGTTATTCGAGGCCGGGAACCAGTAAAGGACGAGTCCCATCGCCGGCGGATCTTTCGGCTTGCGAACTTTCCACGGCACGATGTACACGGGCGCATTGGAACCGCCGCCGCCGCCACCGTTCGACATGCCGCCGCCGCCACCACCACCGCCACCGCCGCAGGTGGCCCAAACCGACTGAGTGGCAAAAAGTACGAGGAGAAGAATCGCGATTGCGCGTGCCAGTTGTGTTTTCATGACGCGGGATTATAGCAGACGATCTCACCGAACTGCATGTCGGAAACATCAGGGTTGACTTCTACGGCTTTCTGAAATAAAAGCTCGCGCTATGCTATCCAAACTGAATCGCTCATCACTTCTGCTCCTCGCGTTTTCGCTGACACTGGGCGTGGCGCACGGCCAGATGGCTGCGCCATCTGATCCTGACCTGACAAGAGATCCGACACTTTACGTGGTCGGCTACGCGCACCTGGACACGCAGTGGCGCTGGGAGTATCCGCAGGTCATACGCGAGTATCTGCCAAAGACCATGCACGACAACTTCGCGCTCTTTGAAAAGTATCCGCACTACGTTTTCAATTTCAGCGGCGCGAATCGTTATCGCATGATGAAGGAGTACTGGCCCGAAGATTATGCGAAGCTGAAGCAATACGTCGCCGCCGGCCGTTGGTTTCCCGCGGGCTCGTCGATGGAAGAAGGCGACGTCAACTCGCCATCGGCCGAATCGATCATTCGCCAGATTCTTTACGGCACTCAATACTTTCGTCATGAGTTCGGAAAGACGAGCGCCGAATACATGCTGCCGGACTGTTTCGGTTTTCCCGCTTCTCTGCCGAGCATCCTCGCGCACATGGGACTGAAGGGTTTCTCGACGCAAAAATTGACGTGGGGATCGGCGGCGCGCGTCGGCGGCCCGGGCTCGATTGAGAACACACCGGTTGGCATTCCTTTCAACGTCGGTTTTTGGGAAGGTCCGGATGGGCGCGGAGTGATCGCGGCGTTCAATCCCGGCAGCTACGGCGGGCAGGTGCGCGAAGACATCAGCAAGAGTCCGATCATTGCGGATCCGAATGCGCGAAACAATCCGATCGACTGGCCGGGGCGAGTCGCGCTGAATGGAAAAGCGAGCGGGCTGTTCACCGACTATCACTACTACGGCACTGGCGACACCGGTGGTGCGCCCTCTGAAGCTTCAGTGAAGATGATGGAGGCGATCGTAACGAAGGGCATGGCGTCTCTGCCGGGGCAAGCAAACCCTGCACAAGGACAGCAACCTGCGCCATCGTTGCCCGAAGTGCGAGTTGGCGACGGTCCGTTGCATGTCGTTTCGGCAACATCGGAGCAGATGTTTCTCGCCATCAAACCTGAACAGTTGTCTGGCTTGCCACGATTCAAAGGCGAGCTGCAACTCACAAACCACTCCGCCGGTTCTTACTCGTCTGAGACATTTCAGAAGCGCTGGAATCGCAAGAATGAATTGCTGGCCGACGCCGCCGAGAAAGCTTCGGTCGCCGCGGCGTGGCTGGGCGGGCGTCCGTATCCGCAGGATCGTCTGAACAAGGCGTGGACGCTGGTGATGGGCGGGCAGTTTCACGATATTTTGCCGGGCACGGCGACGCCGAAAGCCTTCGAGTTTTCGTGGAACGATGACGTGATCGCGATGAACCAGTTTGCTGAAGTATTGACGAGTGCGACCGAAGCGATCGCGTCGGGAATGAACACCGAAACGAAAGGCGCTGCGATCGTTGTCTACAATCCGCTGAACATTGCGCGCGAAGATGTCGTGGAAGCGACAGTGTCGTTCAAGGGCGGCGCACCGAACGCCGTTCGCGTTTTTGGACCGGACGGAAAGGAAGTGCCGGCCCAGTTGTCGAACGGCAGAGTTTTGTTTCTCGCGAAGGCGCCTTCCGTTGGTTATGCGGTCTATGACGTTCAGCCGGCGGATGGATCTTCAACTCCTTCGACGTTGAAAGTTTCCGAGTCGTCGCTGGAAAACGCTCGCTATCGAGTCATGCTCGATCAGAGTGGCGACGTGTCGAGCATCTTCGACAAGACGCTCAACAAGGAGATGCTTTCCGGGCCCGCACGCCTGGAGATCAAGACCGACAAGCCGGAACAGTGGCCCGCCTGGAACATGGATTTTTCTGACCAGCAGAAGCCGCCGCGCGCTTACGTCAGCGGCCCGGCGAAGATTCGCATCGTCGAGAATGGCCCGGTTCGCGTCGCGCTCGAGGTCGAACGCGAAATCGAAGGCTCTAAGTTTGTCCAGACAATCAGCTTGAGCGCCGGCGACGCCGGCAGACGCATCGAGTTCGGCAACGTCATCGACTGGAACACGCGCGAGGCCCATCTCAAGGCCACGTTTCCGCTCGCTGCATCGAATCCGTTGGCTACATACAACTGGGACGTCGGCACGATTCAGCGCGCGACGAACGATGAAAAGAAATTCGAAGTCCCATCACATCAGTGGATCGATTTGACCGACAAAAGCGGCGCTTTCGGCGTCACCGTGCTGACAGATTGCAAGAACGCTTCCGACAAGCCCGACGACAACACGATTCGTTTGACGCTGATGCGCACGCCCGGTCTCGGCCCACGCGCGGGTTACGGCGATCAGACCACACAGGATTTGGGTCATCATGAATTTGTTTATGGCCTCGCGGCGCATGCGGGCGACTGGCGAACAGAGCAGACTGACTGGCAGGCGCAGCGTTTGAATCAACCGCTGATCGCCTTTCAAAGTGACCGGCATATTGGGCCGCTGGGCAAGAACTTTTCGCTGCTGCGCGTGAACAACAGTCGCGTCCGGGTTTTGGCGCTAAAGAAATCTGAAGAGAGCTACGAAATCATCGTGCGAGTTGTTGAACTCAACGGTCAGCCGCAGCCGGGTGTTCGACTTAGTTTTGCCGCGCCGATTATTTCCGCGCGCGAAGTGAATGGTCAGGAACTGCCGGTCGGCAAAGTCACGTTGATGAAAGGCGAATTGGTAACCGAGCTCGGCGCTTATCAACTGCGCACGTTTGCGATCAAGTTGGGAGCGCCGCGCGCAAAGCTTGCTTCGTCAATCTCGCAGACAGTTACGCCCCCTTACGACATTTCGGCGACCAGCGCTGATGGAACGAAGTCTTCACCTGGGTTTGATGCCGCGGGGCGTGCGCTACCCGCAGAGATGCTGCCGCGCGGACTCGAGTATGACGGCATTCGTTTCCAGTTTGGCTCGGCGACAAAAGGAACCCCAAATGCCGTGATCGCGAAAGGCCAGACGATCACTCTGCCCGCCGGCCAGTTCAATCGCGTGTATATCGTGGCTGCATCGGCCGACGGCGATCAGAGGTCGACGTTTCGCCTCGGCAGCAGTCCGGTCGATTTGAACATTCAATACTGGGGCGGCTTCATTGGTCAGTGGGACGATCGACAGTGGCGAACGAAGGAAGTTGTGATCCCGCCACGCACGCCACCGCCGGGGACGCCGCCGGATATCGCGGCGCAGTTGCAACGTCCGCGCACGCGAACAGATCCGTATGGCGAAATGATCGGGATCACGCCGGGCTTCATCAAACGCGCTCCGCTCGCGTGGTTCGCTTCGCATCGGCACAACCCCGACGGCGCTAACGAGTATTACGCGTACTCTTATCTATTCGCTTACACGCTCGACGTGCCCGCAGGTGCAAAGACCTTGACGCTGCCGGCCAACGATAAGATTCGCGTGCTCGCGATTACTGCGGCGAATCAGCGCGGAAGACTCTGGCCGGCGCAACCTTTGTACGACACGCTCGAGCGGAAATGAG